>NZ_WWIQ01000001.1:283847-305867 GCF_009862985.1 Streptomyces sp. SID5464 | reverse complement strand
AGATGTGTATAAGAGACAGCTCCACGATCACCGAGCCGCGCCAGCTGAGCCTGAAACCAGTCCAGCCGCGCCTGCAACAACGCGGCCTCCGCGACGAGTTCGGGCACCCCCAACCCTTCGGCCCCTTCGGCCCCCGCCCTCCGCAGCCCTGCCGGCGTCGTAGCACCCGCGGCCACGACCCGCAACCCGTCCCCCGCCAACCGAGCGAACCCGGCAAGCGACAAGGACGGCCGCCCCCGCAGACACCCCCCGCAACAGGGCACCAACGCCCGCCACCCCGGCCGCCCCCAGCCGGCCTCGCCCAGCGCATCGGCCCCGGCGCCGCACGCACACGCCCCGACGGTCATGACCCGCACCCGCTGCCGGGCATACCGAAACCCTCGTTCGAAGCGGATGTAGGCCCCGAGAACGGAGACCTCCAACAGCACGGCCGCCCGGTGCTCGGCCGTGCACAGCAACGCCTCCGCCGCCTTCCGGTCATGCACGCAGTGGAACCCGCAGTCGCAGCGCCGATGCGGCGCCCGGTGCCGCAGCCCGTACACACACGACGCCTCGGCCACCACCCCGTACGGCAGCGCGCCGCCCAGCGACACACCGGTGAACCCGGCCCGGGTGCCGTCCTGGGACAGCACCGGGTGGGCGATCTTGTATCCGGTCGGCGGCTCCGTCGGACGCTCCGCCGGAAGCCGCAGCCTCATCGGGCGACCGGAACCTCTTCGGGCGCGGGCTCTTCAGCCTCCCGCAGCCGGAACTCGTGCAGTTCGATCTCCTCGTCCCGGACCTGCGGCTGCTCCTCCGCGACCCCGGTGGCCAGTGCCTTGCCCAGCTTCATGACGCCTCCATGAAATGCCGTCGCCGACCGTCCCGGCCATGGTGACCCACGAGGCCCGGGTTTGGACATAGGGCACTCCACGGGCACGCTCCGTGACCCCGCGGCACTCCACCGGAACAGCCGAAAAGCATCCCTTACGAATACCAGGTAGAAGAATTAACTAGAGCTACACAGTCACGCTGCCGACACTACTCACATGACGACCCCCTTCGGCCGCGCCCTGTGCGCCATGATCACCCCGTTCACGACGTCCGGCGCACTGGACCTCGACGGCGCCCAGCGCCTCGCCGCCCACCTGGTCGCACAGGGCTGCGACGGCCTCGTCCTGTCCGGCACGACGGGCGAGTCACCGACCACCACGGACGCCGAGAAGTCGGCCCTGATCGCAGCCGTCCGCGAGGCCGTGGCCGACCGGGCGTCGATCGTGACGGGCATCGGCACGCCCGACACCCGCCACACCGTCGAGCTGGCCCGAGAGGCGGAGAAGGCGGGCGCGGACGGCCTGTTGGTGGTGGCGCCGTACTACAGCAGGCCCCCGCAGGACGCGATCGAGGCCCACTTCCGCGAGATCGCCGACGCCAGTGAGCTCCCGCTCATGCTCTACGACATCCCGAACCGCACCGGCATCCGAGTCGAACCGGAGACGATCCTCCGTCTCTCCGCACACCCCAGGATCGTCGCGGTCAAGGACTGCTCCTACGACTTCCTGGCCGCCCAGAAGGTGCTGGCCCGCACGGACCTGGCGTACTACGCGGGCTGCGACGAACACAACCTCGCGCTCTACGCGGTCGGCGGCACGGGGTACGTCAGCACGGTCGCCAACGTGATCCCGGACCGCCTGCGAGCCGTGCTGGACGCGTTCGACGCGGGCGACACGGCGCAGGCGGCCCGCCTCCAGCAGCAGGCCACCCCCCTCATCGAGGCGATCATGTCGGCAGGCCTGCCGGGGACCGTGACGACCAAGGCGCTCCTGAACGCCCTGGCCCTCCCCGCGGGCCCGGTCCGCGCCCCGTTGCGGCCCGCCGACGACAAGACGACCGACGTGCTCCTGTCGCTCTACCAGACCCTGATCACCACCTGACGAAGGCGTCACCGCTCCGCGAACACCGGCTCCCACCGCCCCTTCGTGTTGTCCTTGGGCGACCGGAAGCCACTGAGCGGTACCACCTTGTCGCTGCCCATCGTCACCAGAACCAGCCGTTGGTGGTACTCGTTACCGTCGGGCCCGATGTCCCAGGCGACGAGTGAGTCGCCGTCGGCCCAGGCGAGCAACTGCTGCCCGTGCACCTCGGTGCGCGTTTTGCCCGTGCGCGAGTCCAGGATCCAGGAGGACGTCTTCCACTTCTTGCCCGCGAACTGACCGGCGACGAGCGCCCCGTCCGGCGACACCCCCGCCTCGACGAACCAGTCCCGGTGCCGCTCCCTCACAGGCGGGGCGACCTCCTTGCCGCCGACGTCGTAGAACCTCTTGCCCGGTTCGGAGGGCAGGCCGGACCAGACGAGGCTGCCGTCACGGCTGAAGGCGAAGTCCTGGCGCGAGTTGAGGAAGCTCCCCGGGTCGTCCGGGTCCAGGCCGATCTTGATCTCGGTCCAGGAACTCCTCCCCGACGCCACGTCGATGACGTGGAACCCGGTCCGGTACGACTTCATGAACAGGGCGTCCCAGTCGTCCGAGCCCTCGATCTTCACCCGCTGGTCGGGATTCTGGCTGTAGGTCGTGGCGACGAGCTTCGTACCATCGGGCGAGAACTCCACGCCCGCCACCGGGCGATCGACCGGGAGCCACCGCTCGACCTCACCGCTCGCCAGGTCGAGCAGCCCGATGCGCCGGACGGGCAGGTCCCGTTCCAGGACGGCGGCGGTCTTCAGCCCGGGAGCGACGGCGACGTACGACCACCGGTCGGCCTTCTCGTACTTCTTCGTCTCGGGGTCCAGCAGCCAGTACGTACGTTCGGAGACGGCACGGTCGGCGGACTGCTCGACGTTCCTGAAGGTGTAGTACGCGGCCAGCGCGACCCGCCCGGCCGCGATCAGGTCGCGCGGCGGCGACTGGTCCGGACGGGCGGTTACGCCGGTCTGCTCCACACCGCCCGAGGGCCGGACGTCCTGCTTGCCGGAGTCCAGCATCGGCACGGCCACGGCGACGGCGACCACGGCGGCGACCGCCGCTGCCGCGGACGCCAGCCGGCGGCTGCGGCGGCGCCGGCGGACCGCGAGCACCCGGTCGGCGAAGCCGGGTGCCGCGGGCGGCTGCCCGTCGGCCTGGTCGCGCAGCGCGTCGCGCACGAGTTCGTCGACGTTCACTGACGCACCTCCACGGGCGAGTAGTCACGGGACGGCCGCTGTTCCGCGGCGGCCGGACCCAGGGCGGCCAACTCGGGCGCGAGGGCGCGCAGCCGGGCCAGGGAGCGGTGGGTGGCGGACCGTACGGTGCCGACGGAGCAGCCCAGGATGCGGGCCACCTCGGCCTCGGGCAGGTCCTCGAAGTAGCGCAGCACGAGCACGGTGCGCTGCCGCGCGGTCAGCCGGGCCAGCGCGCCCCGCATCACCAGGCGCAGCTCGGCCGCGCCGGAGGCGTCCGGGGCGGCCGGGGTCTCCGGCGGTTCGGCGACGCTCAGCTCGCGCCTCGGCCACTTCAGCCGCCAGCGGCTGACCTGCTGGCGGTAGAGGACCTGCCGGACGTACGCCTCGGGTTCGTCGATGCGGTGCCAGCGGCCCGCCGCCTTGATCAGCGCGTTCTGGAGCAGGTCCTCGCCCGCGTGCCGGTCGCCGCCGCTCAGCAGGACCGCGGTCCTCAGCAGCGTGGACGACCGGTTCGCCACGAACTCCCGGAAGCTCTCCTGCGCTTCGGCATCCATCGTCACCTTCGCTTTCCCCCGGGGCGGACCCGCTGCCCGCCCCCCGTACCCCTTGTGACGCGCGCGGGAGCCTCCCGCTATGCCACCTGCCGGTCACGAAAAACGGACCGGGGCCCGTACCGCACGGTGTGCGGTACGGGCCCCGGTCCGTCGAGGTGGCGGTTCAGTTCCAGGCGTAGCCGTCGCCGAACAGCAGCGTGTGCTCCAGCACGTCCTCCGCCGGGTCGTCGACCTGGCCGACGTTGACGTTGAGCAGCCCGACCCGGTGGCCGTTGTGGGAGCCCGTGTTGGTCTCGTCGGCGTGCGCACTCCCCGCCGGAAGCCAGCACACCACCAGCGTCGTGACCGCCCCGGCCAGACAGCGCGCCACGGCCCGCCCCCGCTCGTTCCTCATGCCCCGGTCCTCGTTTCGTCGGTTCGGCGAATGATCGGACACTGCGTCCACCCGTTCATCTGCCGAGACCACCAGGAGGTCACGCCGGGTCATCCGTACGGGATACGGGAGCGTCAGTTGTGGCTGTGCAGGATCTCGTTCAGCCCGCCCCACACCGCGTTGTTCGGCCGGGCCTCGACCGTGCCGGTGACCGAGTTGCGGCGGAAGAGGATGTTGGAGGCGCCGGACAGCTCGCGGGCCTTGACGATCTGGCCGTCGGGCATGGTGACGCGGGTGCCGGCGGTGACGTAGAGGCCGGCCTCGACGACGCACTCGTCGCCCAGGGCGATACCGACGCCCGCCTCGGCACCGATCAGGCAGCGCTCGCCGATGGAGATGATGACGTTGCCGCCGCCGGACAGCGTGCCCATCGTCGAGGCGCCACCGCCGATGTCCGAGCCGTCGCCGATCACGACACCGGCGGAGATGCGGCCCTCGACCATCGACGTGCCGAGCGTGCCGGCGTTGAAGTTGACGAAGCCCTCGTGCATGACGGTGGTGCCCTCGGCGAGGTGCGCACCGAGGCGGACCCGGTCGGCGTCGGCGATCCGGACGCCCTTGGGGGCCACGTAGTCCGTCATGCGCGGGAACTTGTCGACGGAGGTCACCTGGAGGTGCAGGCCCTCGGCGCGGGCGTTCAGCCGCACCTTCTCGAGGTCGTCGACGGCGACCGGGCCGAGCGAGGTCCAGGCGACGTTGGCGAGGAAGCCGAAGATGCCGTCCAGGCTCTGGCCGTGCGGCTTGACCAGGCGGTGGGAGAGCAGGTGCAGGCGCAGGTAGGTGTCGTGCGCGTCGATCGGCTTCTCGTCGAGGGAGGCGATGACCGTGCGGACCGCGACCACCTCGACGCCCCGGCGGGCGTCGGGGCCGATCGCCGCGGTGGCGCCGCCGCCGAGCAGCTCGGCGGCCTGCTCGGCGGAGAGCCGCTCGGTGCCGGACGGGCCGGGCTCGGCGGCCAGCTCGGGCGCGGGGAACCAGGTGTCGAGGACGGTGCCGTCGGCGGCGATCGTGGCGAGGCCGGCGGCAACGGCGCCGGTGGTGCGAGGAGCAGTCGTGTCGGTCATGAGGGCAACCTAACCGGCGGACGGCGGTCCAGGCGAACCGGTGCGGGGGCGTCTCACGTGACGGGCGGTATCCGCGTCGAAGGCGCCCGTCAGCAGCACGGACACGCCCCGCCCGCCGGTGTCACCCATCGGCCCCCGCGAGGACTCGTCCCAGCACCTCCCGCGCATACGCCTCGTCGTAGGGCGTCCCGGTCAGCAGCACCTGCAGGCAGATGCCGTCGACGACCGCCACCAGCGCCCGCGCGGTCACGGGGTCGGTCCGCCGGGACAGCTGTTCGGCGACACCCTCGGCCCACTCGGCGGCGACGGGCCGCAGCGCGGGCCGGCGCAGGGCGGCCAGGTACAGCTCGTACTCCAGCTCCACCCCCGTACGGTCACCGGCGAGCCACTGCCCGATCCACCCGGCGAGTTCGGCGGCCAGATCGGTCCCGGGACCATCCGGACCGCCGCACGAGGCGATCACCTTGGCGAAGCCCTCGTTGGTCTGCCGCAGTGCGGCGACCAGCAGCTCGTCGAGGGTGCTGAAGTGGTACGTCGTGGAGCCCAGCGGGACATCGGCCTCGGCGGCGGCGGTGCGGTGGCTCAGTCCGGCGATGCCCTTCGAACCGACGACCCGGATCGCCGCGTCGATGATCCGCTGCCGCCGCTCGGGGTCGTGGCGCCGGGGCATCAGTGCGCACCTCCCAGGTTCAGCACCACGACCCCGATGATGATCAGCGCGATCCCGGCGGCCTTGGCGACGGTCATCCCCTCCCCGAGGAAGACCATGCCGATCGTGGCGATGGCCGCGGTGCCGGCCCCGGCCCAGATGGCGTAGGCCGTGCCGACGGAGACGGTCTTCAGCGTCTGCGCGAGCAGCCCGAAGGAGAGGAGGTAGCCGAGGAGCGTGAGCAGCGAGGGCGTGAGCCTGCTGAACCCGTCGCTGTACTTCATGGCGGTGGTCGCGCCCACTTCGGCGGCGATGGCGCCGGCCAGCAGCAGATAACCCATGTGTACGAGCGTACACACCATCTGTACGCCCGTACACAAGAAGGGTCCGGCGAGTGGTCCCGGATATCGGTGAGAAACCGCTCTCACAAAACGCGCCCCAGGTGTCCCAGGCGTCCACTACGGTGTCCACCGATCACACACCGGGCCACCACAACTGCGCCGCCGTCAAGGGTGCCCGCGGAGGAACAGCGCATGGCAGAAAACAAGTCCCGGCCCCCCCAGGACCGCCCGTGGGAGAGCGGCTGGGCCCCGGACACCACCCGGGCGCCGGGAACGCGACGGCTCTGGCTGGCGGGCGCCCTCGCCCTGGCCACGGTCAGCGCGTGCGTCACGGCCGTCACCGTGATGGATAACGAATCCCGCGAGGCCACGCCCGAGGCGGCGGAGCCGACCACACTCGGCAGCTCGGCCCCGGGAGGCCTGATCTCGTTCGCGACCCCCTCCAAGAGCGGCTCGGGATCGCCGGGCGCGGACCGGGGGCACCCGTCCCCCACCCCCACCACGAGCGCACCGACCAGCGCCGCCCCGAAGCCGAAGCCGCAGGAGAAGGCCCCGAAGGCACCGGCGCCCCCCACGTCGTCGAAGCACCCGAAGCCCCCGCGCTCGAACGGCACCTCCATACGCTCGGTCAACTACCCCGACCGCTACTGGCGCGTGCGCGACGGCTCCGTGCGCCTGGACCAGATCGGTTCCGGATCCGAGCAACGGCAGGACGCCACCTTCCAGCGCGTCGCCGGTCTCGCCGACCCCTCCTGCTACTCCTTCGCCACGGCGGACGGCCGCTACCTGCGCCACCGCAGCTTCGTCCTGGTCAAGGACGGCAACGACGGCTCCGCCCTGTTCCGCAAGGACGCCACCTTCTGCCCACGCCCCGCCTCCCACCCCGGCGCGGTCATGCTGGAGTCGGTGAACTACCCGGGCCGCTTCCTGCGCCACCGCAACTTCCAGCTCCGCCTCGAACCGTACGAACACAGCACCCTGTACCGCGCGGACTCGGCGTTCCGGCTGGTGGCCGGGCTGGACTGAGCATGCGAAGGGGCGGCACCCCGGGAGGGTGCCGCCCCTTCGTCAGCCGGTGAATCTCAGACGTTGAACCCAAGCGCCCGAAGCTGCTCGCGTCCGTCGTCCGTGATCTTGTCGGGGCCCCACGGCGGCATCCAGACCCAGTTGATGCGCAGCTCGTTGACGAGGCCGTCCGTGGCGGACTTGGCCTGGTCCTCGATGACGTCCGTCAGCGGGCAGGCCGCGGAGGTCAGGGTCATGTCGACGGTCGCGATGTTCGACTCGTCGACGTGAATGCCGTAGATCAGGCCGAGGTTGACGACGTCGATGCCCAGTTCGGGGTCGACGACGTCCATCAGGGCCTCGCGGAGTTCCTCCTCCGAAGCCGGCTTCATCTCCACGGTCTCGCTCATGCCGTCGTCTCCTTCTCGGCGTCGGCTCCGCCCAGCACCTGGGCCGTCGCGTCCTTCCAGGCCATCCAGCTCAGCAGGGCGCACTTGACCCGGGCCGGGTACTTGGACACCCCGGCGAACGCGACCGCGTCCTCCAGGATGTCCTCCATCGCGTCGTCGGGCACGAGCTTCCCCTTGGACTGCATCAGCTCCAGGAAGGTCTCCTGGATCTTCCGCGCGTCGGAGAACTCCTTGCCGACGAGGAGTTCGTTCAGTACGGAGGCCGAGGCCTGGCTGATCGAGCAGCCCTGGCCCTCGTACGAGACGTCCTCGATCTTCGTTCCGTCGTACTTCACGCGCAGCGTGATCTCGTCACCGCACGTCGGGTTGACGTGGTGCACCTCGGCGTCGCCATCCCGCAAGCCCCGCCCGTGCGGGTTCTTGTAGTGGTCCAGGATGACTTCCTGGTACATGGAGTCCAGTTTCACCGTTCAGCACGCCCTTCAGCCGAAGAAGTTCCGTACGTGCTCCAGGCCGTCGACCAGCGCGTCGATCTCGGCCGGCGTGGAGTACAGATAGAACGACGCTCGCGTGGTCGCAGGAATTCCGTACCGCAGGCAGACCGGCCGCGCGCAGTGGTGGCCGACCCGGACCGCGATGCCCTGCTCGTCGAGGACCTGGCCCACGTCGTGCGGGTGGATGTCCCCGAGGGTGAAGGAGATCGCCGCTCCGCGCTCCTCGGCCGTGGTCGGGCCGATGATGCGCAGGTCCGGGACCTCCAGCAGCCGCTTCACCGCGTACTCGGTGAGTGCGTGCTCGTGGGCGAGGATCTTGTCCATGCCGATCGAGTTGAGGTAGTCGATCGCCGCGCCGAGACCGACCGCCTGGGCGACCGGGGGCGTGCCCGCCTCGAACTTGTGGGGCGCCGGGGCGTAGGTCGAGGAGTGCATCGACACCGTCTCGATCATCTCGCCGCCGCCGAGGAACGGGGGCAGGTCCTCCAGCAGCTCCTGGCGGCCCCAGAGGACGCCGATGCCGGTCGGGCCGCACATCTTGTGGCCGGTGAAGGCCACGAAGTCGGCCTGGAGGGCCTGCACGTCCAGCGGCATGTGGGGCGCGGCCTGCGAGGCGTCGATGCAGACCAGCGCACCGACCTCCTGGGCGCGGCGCACGATCGCCTCGACCGGGTTCTGGGTGCCCAGGATGTTGGAGACCAGCACGAAGGAGACGATCTTCGTCTTCTCCGTGATGACCTCGTCGATGTTGGACAGGTCCAGCCGGCCGTCGTCGGTCAGGCCGAACCACTTCAGCTTCGCACCCGTGCGCTGCGCGAGCAGCTGCCACGGCACGATGTTGGAGTGGTGCTCCATTTCCGTGATGACGATCTCGGTCTCGGAGTCCACGCGGTAGGGCTCGTCGGCCCAGCCCAGCATGTTCGCCACGAGGTTGAGCGACTCGGAGGCGTTCTTCGTGAAGATCACCTCGTCCCGCGAGGGCGCGTTGACGAACTCCGCGACCTTGTCGCGCGCGCCCTCGTACAGCGCCGTGGCCTCCTCGGCGAGCACATGCACACCGCGGTGGACGTTGGCGTTGTAGCGCTCGTAGTACTCACTGAGTGCGTCCAGCACCTGGCGCGGCTTCTGGCTGGTCGCCGCGTTGTCCAGGTACACGAGCTTCTGACCGTCGTGGACCTGCCGGTCCAGGATCGGGAAGTCCTTGCGGATCGCCTCGGTGTCGAGGAGGCCCGGCAGCTGTGTCACGCTGATGCGCCACCCTTCGTGTATGCCTCGTAGCCCTCTTCCTCCAGCTTGTCGGCGAGCTCGGCACCGCCGGACTCGACGATCCGGCCGCCGGAGAAGACGTGCACGTGGTCGGGCTTGATGTAGCGGAGGATGCGCGTGTAGTGCGTGATCAGCAGGGTGCCGACCTCGCCCGTCTCGCGGACGCGGTTCACACCCTCCGACACGACGCGCAGGGCGTCGACGTCCAGGCCGGAGTCGGTCTCGTCGAGGACCGCGATCTTCGGCTTGAGCAGCTCCAGCTGGAGGATCTCGTGGCGCTTCTTCTCACCGCCGGAGAAGCCCTCGTTGACGTTGCGCTCGGCGAAGGCGGGGTCCATGTTGAGGCGCTCCATGGCCTCCTTGACCTCCTTCACCCAGGTGCGCAGCTTGGGGGCCTCGCCGCGGATGGCGGTCGCGGAGGTGCGCAGGAAGTTCGACACGGACACACCCGGGACCTCGACCGGGTACTGCATCGCGAGGAACAGACCGGCGCGGGCCCGCTCGTCGACGGACATCTCCAGGACGTCCTCGCCGTCGAGGGTGACGGTGCCGCCGGTGATGGTGTACTTCGGGTGTCCCGCGAGGGAGTAGGCGAGGGTCGACTTGCCCGAGCCGTTGGGGCCCATGATGGCGTGCGTCTCGCCCTGCTTCACGGTGAGGTCGACACCCTTGAGGATTTCCTTCGTGCCGTTCTCGACCTCGACGGTGACGTGCAGGTCTCGGATTTCAAGCGTAGCCATGGGTGCCTCAGGACTCCTGGGTGAGGGAGACGAGCACATCGTCCCCTTCGATCTTTACGGGGTATACGGGGACGGGGCGCGTCGCGGGAAGGGCGTCGGGCTTGCCGGAGCGGAGATCGAAGCGCGAGCCGTGCAGCCAGCACTCGATGTGACAGTCGTCGACCTCGCCCTCCGACAGGGAGACGTTCGCGTGCGAGCAGATGTCGTAGACGGCGAACACCTCGCCCTCGGTCTGCACGATGGACACGGGCGTGCCGTCGAGTTCCACCCGCTTCGGGGTGTCCTCCTCCAGCTCGCCCAGTCCGCAGGCGCGTACGAAGGTCATGCGACCGCCGCCTCCAGCTCCTCCTCGATCTTGGCGATCAGGCGCTCCTCGATGTCCGGGAGGCCGATCTGCTGGACCAGCTCGGCGAAGAAGCCGCGGACCACCAGACGGCGGGCCTCGTGCTCCGGGATGCCGCGGGCCATGAGGTAGAAGAGCTGCTCGTCGTCGAAGCGGCCGGTGGCCGAGGCGTGGCCGGCGCCGACGATCTCGCCGGTCTCGATCTCGAGGTTCGGTACGGAGTCCACGCGGGCCCCGTCCGTGAGGACCAGGTTGCGGTTCATCTCGTACGTGTCCGTGCCCTCGGCCGCGGCCTCGATGAGCACGTCGCCGATCCACACCGCGTGCGCGTCTTCGCCTTGGAGCGCGCCCTTGTAGACGGCGTTCGACTTGCAGTGCGGGACGTTGTGGTCGACGAGGAGGCGGTGCTCCTGGTGCTGGCCCTCGTCGGTGAAGTAGAGGCCGAACAGCTCGGCCTCGCCGCCGGGGCCGGCGTACTGCACGCGGGGGTGCAGCCGGACGACGTCGCCGCCGAAGGTGACGACGACGGACTTGAAGGAGGCGTCACGGCCGACGAGCGCGTTGTGCTGCGCGACGTGCACGGCCTTGTCGTCCCAGTCCTGGACGGAGACGACGGTCAGCTTGGCACCGTCGCCCAGGAGGTAGTCGACGTTGGCGGCGAGCACCGCGTCACCGGTGTGGTCGATGACCACGACGGCCTCGGCGAAGGCGCCCAGCTCGATCACCTGGTGGCCGAAGGCGGTGCCGCCCTCGCCGTGCACCGCGATGCGGATCGGCTCGGTGAGGACGGTCTCCTTGGGGACGGTCACGACCGAGGCCTTCTCGAAGGCGGAGTAGGCCTGGGCGGCGACCCGGTCCACCGGGGTGCCCGCCTTGCCGAGCCGCGCGTCGTCGCGGCCGACGGCCTCGACGGTGACGCCCTCGGGGGCCTGGACGTCGACCTTCACACCGTTGCCGTCGGCCACGGCGGTGCCGTCGTGCAGCCCGCGCAGGCGCTCCAGCGGGGTGAACCGCCACTCCTCCTCACGGCCGTGCGGAACGGGGAAGTCCGCCACGTCGAAGGAGGGGGGCGCGCTCATGCGGGTGGCGACGGTCGACTCGGCCGCCACCGCGATCGAGCCGGTGGTGGTCGAGCCCACCGGGATGTTCTGAGCCTCAGCCATGGCTGTCGTAGTGCTCGCTTTCCGTTGCGTAAGGGGGCGTGATGGGACTGCGGGCGGGGGTCAGCCGACCGCGCCTTCCATCTGCAGCTCGATCAGCCGGTTGAGCTCCAGCGCGTACTCCATGGGGAGCTCCTTGGCGATGGGCTCGACGAAGCCGCGCACGATCATCGCCATGGCCTCGTCCTCGCTCAGGCCGCGGCTCATCAGGTAGAAGAGCTGGTCCTCGGAGACCTTGGAGACGGTGGCCTCGTGGCCCATGGACACGTCGTCCTCGCGGACGTCCACGTAGGGGTAGGTGTCCGAGCGGGAGATCGTGTCGACCAGCAGCGCGTCACAGAGCACGTTCGACTTGGAGCCCGGGGCGCCCTCGCCGATCTCGATGAGACCGCGGTAGGACGTACGGCCGCCACCGCGCGCGACGGACTTCGACACGATGTTGGACGACGTGTTCGGCGCCATGTGGACCATCTTGGCGCCCGCGTCCTGGTGCTGGCCCTCGCCGGCGAAGGCGATGGACAGCGTCTCGCCCTTGGCGTGCTCGCCCATCAGGTAGACGGCCGGGTACTTCATCGTCACCTTGGAGCCGATGTTGCCGTCGACCCACTCCATGGTCGCGCCCTCGTAGGCCACGGCGCGCTTGGTGACCAGGTTGTAGACGTTGTTCGACCAGTTCTGGATGGTCGTGTAGCGGCAGCGGGCGTTCTTCT
Organism: Streptomyces sp. SID5464; assembly: GCF_009862985.1. Classification (NCBI taxonomy): domain Bacteria; kingdom Bacillati; phylum Actinomycetota; class Actinomycetes; order Kitasatosporales; family Streptomycetaceae; genus Streptomyces; species Streptomyces sp. SID5464. Next base: position 293,562 of record NZ_WWIQ01000001.1, on the reverse strand, counting down.
TGACGATGATCTCGACGACCGCGGAGTGCAGCGAGTCCGACTTGTAGATCGGGGCGGTGCAGCCCTCGACGTAGTGCACGTAGGCACCCTCGTCGACGATGATCAGGGTCCGCTCGAACTGGCCCATGTTCTCCGTGTTGATGCGGAAGTAGGCCTGCAGCGGAATCTCCACGTGCACGCCCTTCGGCACGTAGATGAAGGAGCCGCCGGACCACACGGCGGTGTTCAGCGCGGCGAACTTGTTGTCACCGGCCGGGATGACCGTGCCGAAGTACTCCTTGAAGAGCTCCGGGTGCTCCTTCAGGGCCGTGTCGGTGTCGAGGAAGATGACGCCCTGCTCCTCCAGGTCCTCGCGGATCTGGTGGTAGACGACCTCCGACTCGTACTGCGCGGCGACACCGGCGACGAGGCGGTTCTTCTCGGCCTCGGGGATGCCCAGCTTGTCGTACGTGTTCTTGATGTCCTCGGGCAGGTCCTCCCAGGAGGCCGCCTGCTTCTCCGTGGAGCGCACGAAGTACTTGATGTTGTCGAAGTCGATCCCCGACAGGTCCGAGCCCCAGTTCGGCATGGGCTTCTTCTCGAACAGGCGCAGGCCCTTGAGGCGGAGCTTGGTCATCCACTCCGGCTCGCTCTTCTTGGAGGAGATGTCCCGGACGACGTCCTCGCCCAGGCCGCGACGCGCCGACGCACCGGCATCGTCCCGGTCGGCCCAGCCGTATTCGTACTTGCCCAGGCCCTCGAGCTCAGGGTGAGCAGTCTCCGTGGGGAGAGTCATGCGGGGTTCCTCCCGGCCGTGCTTGCAGATGCGTTGTGGGAAATCTTGGGGATGAACGTCGTGCAGACGCCGTCGCCGTGCGCGATGGTGGCGAGCCGCTGTACGTGTGTACCGAGCAGCTCGGCGAAAAATTCCGTCTCCGCCTCGCACAGCTGCGGGAACTGCTCGGCGACGTGGGCGACCGGGCAGTGGTGCTGGCAGAGCTGCTCACCCTTCTGCGGGTGGGGCGCACTGCGCGCCGTAGCAGCGTACCCGTCGGCGCTCAGGGCCTTGGCCAGGGCTTCCGTCCGCTGCTCGGGCGCCGCGGTCTCGACCGCCGCGCGGTACGCGCTCGCCTGCGCGGCGATCCTGGCGCGGGCGAAGGCGGCGATCGCCTCGTTCCCGCCCTCGCGGTCGGCGATCCAGCGCAGCGCGTCCGCCGCCAGCTTGTCGTACGACTGGTCGAAGGCGTCCCGGCCGCAGTCGGTCAGGGCGAACACCTTGGCCGGCCGGCCGCGGGTGCGCGCGCCGTAGACCCGCTGCTCGCGCGCCTCGACGACACCGTCGCCCGCGAGGGCGTCGAGGTGCCGGCGCACGGCCGCCTGGGTGAGGCCCAGCCGGTCGGCGAGTTCGGCGACGGTCGACGGGCCGTGGTCCAGGATGGACCGCGCGACTCGGTTGCGGGTGGACCGCTCCCCGGTCGCGAGCTCCTCCTGAGGGGCCCCCGTGGGGGTCTCCCGAGCCTCGCCGACGTTTTTCACAACGCCATTGTTGCGTAATTCATCGGGACCGGGCAAGCGGCGGCCGGCCACCCCCGAGGTGCCCTGCGTCACTTAGGTGAACCTAATCTGACCTGCGGAAATGATCTCCGATCGATCAAAGCGGTGGCATGCCGAAGCCGCTTCGGGGACACTCCCGAACCATGTCCACACCCCCTCCGACCGGCCCTCTTGTCACCCGGGACACACTGCGCGCGCAGCTGTGCGAGCTGGGCGTACGCCCCGGCGAGACCCTCCTCGTGCACTCCTCGCTCAGCTCCCTCGGCTGGGTCAACGGCGGAGCCGTCGCGGTGGTGCAGGCACTGCTCGACGCGCTCGGCCCGGAGGGCACGCTGGTGGTTCCGACGCAGACCGGCGACCTCTCCGACCCGGTCCTGTGGGGCAACCCGCCCGTGCCACCGGAATGGTGGGAGGCCATCCGCGCCACGATGCCCGCCTACGACCCCCGGATCACGCCCGCGCGCGGGGTCGGTGTCGTCCCGGAGACCGTGCGCACCTGGCCCGGCGCGCTGCGCAGCGCCCATCCGCAGACCTCGTTCGCGGCGGTCGGCCCGCGCGCGGCGGCGGTGATCGAGGACCACGCGCCCGACTGCCGGCTGGGCGAGCGCAGCCCGCTCGCGAAGCTGGAGGCCATGGGCGCCCGGGTCCTGCTGCTCGGCGCCGGCTACGCCTCCTGCACCAGCTTCCACCTCGCCGAGTACCGGATACCGTCCCCGCGCGTCGCCGTGGGCCGGCCGGGCCCCGACGGCTGGGAGACCGTGACGGAGGTGTCGATCAGCTCGGACCGGTTCGACGAGCTGGGCTACGACTTCGAGCGGGACCGTCCCGTCGTACGGGGAAAGGCCGGGGCGGCCGAGGTGCGGCTGTTCCCGGTGGCCGACGCGGTCGCCTACGCCGAGCGGTGGCTGCCGGTGCACCGGCCCCGTGAGGAGGAGTTCCAGCACCCGCCGCTCTGAGCCCCGGCGCACGAACCTAGACTCTGGACCCATGCGAAGTGAGCCCGTGGTCCAGGTCCAGGCCCTGGTGAAGCGGTACGGCACGAAGACCGCGGTGGACGGGCTCGACCTGGTGGCCCGGGAGGGTGTGACCGCCGTGCTCGGCCCCAACGGGGCGGGCAAGACGACCACGGTCGAGACCTGCGAGGGGTACCGGAAGCCGGACTCCGGCACGGTGCGCGTCCTGGGCCTCGACCCGGTCGGACAGTCCCGGGACCTGCGGCCCCGCATCGGCGTGATGCTCCAGTCCGGCGGCGTCTACTCGGGCTCCCGCGCCGACGAGATGCTCCGCCATGTCGCCAAGCTGCACGCCCACCCCCTCGACGTGGACGCGCTCATCGAACGCCTGGGTCTCGGCTCCTGCGGCCGTACGACCTACCGGCGGCTGTCGGGCGGGCAGCAGCAGCGGCTGGCCCTCGCGATGGCCGTGGTCGGCCGCCCCGAGCTGGTGTTCCTGGACGAGCCGACCGCCGGGCTCGACCCGCAGGCCCGCCGCGCCACCTGGGACCTGGTCCGGGACCTGCGCGCCGACGGCGTCTCCGTGATCCTCACCACCCACTACATGGACGAGGCCGAGCAGCTCGCCGACGACGTGGCGATCATCGACGCGGGCCGGGTCATCGCCCAGGGCTCCCCGGAGGAGCTGTGCCGGGGCGGCGCCGAGAACACGCTCCGCTTCAGCGGCCGGCCCGGCCTGGACGTGGGATCGCTGCTGAAGGCCCTGCCCGCCGACTGCTCGGCCGCCGAGCTGACGCCGGGTTCGTACCGGGTCGCCGGCAAGGTCGATCCGCAACTGCTCGCGACGGTCACCTCCTGGTGCGCCCAGCACGGTGTGATGCCGGAGAAGATCTCGGTGGAGCGGCACACCCTCGAAGACGTCTTTCTCGAGCTGACCGGCAAGGAGCTGCGTTCGTGACCGCCACCGGCACCGGGATGTACACGCCGAAGCCCGGCGCGGCGCCCCTGCCCCGCATGATCGCGGCCCAGGCCGCGCTCGAGACGAAGATGCTGCTGCGCAACGGCGAGCAACTGCTGCTCACCGTCGTCATCCCGACCCTGCTCCTGGTGCTCTTCAGCACCGTGGACATCGTCGACACGGGCGCCGGCGAGGCGGTCGACTTCCTGGCCCCCGGCATCCTCGCGCTCGCGGTGATGTCGACCGCGTTCACCGGGCAGGCGATCGCGACCGGCTTCGAGCGCCGCTACGGCGTGCTGAAGCGGCTCGCCTCCTCGCCCCTGCCGCGCTGGGGCCTGATGACGGCGAAGACACTGTCCGTGCTGGTCACCGAGGTGCTCCAGGTGGTCCTGCTGACGGTGATCGCCTTCGCGCTCGGCTGGTCGCCGCACGGCAACCCGTTCGCCGTGCTGCTGCTCCTGGTCCTCGGTACGGCGGCCTTCTCGGGCCTCGGCCTGCTGATGGCCGGGACGCTGAAGGCCGAGGCGACGCTCGCCGCCGCCAACCTGGTGTTCCTGCTGCTGCTCGTCGGCGGTGGGGTCATCGTGCCGCTCGACAAGTTTCCCCCCGCCGCGCAGGACGTGCTGGGCCTGCTGCCCATCTCGGCCCTGTCCGACGGCCTGCGGGACGTGCTCCGGCAGGGGGCCGGGATGCCCTGGGCCGAGCTGGGGATCCTCGCCGTCTGGGCGGTCGTCGGGCTGGCGGCGGCCGGACGGCTCTTCCGCTGGGAATGAGCGCTGGGAGCAAGGCCATGACGGACCCTCGTGAAAGCGTGCACAAGCGGCGTCCTACGATGGGTCGCGTGCCAAAAGTGACCCGCGCCGACGCCAGGGCGGCCCTGCGCAACCCGCTCGCCTTCATCGCCGAGCGCTGGACCCCGGAAACCCGGACGGTCCAGCGCGCGGCCCTCTCCGCCATCGTCATGTCGGTGCTCATCGTGGTCACCGGCGGAGCCGTACGGCTGACCGGCTCGGGCCTCGGCTGCCCGACCTGGCCCAAGTGCACCGACGACTCGCTCACCGCCACCAGCGAGATGGGCTTCCACGGCGCCATCGAGTTCGGCAACCGCATGCTGACGTACGTGCTGTGCGCCGCCGTCGGCTGGGCGATCATCGCCGCGCGCTCCCAGAAGCCGTACCGGCGCAGCCTGACCCGGCTGGGCTGGGCCCAGTTCTGGATCGTGATGAGCAACGCGGTGCTCGGCGGCATCGTGGTGCTGGTCGGGCTCAACCCCTACACGGTCGCGGCGCACTTCGTGGCGACGTCCGCGCTCATCGCGGTGGCCACGGTGATGTGGCAGCGCACCCGTGAGGGCGACGCCCCGCCGCGCCCGCTGGTCGGCAAGGCCGTGCAGCAGCTGGTGTGGTTCCTGGTCGCCGCCGCCGTGCTGCTCATCCTGGTCGGCACGGTGGTCACCGGCGCGGGCCCGCACGCCGGCGACTCCAGCGAGGTCGAGCGGATGCCGGTCGACTGGGAGACGGTGAGCAAGCTGCACGCCGTGCTGGCGTGGATCGTGGTGACGCTGACGTTCGCCCTGTGGTTCGTCCTCAAGGCGGTCGACGCGCCGCGCTCCCCGCTGCACCGCACCCGCGAACTGTTCCTGATCCTGCTCGCGCAGGGCGTCATCGGCTACGTCCAGTACTTCACGGACCTGCCCGAGGTCCTGGTCGGCCTGCACATGCTCGGCTCGGCCGTGATGTGGATCTGGGTACTGCGGGTGGTGCTGTCGCTGCGCGAACGGCCGCAGGTGGTGGCCGACGTCCCCGGCCCCGCCGCCGAGGCGACCCTGGCCCAGGCCTAGGGAGGGTCCGCAAGTCCCCCCGGCCCCGCGGCTCGCGGACCTCTAGTCGAGCCCGTACACCCGGCGCGCGTTGCCCGACGCCAGCATCCCCGCCACGCGCTGTGCGTCGGCCAGGGACCACGCGCCCTCGGCGACCCAGGTGCCGAGAACCCGGCCGAGCGCCTCGCGGAACAGCCGGGCGCCGACGACGTGCAGCTCCGGCAGTCCCTGTGCGCCGGTGGAGAAGAGGATCTTGCCGAAGGGGGCCAGCTCCAGGATCTCCGCGAGGACGGTCGCGGCGCGGGCGCCGGTGCGGACCAGGGCGGCGCCGGAGTCGACGTAGACGTGCGGGAAGACCCCGGCCAGGTGGGCGGCGTGCCGGTGGTACGGGTAGCCGTGCAGCAGGACGAGGTCCGTGCCGAGCCCGGCCGTGGCCCGTACGAAGTCGGTCAGCAGCACCGGATCCGTACGGTCGATCCGCAGACCCGGTGCGCCGAGCCCCGCGTGCAGCTGGAGCGGCAGGCCGGAGGCGACGGCGCTCCACAGCAGGTGCCGCAGCAGTACGGGGTCGCTCAGCTCCCCGCCGACCTCGCGCCCCGCGAGCCAGCGTCCGACGGCCCCCCGCACCTCCCCCGGCCCCGGCGGCTCCGGCGCGAGCGCGAGGCCGTGCCGTACGCCCGCGACCGAGGTGAAGGCGACGGCGTTCGCGGCGGCGGCGTGCACGGACTCGGCGAGGTTGGCGAGGAAGGACTCGACGGTCCCGGACGTGTCGGCGACCTGCTCGGCGAGCAGTTCCAGACGGACGATCTCGCGAGCCTCGGCGGCTCCAGCGGAGGCCAGTTCGCCGGGTTCGGTCAGATCACCGGGCAGGCCCGTGTCGACCAGGTACGTCGTGATGCCGCTGCCGCGCAGGAGCCGGCGGGCGGACTCCAGGACACCCAGTTCGCGGCGGCGGGCCAGGTAGCGGGCCGGTGCGCAGTGGGGTTCCAGGCCGAGCAGGGGCGGGCACCAGCGCCGCACGGCGAAGCCGGTCTGGGTGTCGAAGAGGGTGGTGCCGGGGGCGGGCGGGCCCTCCGTGCGGGAGAGGTGGGCCTCGAAGGTGCCGAGGCCCAGCTCCGTGCGCAGCACTCCGTGGCAGTACTGGTCCACCAGTGACGGCGTTTCGATCATCCGGGCCTCCCGGTGTGGACCCTGTTGCTCTCAAGGGTCCTAACGGGTGAACCGGGTGTGAGGTCGCGGTCCCGGGGTGGGTGGCCGGTGCCGTACGGCGGGTGCAGACCGCATGTGGTTGCTCGCGCAGTTCCCCGCGCCCCCAGAACCAGGTCAGTCGTTCTTGGGGCCGCCTACCTGGATACCGGCCATACGGCTCCACTCGTAGCGGCCCGTCTTCACCTTGGCCGCGAACTCGCCGTCGAAGGACTCGTGGGTGGTGATGCCGGACTTCTCCACGGCCTTCTCGGCGATCTCGTGAGAGGGGGCGACCAGGTCGCCCCAGTTGCCGTCCTCGCCCACGAGGACGATGCGGGCGCCGCGTTCGCCGAGGTAGGCGACCTGGCCCTCGGCGCCGCCGTGGGCCTTGGAGAAGGAGCTGATCTGCTTGGCGAGCTTGGCCGCCTTGCGCTCGGCCTTCGGGTCAACCTGCTGCGTGTCTGCCATGGTGGCGATGCTACTCACGAGTAGATCGACTGGCGAGAGCAGGGCCCTGTGACGTACGTCAGCGCTGTGTCAGCGCAGGAAGGGGTCGACCGCGACCGCCACGAACAGCAGCGAGACATAGGTGATCGACCAGTGGAACAGGCGCATCTCCTTCAGCTTCGCGCCCGTCACCTCCGCCTTCGCGCGGTTCTGCAGGCCGTGCGCCTCCCAGAGCCAGAAGCCACCCGCCAGCAGAGCGACCGCCGTGTAGAACCACCCGGTGTAGCCGAGCGGCTGCAGCAGGAGCGAGACGGCGACCATGACCCAGCTGTAGATCACGATCTGCTTCGCGACCACCTTGTTGGAGGCGACCACGGGCAGCATCGGGACGCCCACGCGCGCGTAGTCCTCCTTGACCTTCATGGACAGCGGCCAGTAGTGCGGCGGCGTCCAGAAGAACATCACGAGGAACAGGATGACCGGCGCCCACGACATGGAGTTCGTGACCGAGGACCAGCCGATCAGTACGGGCAGGCAGCCGGCGATGCCGCCCCACACGATGTTCTGCGAGGTACGGCGCTTGAGGATCATCGTGTAGACGACCACGTAGAAGAGGAGCGCGCCGAGGGAGAGCCAGGCGCTCAGCCAGTTCACGGTGAGGCCGAACAGCAGCGTCGAGGCGACGGCGAGGGTGATGCCGAAGGCGAGGCACTCGCGCGGGCTGACCATGCCGGTGACCAGCGGCCGCTGCGAGGTGCGGTCCATCAGGGCGTCGATGTCGCGGTCGATGTACATGTTGAGGGCGTTGGCGCCGCCCGCGGACATGTAGCCGCCGACGCAGGTCAGCAGCACCAGCGACAGGTCGGGCACGCCCTGCTGCGCCAGGAACATCACCGGGACGGTGGTGATCAGGAGCAGCTCGATGATCCGCGGCTTGGTGAGAGCCACGAACGCCTTGACACGGGCCCCGAACGGCCGGTGGGCCGGGCTCTGGTCCGTCCCGATCATCCCCGCTGGACGGGATTCAACGGCCGTCACGCACACCCCTACAGAGACATCCCAGCAAGCCTCACCCGTGTGAAGTCCCGGTAAAGGCTCGCGCGTACCACGCCACTTTAGACGTTGCCCAGAGTCGGACATTCGCGGGGGTCGGGTCGTGTTGGAGGGCGGCTTCCGAAGGGCGCGCGGAAGCTCGATTGAGCACCCGGATGAGCGGCTCCGTATTCACTTGCCGAATGGGATACGGCCCAGTCAGGAGGCGGATCGAAACGACTCCCGGCACTCTGGACGGACTCGAAAGAACGCACGTCCCACGGGGGTAGGCTCGACTGCGGCCGGTGGGCGCCCCGATACACCGGCATCCGACTTGTGAGAGGAGCCCTGACCCAGGGTGAGCACCAAGCCGACCACCACAGACCTCGAGTGGACCGAGTTGGACCAGCGGGCCGTCGACACCGCGCGTGTCCTGGCCGCCGATGCCGTACAGAAGGTCGGTAACGGCCATCCGGGTACGGCGATGAGCCTGGCGCCTGCCGCCTACACCCTCTTCCAGAAGGTGATGCGGCACGACCCGGCGGATGCCGACTGGGTCGGGCGGGACCGCTTCGTGCTGTCCGCCGGCCACTCGTCCCTGACCCTCTACACCCAGCTGTACCTGGCCGGTTTCGGCCTGGAGCTGGACGACCTGAAGTCCTTCCGCACCTGGGGATCGAAGACCCCGGGCCACCCCGAGTACGGGCACACGACCGGTGTGGAGACGACGACCGGCCCGCTCGGGCAGGGTGTCGCGAACGCGGTGGGCATGGCGATGGCCGCCCGCTACGAGCGCGGTCTGTTCGACCCGGAGGCCCCCGAGGGCGAATCGCCCTTCGACCACTTCATCTACTGCATCGCCGGTGACGGCTGCCTCCAGGAGGGCATCTCCTCCGAGGCCTCGTCCCTGGCGGGCCACCAGAAGCTCGGCAACCTGATCCTGCTGTGGGACGACAACCACATCTCGATCGAGGGCGACACCGAGACGGCCGTGTCCGAGGACACCGTCAAGCGGTACGAGGCGTACGGCTGGCACGTGCAGCGGGTGCAGCCGCAGGAGAACGGCGACCTGGACCCCGCCGCGATCTACGAGGCGATCCAGAAGGCCAAGACCGTCACGGACAAGCCGTCGTTCATCGCGATGCGCTCGATCATCGCCTGGCCGGCCCCGAACGCGCAGAACACCGAGGCCGCGCACGGCTCGGCGCTGGGCGAGGACGAGGTCGCCGCGACCAAGCGGGTGCTGGGCTTCGACCCCGAGCAGAGCTTCGAGGTGGCCGACGAGGTCATCACGCACACCCGCAAGGCGCTGGAGCGGGGCCAGGCGGCCCGCGCGGTGTGGGAGAAGGCGTACCAGCAGTGGCGGGACAACAACCCCGAGCGCGCCGCGGAGTACGACCGGGTCGCCAAGGGTGAGCTGCCCACCGGCTGGGAGGAGAAGATCCCGGTCTTCGAGGTCGGCAAGGGCGTGGCCACGCGTGCCGCCTCGGGCAAGGTCCTCCAGGCGCTCGGCGCGGTGATCCCGGAGCTGTGGGGCGGCTCTGCCGACCTGGCCGGCTCCAACAACACCACGATCGACAAGACCAGCTCCTTCCTCCCGGCGGACAACCCGCTGCCGGAGGCGGACCCGTACGGCCGCACGATCCACTTCGGCATCCGCGAGCACGCGATGGCCGCCGAGATGAACGGCATCGCGCTGCACGGCAACACCCGGATCTACGGCGGCACGTTCCTGGTCTTCTCCGACTACATGCGCAACGCGGTGCGGCTGTCGGCGCTGATGCA
>NZ_WWIQ01000001.1:281228-283729 GCF_009862985.1 Streptomyces sp. SID5464 | reverse complement strand
CCTGCCGGTGACGTACGTGTGGACGCACGACTCCATCGGCCTGGGCGAGGACGGCCCGACCCACCAGCCGGTCGAGCACCTGGCGTCGCTGCGCGCCATCCCGGGCCTGAACATCGTGCGGCCGGCGGACGCCAACGAGACCGCCATCGCCTGGCGCGAGATCCTCCGTCGCTGGACGAAGGAGTTCGGCAAGGGCCAGCCGCACGGTCTGGCGCTGACCCGTCAGGGCGTGCCGACGTACGAGCCCAACGACGATGCCGCCAAGGGCGGCTACGTCCTGTTCGAGGCCGACGGCGGCGAGCCCGAGGTCATCCTCATCGCCACCGGCTCCGAGGTGCACGTCGCCGTCGAGGCGCGCGAGCAGCTCCAGGGCGCCGGCGTGCCCACCCGTGTGGTGTCCATGCCGTCGGTGGAGTGGTTCGAGCAGCAGGACCAGGGGTACCGGGACAGCGTTCTGCCGCCGTCCGTCAAGGCTCGTGTCGCGGTGGAGGCCGGGGTCGGCCTGACGTGGCACAAGTACGTCGGGGACGCCGGCCGCATCGTTTCCCTGGAGCACTTCGGTGCTTCGGCCGACGGCAAGGTCCTTTTCCGTGAGTTCGGCTTCACTGCCGAGAACGTTGCCGCCGCCGCGCGGGAATCGATCGCCGCAGCTCAGCGCTGACGCTCATATACGACACGTAGGAGATGGAATTTCCATGACAGACGCACTCAAGCGCCTCTCCGAGGAAGGCGTCGCGATCTGGCTGGACGACCTGTCGCGCAAGCGGATCACGTCCGGCAACCTCGCCGAGCTGCTCGACCAGCAGCACGTCGTGGGCGTCACGACCAACCCGACGATCTTCCAGAAGGCGATCTCCGAGGGCGACGGCTACGACCAGCAGCTCTCCGACCTCGCCGCCCGCAAGGTCACCGTCGAAGAGGCCATCCGCATGATCACCACGGCGGACGTCCGCGACGCCGCCGACATCCTGCGCCCGGTCTTCGACGCCACCGGCGGCCAGGACGGCCGGGTCTCGATCGAGGTCGATCCGCGGCTCGCGCACAACACCAAGGCGACGGTCGCCGAGGCCCGCCAGCTGGCCTGGCTGGTGGACCGGCCCAACACGCTCATCAAGATCCCGGCCACCAAGGCGGGCATCCCGGCGATCACCGAGACGATCGGCAATGGCATCAGCGTCAACGTCACGCTGATCTTCTCGCTGGAGCGCTACCGCGAGGTGATGGACGCCTACCTGGCCGGTCTGGAGAAGGCGAAGGCCAAGGGCCTGGACCTGTCCCAGATCCACTCGGTGGCCTCCTTCTTCGTCTCGCGCGTCGACACGGAGGTCGACAAGCGGATCGACGCGCTGGGCACCGACGAGGCCAAGGCGCTGCGCGGCAAGGCCGCCATCGCCAACGCCCGTCTCGCCTACCAGGCCTACGAGGAGGTCTTCTCCTCGGACCGCTGGAACGCGCTGGAGCGTGAGGGCGCCAACAAGCAGCGTCCGCTGTGGGCCTCCACCGGCGTGAAGGACAAGGCGTACCAGGACACGATGTACGTCACCGAGCTGGTCGCGCCGAACACGGTGAACACCATGCCGGAGGCGACCCTGTACGCCACCGAGGACCACGGCGAGATCACCGGCAACACCGTCGCCGGCACGTACGAGCAGGCCCGGGCCGACCTCGACGCGGTCGAGCAGCTCGGGATCAAGTACGACGACGTGGTCCAGCTGCTGGAGGACGAGGGCGTCGAGAAGTTCGAGGCGTCCTGGACCGACCTGCTGAAGTCGACCGAGGCCGAGCTTCAGCGCCTCGCCCCTTCGGAGGGCTGAACAGGTGTCGAGCAGCAACCCGCTGCGTGACCCCGCGGACCGACGGCTCCCGCGTATCGCGGGGCCGTCGGGCCTGGTCATCTTCGGCGTCACGGGCGACCTGTCCCGCAAGAAGCTCATGCCCGCCGTGTACGACCTCGCCAACCGGGGTCTGCTGCCGCCGGGCTTCTCGCTGGTGGGCTTCGCGCGCCGCGAGTGGGCGCACGAGGACTTCGCCCAGGAGGTCCACGACGCGGTCAAGGAGCACGCCCGCACGCCCTTCCGCGAAGAGGTCTGGCAGCAGCTCATCCAGGGCATGCGCTTCGTGCAGGGCACCTTCGACGACGACGACGCGTTCGAGCGGCTGCGCTCCACGATCGAGGAGCTGGACAAGGCGCAGGGCACGGGCGGCAACTTCGCCTTCTACCTGTCCGTGCCGCCGAAGTCCTTCCCGGTGGTCATCCAGCAGCTGAAGAAGCACGGGCTGGCCGAACAGAAGGGCGGCTCCTGGCGACGCGCGGTCATCGAGAAGCCCTTCGGGCACGACCTGAAGTCGGCGGAGGAGCTCAACAAGGTCGTCCACGAGGTCTTCGCCCCGGACCAGGTCTTCCGCATCGACCACTACCTGGGCAAGGAGACCGTCCAGAACATCCTGGCGCTGCGCTTCGCCAACACGATGTTCGAGCCGATCTGGAACCGGTCCCTGGT
>NZ_WWIQ01000001.1:267450-281111 GCF_009862985.1 Streptomyces sp. SID5464 | reverse complement strand
TCCAGAACCACCTGCTCCAGCTCCTGGCGCTCACCGCCATGGAGGAACCGGCCTCCTTCGACGCGGACGCGCTGGCCGCCGAGAAGACCAAGGTGCTCGGCGCCGTGAAGCTGCCCAAGGACATGGGCCGGGACACCGTGCGCGCCCAGTACGCGGCCGGGTGGCAGGGCGGCACGAAGGTGCGCGGCTATCTGGAGGAGGACGGCATCGACGCCTCCTCGAAGACCGACACCTACGCCGCGATCAAACTGGAGATCGACAACCGCCGCTGGGCGGGCGTCCCCTTCTACCTGCGCACCGGCAAGCGCCTGGGCCGCCGCGTCACGGAGATCGCGGTCGTCTTCCAGCGGGCCCCGCACTCCCCCTTCGACACGACGGCCACCGAGGAGCTGGGCTCCAACGCGATCGTCATCCGCGTCCAGCCGGACGAGGGCGTCACGGTCCGCTTCGGCTCGAAGGTGCCCGGCACGTCGATGGAGATCCGGGACGTGTCGATGGACTTCGCGTACGGCGAGTCCTTCACGGAGTCCAGCCCGGAGGCGTACGAGCGTCTCATCCTGGACGTCCTCCTCGGAGACTCGAACCTCTTCCCGCGTACCGAGGAGGTCGAGCTGTCCTGGAAGATCCTCGACCCGATCGAGGAGTACTGGGACACGAACGGCAAGCCCGCCCAGTACCCGGCCGGTACCTGGGGGCCCGTCGAGGCGGACGAAATGCTCGAGCGACACGGACGGAGCTGGCGCCGGCCATGAAGATAGACCTCACGGACACCACGGCCAGCAAGATCAACAAGGCGCTGGTGCAGGGCCGCCGGGCGATCGGCACCCCGGCGGTCGGGATGGTGCTCACGCTGGTCATCGTGACGGACGAGGAGAACGCCTACGACGCGCTGAAGGCCGCGAGCGACGCCTCGCACGAGCACCCCTCGCGCACGCTCGTGGTCATCAAGCGCGTCTCCCGCTCGCCCCGCGACCGTACGCAGTCCCGCCTGGACGCGGAGGTCCGGGTCGGCGCCGACGCCGGCACCGGCGAGACGGTGGTGCTCCGGCTGTACGGCGAGGTCGCGGACCACGCCCAGTCGGTGGTGCTGCCGCTGCTGCTGCCGGACGCCCCGGTGGTGGTGTGGTGGCCGGTGAACGCGCCGCTCGACCCGGCGAAGGACCCCCTGGGGGCCCTCGCCCAGCGCCGGGTCACCGACACGTACGCCTCCGAGCAGCCGGTCCGGGACCTGGCCACCCGGTCCGGGACCTACACCCCCGGCGACACGGACCTGTCCTGGACCCGCATCACGCCTTGGCGTTCCATGCTGGCGGCGGCCCTCGACCAGGTCACCTGCGAGGTCAGGGCCGTCGAGGTGGAGGGCGAGGAGTTCAACCCGAGCTGCGAGCTGCTGGCGATGTGGCTCGCGGACCGGCTGGACGTCCCCGTGAAGCGCTCGCTGTCCGGCGGCCCCGGTCTGACGGCGGTCCGCATGGACACCAACTGCGGCGCGATCACCCTGGACCGTGCCGACGGGTCCCTCGCGACGCTGTCCATCGAGGGCCAGCCCGACCGTGGGGTGGCGCTCAAGCGCCGGGACACGGCCGAGCTGATCGCGGAGGAGCTGCGGCGGCTGGACCCGGACGACACGTACGCGTCGGCGCTGCGGTACGGGGTGGACCGGCTGACGTCCTCCGGGCCGGTGCCCAAAAGTGAGGGGCGAGCAGGACTCGCCCTCCCCGCCCCCCTTGAAGCGGCTGCGAAAGCACCCGCTTCGCAGGCGACGGCGCAGGCACCGGTGAAGCAGGAACCGCCCAAGCTCGAACCGGTACGGAAGGCGACGACGAAGTGAGCACGGCACCGCAGCTGGTCGTCCACCGCGACAAGGAGCTGATGGCCCAGGCCGCGGCGGCCCGGCTGATCACCAGGATCGTGGACGCGCAGGCCTCCCGGGGTTCGGCGTCCGTGGTCCTGACGGGCGGCCGCAACGGCAACGGCCTGCTGGCCGCCCTGGCCGCGGCGCCCGCCCGGGACGCCGTCGACTGGAGCCGGCTCGACCTCTGGTGGGGTGACGAGCGGTTCCTGCCCGAGGGCGACCCGGAGCGCAATGTCACGCAGGCGCGGGAGGCGCTGCTCGACTCGGTGCCGCTCGACCCGAAGCGGGTGCACGCGATGCCCGCGTCGGACGGCCCCTACGGCGACGACGTGGACGCGGCGGCGGCCGCGTACGCGGAGGAACTGGCGCGGGCGGCGGGCCCTGAGAACCACGGGCCCGTCCCCACGTTCGACGTGCTGATGCTGGGCGTCGGCCCGGACACGCACGTCGCGTCGCTGTTCCCGGAGCTGCCGGCGGTGCGGGAGACCGACCGTACGGTGGTCGGCGTGCACGGCGCGCCGAAGCCGCCGCCGACGCGGGTGACGCTGACGTTGCCGGCGATTCGGGCGGCGCGGGAGGTATGGCTCCTGGCCGCGGGCGAGGACAAGGCCCAGGCCGCGGCGATCGCGCTCTCGGGCGCGGGCGAGATCCAGGCGCCGGCGGCGGGGGCGTACGGTCGCAGCCGGACGCTGTGGCTGCTGGACGCGGCGGCGGCTTCGCAACTGCCGCGTTCGTTGTATCCGCCGGCGTCGGCCTGAGGTACCAGGGGGCTCCGCCCCCTGGACCCCGGTCCTTCGCCTCACTGTTGCCCCGTTCAAGGGCAGTTTCGGGTGGTGGGTGGGCATAGGCGGGGATCCAGGGGGCGGAGCCCCCTGGTACCGCGAACAGGCAGCGGCTACTTGACCGACCCGGCCATGACCCCCTGCACAAAGTGCCTCTGGAACGCGAAGAACACGACGACAGGCACGACCAGGGACACGAACGCCCCGGGCGCCAGGACATCGATGTTGCTGCCGAACTGCCGTATCTGCGACTGGAGTTCCACCGTCAGTGGCTGCGAGGAACTGTCCGCGAACAGCAGCGCCACCAGCATGTCGTTCCACACCCACAGGAACTGGAAGATGGCCAGGGAGGCGATCGCCGGCCGCCCCACGGGCAACACGAGCCGCGTGAAGATGCGCCATTCGCTGCCCCCGTCCATCCGGGCCGCCTCCAGCATCTCCTTCGGCATCTCGGCGAAGTAGTTCCGAAGCAGGAACACCGCGAAGGGCAGGCCGTAGGCCACGTGGAACAGCACGACACCGGGGATCGTGCCGAACAACCCGAGCTGCCCGAAGAGTTTGGCGACCGGCAGCAGGCCGATCTGCACGGGCACCACCAGCAGCGCGACCACGACCAGGAAGATCGCCTCCCGCCCGGGGAAGTCCAGCCACGCGAACGCGTAGCCGGCGAGCGCCGCGATCACCACGACCAGCACCGTCGTCGGCACCGATATCAGCACCGTGTTCCAGAACGCCTGCGTGATGCCCGCGTTCTGCAGCAGCGAGGAGTAGTTGTCGAAGGACAGCTGCCCGGGGCTGGAGAACACCGTCCACCAGCCGCCCTTCGCCGTGTCCTCCGCGGACCGCAGCGAGGACAGGAACAGCCCGGCCAGCGGCGTCATCCACACCAGGCCCACCACCACGAGGAAGGCCTGGACGACCCCGTTGCCCAACCCGCGCCGAACCGCGTTCATCGTTGACTCCTTCGGAAACGGCGGACGTTGAACACCATGGCCGGAACCACCAGCAGCAGGAGCAGCACCCCGAGTGCGCTGCCGAGTCCCTGGTTGTTGCCGCCGCCGAACGACACCAGCCACATCTGCGTCGCGAGCACGGTCGCGTCCTCCTGCACCGGTCCGGGCGCGATGATGTAGACGAGGTCGAAGACCTTCATCACGTTGATGACCAGCGTGACGAAGACGACCGTGAGGACGGGAGCCAGCAGCGGGACCGTGATCCGCCGGAAGATCTGCCACTCGTTCGCGCCGTCGATCCGCGCCGCCTCCAGCGCGTCCCGCGGCAGCGTCGACAGGCCCGCCCCGATCAGCACCATGGCGAAGCCGGTCCAGATCCACAGGTAGGCCCCGATGATCGCCGGTGTGACGAGCGCCGGTCCGAGCCAGGAGACGCCCTCGTAGGGCGGGGCGAAGTTGGACGACGGCAGTCTCACCTCGTAGGAGCCCGGTGCGAGGCCCGCGAAGCGGAAGGAGCCGTCGGAGGCGGTGGTCGCCGTGGCGGCCGTCCTGCCGTCGCGTACCGCCTCGACCTTCATCTGCGGCAGTCCGCTCTCCCGCCGGTCGACCTTGCCCTGCTCCCCTCCCCCGCCGGGCGTGAAGTCCAGGTAGACCACGCCGCGCAGTTCGCCGGGGGCGGCCTTGCGTCCCGCCGCCGCGTACGCGGGCTCGGTCCCGCCCGGCAGGTCGCCGGGCAGCACCCCGACCAGGCCCAGTGTCACGGCGTCGCCCGGGGACACGCTCGTACTCGTGCGGTACGAGCCGTCCTTCTCCTTCGTCAGGCCCTGCCCGTCACGCGCCCGGGCCGTCGGGTAGGAGGACTCGCCCTTGAAGGCGTCGTGGACGGAGACGACCGCGGCGTTCAGGACGCCCTTGTCGGGGTCCTCGTCGTAGGCGAGCCGGAAGATGATGCCGGCGGCGAGGAAGGAGACCGCCATCGGCATGAAGAGCAGCAGCTTGAAGGCGGTGGCCCAGCGGACCTTCTCCACCAGGACGGCCAGGATCAGTCCGAGGCCGGTCAGCAGGGCCGGTGCCACGACGACCCAGATGGCCGTGTTGCGGACGGCCTTGAGGGTCGCCGGGTCGCGGAACATCTCGGTGTAGTTCTCGCCGCCGACGAAGGTCGTCCCCGAGGCGTCGAAGAAACTGCGGCCGACGCTGAACAGCACGGGGTAGACGACGAGCGCGCCGAGCAGCAGCAGCGCGGGCAGCACGAACAGCAGGGCCACGATCTTCCCGCGCCGGCGCAGACGCCGGGTGCGGTCGGCGGCCGTGACGGGCGGCGGGGGGTTCGTCTCTTTCACGAGGGTCGCTGTCATGGCGGATCAGTCCTGGTACGCCTTGGCCGCCGCGGCCTCCAGCTTCGCCGCGGTGCCCTTCGGGTCGGACGGGTCGCGCAGGAAGTCCTGGAGCAGCTTCCACTCGCCGGCGCCCTTCGTGCCGCCGAAGGCCGCCGGGGCCTGGTCGGACATGTCGAAGCGGACGGAATCCCCGGCCTCGACGAGGGACTTGGCGGTGGCGCGGGTGACGTCGTCGCCGTAGGAGGCGAGGTCGAGCTTCTTGTTCGGGGAGAGGAAGCCGCCCGCCTCCGCCCACACGGCCGAGGCCTCCGGGGTCGCCAGGAACTCCAGGAGGGCCTGGGCGGCCTTCTGGTTCTTGCCGTCCTTGAGGACGACGGCCGCGTCACCGCCGCTGACGACCGGTGCCTCGCCGCCGCCGACCGCCGGGAACGGGAAGAAGTTCGCGTCCTCGCCGACCTTCTTGCCGAACTGGTCCTTGGCGACACCGGCGACGAAGTCGCCCTCGTAGACCATGCCGGCCTCGGGCTTCGGACCGAACACCTTCTCCACCGAGCCGGGGAAGTCGGTGTTCAGGGCGCCCTTCTGGCCGCCCGCGATGAGCTGCTTGTCCTTGAAGAGCTTGCCGAGCGTGGTGAGGGCGTCGACGACCGACGCGTCGGTCCACTTCAGCTTGTGCGCGGCGAGGGCGTCGTACTTCTCGGGGCCGGCCTGGGAGAGGTAGACGTTCTCGAACCAGTCGGTGAGGGTCCAGCCGTCCTGCCCGGCGACGGAGAACGCGGCGAGACCGGAGTCGGACACCGTCTGCCCGGCCTTGAGCATCTCGTCGTAGGTCTTCGGGGGCTTCACCCCGGCCTGGGCGAGGGCGTCGGGGCTGTACCAGACGGTCGACTTGTGGGCGGCCTTGAAGTAGAGGCCGTAGAGGGTGCCGTCGACGCTGCCGTACTTCTTCCAGACGGGGGCGTAGTCGGCGTCCACGGACTGCTCGGTCTTCTTCGACAGCGGCTTGAGCCAGCCCTTCTGCGCGAACTGCTTGAGCACGCCGACCTGCGGGACCATCACGACGTCGGGGGCGTTGCCGCCCTCGATCTTGCTGCCGACGACGGTGGAGACGTTGTCGCCTGTGGACGTGAACTGCGTCTTGGCGCCGGTCTTCTCGGTGAAGGCGTCCAGGACCTTCTGGAAGTTCTTCTGCTCGGTGCCGGACCAGACACCGGCCACGGTGATCGTCTGGCCGCTGAGCGCCTTGTCGCCGCCGCCGGCCGTGACGGGTCCGCCGCCGCATGCGGTCGCGCCGAGTGCCAGGACGAGGGCGGTGCAGCCGGTGAGCAGGGTGGTACGTCGTCGCATCATCGTTGATGTCCCTTCGGGGAGTTGACTTGCGGGGCGTTCAGGAACGGATCCACCAGGCGGCCGTCGAGCCGGAGAGGACTCCGGGCGGGCAGGGGCCGCTGGCGAGCAGTGGGGTGCCGGAGACCGGCGCGGGCGTGGGGGCCGTACCGAAGTTCACGGCGCACACCAGGTCGTCGCCGCGTTCGAAGGCCAGGACCCCGGGCGGGGAGTCCAGCCAGCGCAGCGTGCCCTCGCCCAACTGGGGCAGGGCGGCACGCAGTTGGAGGCCGTCGCGGTACAGGTGCCAGAAGGAGCGGGTGTCGGCGAGGGCCCGGTCGGTGGCGTACTCGGCGAAGTACTCGGGCTGCGGCAGCCACGGCTTGGCGCTCTCCTCGCCGGAGGTGAAGCCGAACGGCGAGGCCTGCCCCGACCAGGGCAGCGGCACCCGGCAGCCGTCGCGGATGCGGGCCCGGCTGCCGGTGCGGCGGAAGATCGGGTCGGTGAGCACGTCGTCGGGCAGGTCCACGACCTCGGGCAGGCCGAGCTCCTCGCCCTGGTAGATGTACGCGGCGCCGGGCAGCGCCAGCATCAGCAGCGCGGCGGCCCTGGCCCGGGCCGCGCCGAGCCCGCTGCCCTCGGTGGCGGGTTCGCCGTAGCGGGTGACGGTGCGGACCTGGTCGTGGTTGTTGAGGACCCAGGTGACGGTCGAGCCGGTGCCGGCGATGTCCTGCATGGCCTCGGAGATGACCTTCTGGAAGGCGTCCGGGTCCCAGGGCGCGCTCAGCAGGTCGAAGAAGAAGGCCTGGTGCAGCTCGTCGGGGCGGACGTACTGCGCGTGCTCGCGGGCGGTCGGCACGGAGACCTCGCCGACGAGCAGGCGTTCGCAGCCGTCGCGCTCGGTGTACTCCTCGCATATGGAGCGCCAGCGGCGCCACACGTCGTGGACCTCGGGCTGGTTCCAGGCGAGCGGGTTGACCGAGTCGCGGGTGCGGGCGTCGGCCTCCGGGTCGTCGGAGTCGGGCAGCTCCGGGTGCTTGAAGAGACCGGCGGCGACGTCGATGCGGAAGCCGTCGATGCCCCGGCCCAGCCAGAAGCGGAGGATCCGCTCGAACTCGGCGGCGATCTCCGGGTTGCGCCAGTTCCAGTCGGGCTGCTCGGGCGCGAACATGTGCAGGTACCACTGGCCGGGCCGGCCGTCCGGCTCGGTCACCCGGCTCCAGGCGGGGCCGCCGAACATGGAGTGCCAGTTGTTGGGCGGCTCGGCGTCGTCCGGGCCACGGCCGTCGGCGAAGTGGAAGCGGGCGCGGGCCGGGCTGCCGGGCGGGGCCGCGAGCGCCTCGCGGAACCAGGGGTGCTCGCTGGAGCAGTGGTTCGGGACGATGTCGAGCAGCACCTTGATGCCGAGCCGCCGCGCGGCCCCGACCAGCAGGTCGAACTCGTCGAGGTCGCCGAAGAGCGGGTCGACGTCGCAGTAGTCGGCCACGTCGTAGCCGTGGTCGTGCTGCGGCGAGGGATAGAAGGGGCTCAGCCAGATCCCGTCGACGCCGAGCTTCTTCAGGTAGGGCAGTCCGGCCCGGACTCCGGCGAGATCGCCGATGCCGTCGCCGGTGCTGTCCAGGAAGCTGCGGACGTACACCTGATAGATCACTGCGTCACGCCACCAGTGGTGCCTGTTCAACCCATCGACCTGTCTCTGAGGAGGGCAGCGGTTATGCATGCATGTTAAGTAGGCGTGTCGAGAGGGTGTCAATGAAAAGGCGGAAGCTACCGCGGCGTTGAGATGGTGTAATCCTGAATCTATCGGACATATCTCAGCCAGATGAGACGTCCGCGTTACCTAACAAGTAACTAGAAGCGCTAGCGACGCGAGATGACGGCGAGCTCGCGGGCCAGCCGGCGCACCGCCGCCGCGGGCGTCTCGTGCCCGGCCATCGCGTCGTGCACGACCGCCTGCACGACCAGGCTGACCTGGTCGTAGCGCGGGCTCTTGGGGCGCGGTGCTGCCGTGCGCACGCTCTCGCGCAGGGTCGGCAGGTAGGGGAACCTGCGGATGAGCGCGGGGTCCTCGTAGAGATCGGCCCGGACGGGCGGCAGCGCGCCGCGTGTGAGGACCTGGCGCTGGACGCGCTCGCTGGTGAGGTACGCGATCAGGCGGGCGGCCGAGTCGGGATGCCGCGCGTGCGCGCTGACGGCCAGGTTGGAGCCGCCGAGGACACTCGTCCCCGGCCCGTCCGGTCCCGGCAGCGGTACGGCGCCGACCTTCCCGGCGACCGCGGAACCCGGCGCGGAGGCGCCGACATAGGCGTACGGCCAGTTCCGCAGGAAGAGCAGCCGGCCGTCCTGGAAGGCCTGCTTGGACTCCTCCTCCTTGTAGGTGAGGGCTTCCTTCGGGATCCAGCCCTCGCGCACCCCGCGCGCCAGGAATCCGATGCCCTCACGGGCCGCCGCCGAGTCGACGGTGACGCGCTCCCCCTCGTCGCCGAGGATCGAGCCGCCCGCCGAGTAGACGGCCTCTGCCGCGTTGACCGTGAGGCCCTCGTACGGCAGGAACTGCCCGGCGTAGCCGTCCAGGCCGTACTTCGGGGCGATGGTCTTCGCGTACCGCTCCAGCTCCGCCCAGGTGCGCGGCGGCTCGACGCCCTCCTTCGCGAGGACGTCCTTGCGGTAGAGGAGCAGACCGGCGTTGGTGACGTACGGGACCGCGTACAGCTGTCCGTCGTAGGTCGCCGTGTCCACGACCGGCGGGAGGAAGGTCTGCAGCGGGAATCGGTCGCGCGGCAGCGGCCTGATCCAGCCCGCCGCGGCGAACTCCGAGGTCCAGTTGACGTCGATGTTGAGCACGTCGAACCGGCTGCGGTCGCCGTCGCGCAGGTCGGTGGCCATCTGGGCCTGGGTCTCGTCGGCGGAGTCCGGCAGCTCGACGAGGGTCACCTTTTCGCCGGGGTGGGTGCGGTTCCAGCCCTCCAGCAGGGGGCCGAGGTAGCCGGTGAGGTCGCCGGCGGTCGCGAGCGTGAGCGGTCCGCGGCCGTCTCCGGCGGGCTCGCCCGCCTGTGCGCCGGCGGCAACATAACCGGTCAGGACCACGACGAGAACGAGAAGGCCCCTACCCGCGGCATGGATCCACCGCATAGGTTCCTCCCTGTACACCGGCGACGGGCACCCTTGCCCGGAACAGAGGCCATGTATACCTGTTAGGTATGGGCGATACTAGGGCCTGGAGCACATTGGACCGGACAGGAGGACTGCACGCGTGCGCCTGCCCCTCCTGGCACTCCTCGCCCGCGGACCCGCCCACGGCTACGAGCTCAAGCAGGACCTTGAGCAACTGCTGGGCTCCGCGTACCCTCAGCCGAACGTCGGCCAGATCTATGTGACCCTCGGCCGCCTCGAGAAGTCGGGACTGATCGAGGGCGAGGACGTGGCGCAGTCCAGCCGGCCCAACAAAAAGGTCTACCACCTCACCGACGCCGGGCGGGAGGCGCTGCGCGCCTGGTTCGAGGAGCCCGAGGACGAACCGCGGGTGCGGGACGAGTTCTTCATGAAGCTGGCGCTCGCTCCGCAGAGCGGACTCGCCGACCAGATCTCCCTGATCAACCAGCAGCGGCGCCAGTACCTGAACACGATGCGGCAGCTGTCGAAGCTGGCCGCCGCCGAAGACCGCGACAACCGCATCGCCCACCTGCTGATCGAGGGCGCGATGCTGCACCTGCAAGCCGACCTCGACTGGCTGGAACGGTGCCAGGAAGAGCTGGAGGAACCGGAGTGAGCGACGACCGTCCCGCTCCTGTGCTGCGCGCCGAGGGGCTGGTGAAGACGCACCACGGCGAGGGCGCGCCCGCCCATGCCGTGCGCGGGGTCGACCTGTGCGTACGGCCCGGCGAGTTCGTGGCGATCACCGGCCCGTCCGGCGCCGGCAAGTCGACGCTGCTGCATCTGCTCGGCGGCCTCCAGCGGCCGGACGCGGGCCGGATCTGGCTCGACGGCGAGTCCACCGACACCTACGGCGAGGCACGCTGGGCGGTGGAGCGCAGGAAGCGGATCGGCATCGTCTTCCAGTTCTTCAACCTGGTGTCCAACCTGTCCGTCGCCGACAACGTGGAGCTGCCCGCCCTGCTCGCCGGGACCTCCCCGAAGCAGGCGCGGGCCGAGCGGGAACAGCTGCTGGCCGAGCTGGGCCTGACGGGCAAGGAGCGCAGCATGCCGGGCGAGCTGTCCGGCGGTGAGCAGCAGCGCGTCGCCCTGGCCCGGGCCCTCGTCAACCATCCCCCGCTGCTGCTGGCCGACGAACCCGCGGGCAGCCTCGACAGCAAGGGCACCCGCGAGGTGATGCGGCTGCTGTCCCGCTTCCACCAGCGCGGCCAGACGATCCTGCTGGTCACCCATGACGCGCGGCTGGCGAGCGCCGCGGACCGGGTGATCAGCTTCTTCGACGGCCGGATCGCCGACGACGCGGAACTCGACGGCGGCACTCCGCCGCGCCGGTCCGGCATAGCCGGTGTGCTGGAGCTGAAGGACTGACATGCGCGGGTACGACGATCCCCGGAAGGGCTGACCCGTATGCGAGCCACCCTGCGCTGGGCGCACTCCGATCTGCGCACGCACCGCGGCGAGGCGCTGTTCCTCGTCCTCGCCACCGCGGGCATCGTCGCCTCCCTGCTGCTGGCCACGGCCCTGTTCGGGTACGCCACCAACCCCTGGCAGCGCGTGTTCACACAGTCGCACGGCGCGCACGTGTGGCTGCACACCGACACCGCGGCCGACACCGGCAAGCTGGCCGCGCTGGACGGCGTCGACTCCGTCGCCGGTCCCTACCCCACGGCCTCCACCACCGTCTCCTCGCGCGGCAGCCGCGCCGCCGTCGAACTGCGCGGCACTCCGGAGCGCCCGTCCGTCGGCCGCCCACCGCTCGTCTCCGGCCACTGGCTGGACCCCGCGACCCCGAACGGTGTGGTCCTGGAGAGCCGCCTCGCCCGCGCGCTGCTGGCCGAGCCCGGCGACACCCTCACCGTGCCCGGCACGGCCCGCGAACTGACCGTCGTGGGCCTCGCCGACAGCGCCGAGCCGCGCTACCGGCCCGGTGAGCAGCCGGGCCTGGTCTGGGCGCTGCCGTCGGCCGTGCCGGACCCCGGCGGCCAGGTGATCGGGCTACGGCTGACCGACCCGGGCGACACCTCCTACATCGTCCAGCGTGCCGTCACCGTGCTGGGAGCCGGGGCGATCGGCGAGGTCTCCACCTGGCAGCAGGCCCGCGCCGAGGCCCAGGGCGACAACCGGCTGCTCGGTCAGGTGCTGGGCCTGTTCGGGCTGGGCGCGCTGGTCGCGGCCGGGCTGGCCGTGCACGGGGCGATCGGCACGCGTATCCGCGGCCATCTGCGGGACCTCTCCGTGCTGAAGGCGATCGGCTTCACCCCCGGCCAGGTGGTCCGCATCTTCCTGCTCCAGCACCTCGCCTACGCGCTCCTGGGTGCCGTGGTCGCCGCCGCGCTGGCCGAGGCCCTGGGCAGCCGGATCCCGGGACGGCTCGGGGACGCGGTCGGCGTGTGGCAGGGGCTGCCCGGACACACCGTGGCGCTGTTCGTCATACCGGTGGGTGCGGTGCTGTTCATCGGCGCGACCACCGGGCTGGCCGCCTGGCGGGCGGGCCGCGTGCCACCGGTGCCGGTGCAGCGCCCCGCGACGACGCTCGGCGGCCGACCGACCGGAACGACGGGCCGAGCCCTCGGTCCGCAGCCCACGGAGGGCACGCCTGACGGACGGCCGGCCGGAACGACGGACCCGGCCCCCGGACCGCTACCCGCGGAGGCTTTGTCTGGCGGACGGCCGACCGGGGCGACGAGCCGAGCCCTCGGTCCGCAGCCCACGGAGGGCACGCCTGGCGGACGGCTGATAGGGACAAGCGGACGGCTGATAGGGACAACGGGCCAGCCCTCCGGACCGCAGGCCACGGAGGCTGCGCCGGACGGACGGCCGACCGGCGCGACGGGTGGGGCCCTCGGTCCGCAGACCGCGGCCGGTGCGCCTGGCGGGTGGGTGGCCGGCGGGCTGCGCCGGGTCCTCGGGCTGCGTCCGGCGGCTCCCCGGACCGGGCAGCTCTCAGACCTGGCGCGCCGCGCCCTCGGGGCGCGGGTTCCGCCCGCGCTGGTGCTGGGCTGGCACAAGGCGTTCACGCGCCGCCCCCGGTCCCTCGCCACCGTCGCCCGCCTCACCCTGCCGCTGCTGCTGATCGTCGTGGCGATGAGCGCGTGGACCACCATCGACCGCTTCCACAGCACGCCCGAACAGATCGGCCTGCCGACCGCCCTCAGCGTCCGCGCCGACACCGGCCTGAACGAGCGGCAGGCCCGCGCCCTCCTGGAACGCGACCCGCAGGTGGCCGCCGCCTACCCCGGCGTCGAGACGGCCGCCCTGGTCCCGGGCCAGACGGCGACCATCGCCCTGCGGGGCCTCGGCACCGACCGGGACCCCTACCCGTACACCCTCGCCGAGGGCCGCCCCGCGCGCGGCGCCGACGAGGCCGTGGCCGGGCAGGGGCTGCTGGACCTGCTGGACGTGCGCGTCGGCGACTGGGTGCGGATGACCGTCGGCGACCAGCCGCAGATCCTGCACATCGTGGGCCGCAGCATCGAGCCGGAGAACGCCGGCCGGATCATCTCCACGTCCCTCGACACCCTCCGCGCGAACGATCCCAGGCTCCGCCCGACCCTCTACGAGCTGCGCCTGGAACCCGGTGCCGACCCGGGGGAGGTCGCCGACCGGCTGGCCACGGCCGGGCGCGGGCACCTGGACGTGCACACCGTGACCAACCCCGCCGACGGGCTCTCCCCACTGCGCGCCGTCGTCGCCGGGCTGATCGCCGTCCTCGCCCTCATCGGGCTCATCGAGCTGCTGACCGCGATCGGCGGTACAGTCCGCGAGGGCGAACGGGACCTGCTCGCGCTGAAGGCCATCGGCCTGTCCCCCCGGCAGATCACGGCCATCACGGTCACGGCCACCGGCTGCACGGCACTGGCGGCCGTGCTCGCCGCCACCGCCCTGGGCCTGCCGCTCGCCCACTGGCTGATCGACGCCCAGGGCCGCTCCAGCGGCATCGGCGCCGGGATCGCCCAGGGCCCGTCCGCCCCGCTGATGCTGCTGCTCGGGGCGGCGGCGGTGCTCTGCGCTGCCGCACTGGCGGCCGTACCCGCGGCCCGGGCCGCCCGCCGCCGGCTGGCGGACACGCTGAGCGCGGTCGCCTGACGGACTCCGGATGCCCGGCCCGCGGGAAGCAGGCGTGCTGCCGCCCGCTTCCCGCCCGGCGGGTCGTCACTGCCGGCCGCGCAGCTCCCGGTACGTGGCGACCAGGGCCTTGGTGGAGGGGTCCAGGCCCTCGACCTCGGCGCCTTCGGTCAGCGCGGGCTCGACG
>NZ_WWIQ01000001.1:230779-267323 GCF_009862985.1 Streptomyces sp. SID5464 | reverse complement strand
CCTTGTGCTCGTAGAGGGCGACCAGCTGGCCGAGGACGGACGGCGTCAGCTCGGGCGCCAGGATGGTTGTCGTCGGGTGGTTGCCCTTGAACGTCTTGTGCGGCACCAGCTCCTCCGGCACACCCTCGGCCCGCACCTCCTGCGGGGTCTTGCCGAAGGCGAGCGCCTGCGTCTGGGCGAAGAAGTTGGCCATCAGCAGGTCGTGCTGCGCCTTGAGCCGGTCGCCCAGCTCCCCGACCGGCCGCGCGAAGCCGATGAAGTCCGCCGGAACGAGCTTGGTGCCCTGGTGGATGAGCTGGTAGTAGGCGTGCTGCCCGTTGGTGCCCGGGGTGCCCCACACCACCGGCCCGGTCTG
Source organism: Streptomyces sp. SID5464 (assembly GCF_009862985.1). NCBI lineage: Bacteria > Bacillati > Actinomycetota > Actinomycetes > Kitasatosporales > Streptomycetaceae > Streptomyces > Streptomyces sp. SID5464. Next base: position 266,968 of record NZ_WWIQ01000001.1, on the reverse strand, counting down.
CCACTCCACCTCACGCCCGTCCCGGCCGACGTACTTGCCGTTGGACTCCATGTCGAGCTGCTGGAGGTAGGCGGTGAACTTGGACAGGTAGTGGCTGTAGGGCAGCACCGCGTGCGACTGGGCGTCGTGGAAGTTGCCGTACCAGATGCCCAGCAGGCCCAGCAGCAGCGGCACGTTGGACTCGGCGGGCGCCGTCCGGAAGTGCTCGTCGACGATCCGGAAGCCTTCGAGCATCTCCCGGAAGTTGTCCGGGCCGATGGCGATCATCAGGGCCAGACCGATCGCGGAGTCGTACGAGTAACGGCCGCCGACCCAGTCCCAGAACTCGAACATGTTGGCCGTGTCGATACCGAACTCGGCGACCTTCTCGGCGTTCGTCGACAGGGCGACGAAGTGCTTGGCGACGGCGGCCTCGTCACCGAGCGCGTCCAGCAGCCAGCCGCGCGCTGACGTGGCGTTGGTGACCGTCTCGATGGTGGTGAAGGTCTTGGAGGCGATGACGAACAGCGTCTCCGCGGGGTCGAGATCCCGCACCGCCTCGTGCAGGTCGGCGCCGTCCACGTTCGACACGAAACGCACGGTCAGCGAACGGTCCGTGAAGGCGCGCAGCACCTCGTAGGCCATCGCGGGGCCGAGGTCGGAGCCGCCGATGCCGACGTTGACGACGTTGCGGATCCGCTTGCCGGTGTGCCCCGTCCACTCCCCGGAGCGCACCCGGTTCGCGAAGTCGGCCATATTGTCGAGGACCGCGTGCACGCCCGGCACCACGTTCTCCCCGTCGACCTCGATCACCGCGTCCCGCGGCGCCCGCAGCGCGGTGTGCAACACGGCCCGGTTCTCGGTGGTGTTGATCTTCTCGCCACGGAACATGGCGTCCCGGAGCCCGAAGACGTCGGTGGCTGCGGCCAGTTCGCGCAGCAGCCGCAGCGTGTCGTCGGTGACGAGGTGCTTGGAGTAGTCGACGTACAGGTCGCCGACCCGGAGGGTGTACGCGGTGCCGCGGCCGGAGTCGGCGGCGAACAGCTCGCGCAGCTGGACGTCGCCCAGCTCCTCACGGTGCTTGGCCAGTGCCGTCCACTCGGACGTCTGGTTGAGCCTGGTACGGCCGTCTGCGTTCATCTCGGACTTCAGCCTTCTTTCCTGTCCTGCCTGCGTACCTTGCCCCGCTGCCGGTCCCAACCTATTTGATCAGCGCGTGACATCGGTTGTCGTGGCGCCGTCGTCCGGCTCGACAACAACTACGTTCGCCTTGAGCGCGGGTATCAGCGCGAGGACGGACAGGACGAAGAAGGCGGCCGTGAGCAGCGGCGGGGTGTTCGGCCCCCAGGCGGTGGCGACGGCCCCGCCCAGCAGGGCGCCGAGGGGCACGCCGGCGAAGGCCAGGGTCCGGAAGGCCGAGCTGACCCGGCCCAGGAGCTCGGCGGGGCTGCGCTCCTGCATCAGTGTCGTGGTGTTGACGTTCCACACCATGCCCATGAGCCCGAAGACGGCCAGCGCGCCCACCAGCACGGTCAGGCTGCGTACGGTGCCCATGACGACGAGGGCGGCGGTCTGCACCGAGCCGGCGAGCAGCACGGACCGCAGCCGGCCGAGACGCGCGACCAGCCGGCTGTTCACCACTCCCCCGGCCAGGCTGCCCAGTGTGAAGGCCGCGCCCGCCGCCGCGTATCCCGCGGGGCCCGCGTCGAGCCAGTCGGTGACGAGGACGACCAGCATGGCGAGCTGGGTGCCCATGCCGATGTTGCACAGGGCCGTGGCGGCGCACAGGCCGCGAAGGGCCTGGTCGCGCCACAGGGTGCGCAGCCCCTGCGCGATCTCGCGGCGCAGGGTGCTGCCCGGCCGTCGCGGCTTGCGGTCGGACTCGGCGGCCGGCAGAGAGGCCACCAGTGCGGCGGCCACCAGGAACGTCACGGCGTCGGCCGCGAAGGGCACGGCGGCCCCGGCGGCCAGGAGCAGCGGGACGACGGGGCCGCCCAGCAGGCCGCCCGCGATGCGCTGGCCGGTCAGCAGCCGGGCGTTGGCGCTGCCGAGGGCGTCCCGGTCGACCAGGGCGGGCAGCAGCGCCGTGGCGGCGTTGTCGAAGAGGGTCTGGAGGCTGGTCAGGACGAAGGCCAGCACGATGAGCAGGCCGATCGAGGCGTGACCGAGGGCGACGGCGACCGCGAAGGCGGCGACCAGCAGCCCTCGTAAGGCGTCCACCGTCCACATGGCGCGCCGCTGGTCCACGCGGTCGGCGACGGCCCCGCCGAGCAGGCCGAAGACGATCCAGGGCAGATAGCCGCAGGCCGTGACGGAGGCGATGAGCAGCGGCTCGTCGGTCAGCGTGACGGCCAGCAGGGGCAGCGCCGCCGTACGCAGCGCGTCACCGAAACTGGACAGCACGGCTGCGCTCCACAGCCGTCCGAAGCCCCCGCGCCACGCGGGCGCGCGCAGGCCCCCCACCTCGACCGTCGCCACTGTTCCCCCTCTACGGTTCGCCCGATGCACAAACCGTAGAGGGCACCACTGACAATCGGTCCGCGAGCGGCCGGCCGTTGGCTGCGGAAAGCAGCTCCGGCCGGGCACCTGCTGGTGCCCGGCCGGTCTCAACTCCTAGATCTCGCCCCGCAGTTTGGCGAGCGCCTCGGCGAGGATCGCTTCGCCGTCCGCGTCGCTGCGCCGCTCCCGCACGTACGCCAGGTGCGTCTTGTACGGCTCGGTGCGCGGCGGGTCCGGCGGGTTGTCCCGGTCCTGGCCGGCCGGAAAGCCGCAGCGGGGACAGTCCCAGGTTTCGGGCACCTGCGCGTCGCTGGCGAAGCTCGGCTGGGTCTCGTGTCCGTTGGAGCACCAGAAGGAGATGCGCAGCCGCGGCGCGGACTCGCCGCGCTCGGCCTCGCCCATCGGCCCCGCCCCGACCCGGCTTCCCCGGATCGCGTTGCCACTTGCCACGGTCGTAACTCCCTGCGTGATGGTGCCGCGAAGCGAGTCGGCGTTCCGCTTCGCTGCGAGCGCCTCAGTCTACGTAAGGCCCAACGCGCGTCCAGTGATTGGAGTTACAACCCTCACACCTAGACGCAAGCCCCATGATAGGCCGCGCTTTGCCGCGCGTACCGAACATGGGGCCTTACGTACGTATTGCGTGCGCGATGCGCGTCGGTCAGTTGTTCACCTTCATCAGGATGCCGAGCACGACAATGCACGCGAACCAGAGCAGACCGACCACGACGGTGATCCGGTCGAGGTTGCGTTCGGCGACCGAGGAGCCGCCGACGGAGGACTGCATGCCGCCGCCGAACATGTCGGAGAGGCCGCCGCCCTTGCCCTTGTGCATCAGCACCAGCAGCATCATCAGCAGGCTGAAGACGATCAGGGCGATCGAGAACCCCAAAACCACGGCTGGACCAACTTCCTCGGATTCGGATGGACGACGCGGGGCCCAGCACAGTGCTGGACCCCGCAAGGGTACGACGGATCGCCGCTAGGGCCTACTCACTGGTCGCGGAAGCGCACGATCTTGACGAACTCGTCGGCGTCCAGAGAGGCGCCGCCGACCAGCGCGCCGTCGATGTCGGCCTGGGCCATGATCTCGGCGACGTTGCCGGACTTCACGGAGCCGCCGTACTGGATGCGGACCTTGTCGGCCAGCTCCTGCGAGTACAGCTCGGCGATCTTGCCGCGGATCGCCGCGCAGACCTCCTGGGCGTCCTCGGCACCGCAGACCTTGCCGGTGCCGATGGCCCAGACGGGCTCGTAGGCGATCACGATGGTCTCGGCCTGCTCGGCGGGGAGGTCCTTCAGACCGCCCTCGACCTGGGCGAGGGTGTGGGAGACGTGGTTGCCCGCCTCACGGACCTCCAGCTCCTCGCCGACGCACAGGATGGGGGTCAGGCCGTGCTTGTAGGCGGCCTTGACCTTGGCGTTCACCAGCTCGTCGGTCTCGGCGTGGTACTGGCGGCGCTCGCTGTGGCCGATGGCGACGAAGGTGCACTTCAGCTTGGCCAGCATGGGGCCGGAGATCTCGCCGGTGAAGGCACCGCCGTCGTGTGCCGAGATGTCCTGGGCGCCGTACTTGATCTTGAGCTTGTCGCCGTCGACCAGGGTCTGTACGGAGCGCAGGTCGGTGAAGGGCGGCAGGACGGCGACCTCGACGGCCTCGTAGTCCTTGTCGGCCAGGGCGAAGGCGAGCTTCTGGACGTGGGCGATGGCCTCGAGGTGGTTGAGGTTCATCTTCCAGTTGCCCGCCATCAGCGGCGTGCGCGTGCTCATAAGGGGTCAGTCCTCCAGTGCGGCGAGGCCGGGGAGCGTCTTGCCCTCGAGGTATTCGAGGGAGGCGCCGCCACCGGTCGAGATGTGGCCGAATGCCGTCTCGTCGAAGCCCAGGGTGCGCACGGCGGCGGCGGAGTCGCCGCCACCGACCACGGTGAAGCCCTGGGATTCGACGAGGGCCTGGGCGACCGCCTTGGTGCCCTCGGCGTAGTCGGGGTGCTCGAAGACGCCCATGGGTCCGTTCCAGAAGACGGTGGCGGCGTCGGCGAGCTTGGACGCGTACAGCTTGCAGGTCTCGGGCCCGATGTCCAGGCCCTCCTGGTCGGCCGGGATGGCATCCGCGGCGACGGTCGTGGGGTTGGCCGGGGCCTTGGTCTTCAGGTCCGGGAACTCGGTCGCGACCAGGGCGTCGACGGGCAGGACCAGCTCGACGCCGGTCTTCTCGGCCCGCTCGATGTACTCCTGGACGGCCGGGACCTGGTCCTCCTGGAGGAGGGACTTGCCGACCTCGTAGCCCTTGGCCTTGAGGAAGGTGTAGGCCATGCCGCCGCCGATGAGGATGCGGTCGGCCTTGCCGAGCAGCTGGTCGATGACGGCGAGCTTGTCCGAGACCTTGGCGCCGCCGAGCGCGACGACGTAGGGCCGCTGGAGGTCGTCCGTCAGCTTCTTCAGGACGGCGACCTCCTTGGCGATGAGGTAGCCGGCGGCGTGCGGCAGCCGGGCCCGGAGGTCGTAGACGGAGGCGTGCTTGCGGTGCACGGCGCCGAAGCCGTCGCCGACGTAGAGGTCCGCGAGGGCGGCGAGCTGGTCGGCGAAGGCACCGCGCTCGGCGTCGTCCTTGCTGGTCTCACCGGCGTTGAAGCGCAGGTTCTCGACGACCGCGACCTGGCCGTCGGCGAGGGCGGCGACGGTGGCCCGGGCGGACTCGCCGACCGTGTCGGTGGCGAACCGGACGTCCGCGCCGAGGAGTTCACCGAGGCGCGCGGCGGCCGGGCCGAGGGAGAAGGCCGGGTCCGGGGCGCCCTTGGGGCGGCCCAGGTGCGAGGCGACGACCACCCGGGCGCCCGCGTCGGCGAGGGCCTTGACCGTGGGCAGCACGGCGCGGATCCGGCCGTCGTCGGTGATCGTGGTGCCGTCCAGCGGCACGTTCAGGTCGGCGCGGACGAAGACCCGCCGGCCGGCGACCCCTTCGGAGAGGAGTTCGTCGATCGTCTTCATGAGGGGACTCCTGAAAGAGCTCGTGATCGCTCGTAAGCGCTCGTGATCGAACAGCTCTGATCTGTACGTGAGTCAGGGCTCGGACAGCGCATTCTCGCGCTGCCCGAGCCCTGCTCTCACATGGACGTGCCTGCTCTGTGGATCAGAGCTGGTTGCCGACGAAGACCGTCAGGTCGACGAGGCGGTTGGAGTAGCCCCACTCGTTGTCGTACCAGCCGATGACCTTCACGTTCTTGCCCTCCTGGACCATGGTCAGGGAGGAGTCGAAGGTGCAGGACGCCGGCGCGTTGACGATGTCGGACGAGACGATCGGGTCCTCCGTGTACTCGAGGATGCCCTTCAGCTCGCCCTCGGCCGCCTTCTGGAAGGCGGCGTTGACCTCTTCCTTGGTGACCTCGCGGCCGAGCTCGAGGACCAGGTCGGTGACCGAACCGGTCGGGACCGGGACGCGCATGGCCATGCCGTCCAGCTTGCCCTTGAGCTGCGGGAGGACCAGCGCGGTGGCCTTGGCGGCACCCGTGGTGGTCGGGATGATGTTCTCGGCGGCGGCACGGGCGCGGCGCAGGTCCTTGTGCGGGAAGTCCAGGATGCGCTGGTCGTTCGTGTACGCGTGCACCGTCGTCATCAGGCCCTTGACGATGCCGAAGTTCTCGTCGAGGACCTTGGCCATCGGCGCCACACAGTTGGTGGTGCAGGAGGCGTTGGAGATGACGTGGTGGTTCGCCGGGTCGTAGGTGTCCTGGTTGACGCCCATCACGATGGTGACGTCCTCGTCCTTGGCCGGAGCCGAGATGAGGACCTTCTTGGCGCCGCCGGCGATGTGCTTCTCGGCGTCGGCCTTCTTGGTGAAGATGCCGGTCGACTCGATGACGATGTCGACGCCCAGCTCGCCCCACGGGATGTCCGCCGGGTTGCGCTCGGCGAGGACCTTGATGGTCTTGTCGCCGACGGTGATGGTGTCCTCGGTGTGCGAGACCTCCTGCTTGAGGCGGCCGAGGATGGTGTCGTACTTCAGCAGGTGAGCGGTGGTCGCGGTGTCACCCAGGTCGTTGACAGCCACGATCTCGATGTCTGCACCCTGCTCCAGCAGCGCGCGGAAGTAGTTACGACCGATGCGGCCGAAGCCGTTGATGCCTACGCGGATCGTCACGAACCGATCTCCTCGTTGGTACGCCGGCCATGAAGAGCCGGCGAGCTCTGTTTGGGATGTCCCCGACCGCCTACGACCCTACCTCCCTGAGGCTGCGGTGGTGACATCCAGATGCCCCATACACGGCAGGGCGGTCCGTACCCGCCAGTAGGGGTACGGACCGCCCGTCACCGAGAGCGAGATCACTCGATTTCGCTACTCGGTGTGGTGCCTGTTGACGGAGAGTTCCCAGCTCCTGTGGGGTCACACGTCTGCGGTCCCATGTCCGCCGTCACACGTCGAGGGAGGCGAGTGCCTTTCTCATCAGTGCCGCCCGGTCGGCCGCGGTGGCGACGTGCTCCAGGCCGAAGCCCAGCAGCACGGTGTCGTCCGTGGTGACCGCGCCGTGGGTCTGGAACAGGGCCCCGGTGCGGGACCAGTCCTTGAGGACGGCCGGGCTGCCCGCGGGCGGTCCGGCGGCCTTCCAGGCGCCGAGCGAGGTCTCGAAGCCCTCGGTCTCCTTCGCCGTGCCGCCGACGACCAGCGAGGCGTCGTCGGCGAGGACGCCGTGCCCGCCGGTGCCCGGGTCGGTGACGTAGCTGATCGAGACCTCGACCGTCTTGCCGGCGTACGCGCTCAGGTCGAAGTCCACCCGCTGCCAGCCGCCGGAGGCGCCGGTGAGGCTGTTCCACGACCCGGTGCTGCCGGTCGCGGTGCAGCCGTCGTCCGACAGGGTCAGGTAGTGCTTCAGCCAGGGGTGCTCACGGACGTAGAAGCCGCCCCCGCACTCGGCCGGAACGGCGGTCTTGGTGGCGCCGCCCGCCTCGGGCAGGGTCGTCCAGTCGTCGGCGCCCGCGGTGTGGGCCTCGACCAGGACGTTGTCGTAGCCGGGCTCGGTGTCCCACATCAGCTGGGTGCGCAGGGTGGGCTTGTCGGCCGCGGCGACGCCGGTGAGGTCCACGGTGCGGGTGAGGCGCTTGTAGGCGTCGTCGGTGTGGACGGCGGCGGCCATCCAGGAGCCCGCGTACGGGCCGAACGGGTTGACCGCGCCGGCGAACTGTCCGGCGCCCTTGCTCGCGAACTGCGGGAACTCGTCGGCGGGCAGTTCGTCGGAGGTGACGCCGTACCGGCCCGCCTTGTCCAGGGGGTTGCCGGGCGCGGCGGCGAGCGGGCCCGAGAAACCGCCCAGCTCGCCGGAGCCGGTGAAACCGGTGGCTCCGGCGGCCGAGGTACGGCTGTAGGCGCCCAGGTAGTACTGACTGAAGTCGTCCGAGAGCGCGCCGCCGCCGAGGTCGACGCTGCCGCCGGCCTGCTCACCGGCCTCGATCAGCCTGCCGCCCTCGTTGAGGAAGGCGCGCAGCTGGATCTGGGTGGCGTTGCCGGGGACGCTCGCACCCGTGTAGTGGACGACGGTGTCGAAGTGGCTCAGCACGCCCAGCGCGTCCGGCGCGCCCCGCTCGGCGACGTCCCAGACGAGCGCCTTGCGGCCGTTGGCCTTGAGGGCGTCCACGTACTTCTGTGCCTGCGTGGCGGCCGCGCCCTCCTCGGCGACGACGAGGGTGTCCGCCTTGGGCCGCTGGGCGACGGTGTAGGTGAAGCGCTCGCTGGAGACCTTCTTGCCGTTCCTCGTCTCCCCGGTGAACCACACCTCGACCTTGTCGCCGGGGTCGCCGTCCTTGACCTTGGCCCGGTACTCGTCGAAGTAGAGGTTGTCCTCACCGCCGTAGGTCTCGCCGCCCTTCCAGGGCTTGAGCGTCATGTCCTCGGTGCGGCCGCCGTTGACGCGGTACTTCAGCTCCTTGTCGCGCAGCGACCTGCGTGCGACGACGGAGACCTCCTGGTCGGCGCCGCGGGAGTACGACACCGGGAACGCGGCCGGGGTGAAGTCGGCGGCGCTCAGTCCGACCGACGAGGACGGCCGGTCGGGGTGGGCGGCGGACTCCGCGACGGAGAGCGCGAACGGGACGTTCTTGGCGAACTCCTGCTGGATCAGCTTCTCGTCGTCCGGGAAGGTGAAGATCGACCGGCAGTCGGACGCCTTCCACTCGTCGTCCGGGTCGGCGTTGGAGGCGGACTGACAGGTCGACATCTCGGGCGTGAACATCGCCATGCCGTTGACGTTCGCCGCGTGGCCGTCGGCTTCGCCGTTGGTGGTGTACAGCTCGGACGAGAGCTGCGGGTGGTAGCCGGGGATCGCGGAGTTCTCCGGCGTACCGGCGAGTGCCTCGTACAGGACGTCGTCCGGGGTGGGCGTGGCCACCTGCCAGCCGACTCCGTAGAGGAGGAGTTCGGCGGCGGAGTGGTAGTTGATTCCGTACGTGAAGCCGATCCGCCTCTCGAAGGCGTCCAGGGCCTTGGTCTCCGGCTCGGAGCCCGGACCGGCGCCGCGGTAGGTCTCGCTGGCGGGGTTGGGGGACGAACCCTCGTCGTCGTAGCCCCACTTGTAGGCGAAGTTGCGGTTGAGGTCGACGCCGTCGCCGGTGCCGATGGTGCCGTCGCCGTTGACGTCCCGCAGGTTCTTGCGCCACAGGCGGTTGGCGTCACCGGCGTGGGTGTGGTCGTAGCCGTCGGGGTTGGCCGAGAGGACGAACCACAGTTCGGTGGAGTCGACGATCTTCTTGACGCGCCGGTCCTTGTTGTAGTTGTCCAGGTAGTGGTGCATCAGGCGCCGGGTCATCTCCGGCGTGATCCACTCGCGGGCGTGCTGGTTGGACAGGTAGAGGACCGAGGGCTTGGAGCCGTCCTTCGTCCGCTTCGCGCCCTTGGTGAGCTTCAGCGCGAGGATGTCCTGGCCCCTGACCGTCTTGCCGATGGAGACGACCTTGGTGAGGCCGGGGTGCTCCTGCGCGGTCCTGAGGATCTCCTCCTTGAGGCCGCCCTTGCCGCTGTACGGGCGGAACACGCCCTCGGCGGCGTCCTCGACGCGGGCTTCCGCCCTGGTGGAGAGGTCGTGCTCGGTGAGGTCGACGCCCTGCTTCGACAGCTTCTTCGCCTGCTGGTCGGTCAGGTAGACCTCGATGGTGGCCGTGCCCTTCTCGGGCACCTGCTCGCCGAGTTCATGGCCGTCCTGGCCGGCCGCGAGCAGCAGGGGTACCTGCTCGCGGGTGACGTCGGCGCGGAAGACCTTGACTTCGTCCGGGTCGGACGGGGGTGAACTGTCCGGTTGTGCCTGGGCGATGGGTGCGATGCTCGCTCCGCCGATCAGGAGCGCGCCGACAGCGAGGATCGATCTCGCTCTTCGTCTCATGAACCCCCCTAGCGTGGGTTCGCCACAGCAGCGAACAGATGCCAGGCTCATGACAGTCCATGATCGAGTCAAGAGTGCCCGAACGACACGCAAAAGCCGGCGCCGACCACCCAAGTGGAGGTCTGCACCGGCTCCTTGACGGGCTGTGGGATCAGCCTACGAGATTGTCGGCCAGCTCCTCTGAGAGGTTGGCCTCCGTGCCCGGGATGCCCAGGTCGGAGGCTCGCTTGTCGGCCATGGCCAGCAGGCGGCGGATCCGGCCCGCGACGGCGTCCTTGGTCAGCGGCGGGTCGGCGAGCGCGCCCAGCTCCTCCAGGGAGGCCTGCTTGTGCTCCATGCGCAGCCGGCCGGCCGCCGCGAGGTGCTCGGGCACGTCCTCGCCGAGGATCTCCAGCGCCCGCTGCACACGGGCACCGGCGGCGACGGCCGCGCGGGCCGAGCGGCGCAGGTTGGCGTCGTCGAAGTTGGCCAGCCGGTTCGCCGTGGCCCGCACCTCGCGGCGCATCCGGCGCTCCTCCCAGGCCAGCACCGACTCGTGCGCGCCGAGGCGGGTGAGCAGGGCACCGATCGCGTCGCCGTCACGGACGACGACCCGGTCCACGCCGCGCACCTCGCGGGCCTTGGCCGCGATCGACAGGCGGCGGGCCGCCCCGACCAGGGCGAGCGCGGCCTCGGGGCCCGGGCAGGTCACCTCCAGGGAGGAGGAGCGGCCGGGCTCGGTGAGCGAGCCGTGCGCCAGGAAGGCGCCCCGCCAGGCGGCCTCGGCGTCACAGGTGGCCCCCGAGACCACCTGCGGGGGCAGGCCGCGGATCGGGCGGCCCCGCCCGTCGACCAGGCCGGTCTGGCGGGCCAGCTGGTCACCGCCCGCGACGACACGCACCACGTAGCGCGAGCCGCGGCGCAGCCCGCCCGGTGCCATCACGATCAGCTCCGAGCTGTGGCCGAAGATCTCCAGGATGTCCCGCTTGAGGCGGCGGGCCGCCATCGCCGTGTCCAGCTCCGCCTCGATCACGATCCGACCGCTCACCAGGTGAAGGCCGCCGGCGAACCGCAGAATGGCGGAGACCTCCGCCTTTCTGCAGCAGGTCCGGGTGACGGGGAGCCGGGAGATCTCGTCCTTCACCGCTGCCGTCATCGCCATGGGCCGATCCTTCCATGCATCCGAAAAATACGGTCGTACGCGGCGGCCAACAGCTCCGGGTCATGCCTCGGGGTCCCGTCGGGCCGGGCCACCGGCGCCAGCTCGACCGCGGCCCCGAACCGCTTGGCGGCATCGGTCAGGGAGTCACGGTCGGGCACGGCGGCCTCGTCGGCCAGCACCACGTCCAGGGCGAGTTTAGGGGCGTGTCGTCCCAAAACCTCCAAATGACGCTGCGGGGAGAAGCCCTCGGTTTCTCCGGGCTGCGGGGCGAGGTTCAGGGAGAGTACCCGGCGGGCCTTGGTCTGCGTGAGCGCGTCCAGCAGCTCGGGTACCAGCAGGTGCGGGATGACCGAGGAGAACCAGGAGCCGGGGCCGAGCACCACCCAGTCCGCGTCCAGGACGGCCTCGACCGCCTCGGGCACGGCCGGCGGGTCGTGCGGCACGACGTGCACGGACTGCACCTCGCCCGGGGTGAGGGCGACGGTGGCCTGGCCACGGACCGTGTCCACCTCGTCCGGGCGGGCCGGGTCGTGGCCCTTGACCAGGGCCTGGAGCTCCAGCGGGACAGCGGACATGGGCAGCACGCGCCCCTGCGCGCCGAGCAGCCGTCCGACCAGGTCGAGCGCCTGGACGTGGTCGCCGAGCTGCTCCCACAGGGCGACGATCAGCAGATTGCCGACCGCGTGCTCGTGCAGCTCGCCCTTGGACTGGAAGCGGTGCTGGATGACGCGCGCCCAGGTCTGGCCCCAGTCGTCGTCACCACAGAGCGCGGCCAGTGCCTTGCGCAGGTCGCCGGGCGGCAGCACGCCCAGTTCGTCGCGCAGCCGGCCGCTGGAGCCGCCGTCGTCGGCCACGGTCACGACGGCGGTGAGGTCGCCGGTGATCCGGCGCAGGGCGGCGAGCGAGGCGGACAGGCCCATGCCGCCGCCGAGGGCGACGACCTTGGGCTGGGTGCCCCGGCGGCGGGGTCTGCCGCCCCGGGCCTCGGCGGGCCGGCCGCCCCTTCCGTCAGTGCTGCCGTCGGGCACCACCCGGCGCAGCCGGCTCAGCCGCGGAGTACGTCGTGTCATTCGCGTCCCATGTCCCGGTGTACGACCACCGTCTCCACGCCCTCGGCGGCGAGCCGGGCGGCGAGCTTCTCCGACATGGCGACCGAGCGGTGCTTGCCGCCCGTGCAGCCCACGGCGATGGTCACGTAGCGCTTGCCCTCCCGGCGGTAGCCGGTGGCGACGAGCTGGAGGAGCTCCGTGTAGCGGTCGAGGAACTCCTTGGCGCCGGGCTGGTTGAAGACGTACCCGGAGACCTCGTCGTTGAGGCCCGTGTACGGGCGCAGCTCCGGGACCCAGTGCGGGTTCGGCAGGAAGCGGCAGTCGACGACCAGGTCGGCGTCGACCGGCAGCCCGTACTTGTAGCCGAAGGACATGACCGTGGCCCGCAGCTCCGGCTCCTCCTCGCCGGCGAACTGGGCGTCCATCTTGGCCCGCAGCTCGTGCACGTTGAGGCTGGAGGTGTCGATCACCAGGTCGGCGTCGCCGCGCAGCTCGCGCAGCAGCTCGCGCTCGGCGGCGATGCCGTCGACGATCCGGCCGTCGCCCTGGAGGGGGTGCGGGCGGCGCACCGACTCGAAGCGGCGCACCAGGGCCTCGTCGGAGGACTCCAGGAAGACGATCCTGCGGGTGACGTTCTTCGCCTCCAGGTCGGCGAGGGACTCGCGGAGGTTGTCGAAGAAGCGGCGGCCGCGGACGTCGACAACGACGGCGATCCGGGCCACGTTGCCCTGGGAGCGGGCGCCGAGCTCCACCATGGTGGGGATCAGCGCGGGCGGCAGGTTGTCGACGACGAACCAGCCGAGGTCCTCCAGACACTTCGCGGCCGTCGAGCGGCCGGCCCCGGACATGCCGGAGATGATCACCAGCTCGGGGATGGCCGCGTCCGGGACTGCGGCCTTGTCGTTGGGCGTGCCCGTACTCACCTGTGCTCCGTCTCCGGTTCGCTCTTCTTGCCCGTCGTGCTCGTTCACATTCATGTCTCCTGCCCCCGTCGTTCGTCCGGGGCGCCCGTCCGCACGGGCTCCCCACCGGAACCCATGGTGCCGGGTTCCTCTTCCATGATCTCTCCAGTCGCCGTGTTGACGGCGGGTGCGGCCGGGGCCGCCTGGGCGAGGGCCGCCGCGATCGTCTCGGCGGTCTTGCGGCCTATGCCGGGAACCTCGCAGATCTGGTCGATGGTGGCGGATCGCAATTTCTTCAACGAACCGAAGTGCTTCAGGAGTGCCTGCTTGCGGGTGTCCCCGAGGCCGGGGACGTCGTCCAGGGGGCTGGACCGGAAGCGCTTGGACCGCTTGGTGCGCTGGTAGGTGATCGCGAAGCGGTGGGCCTCGTCACGGACCCGCTGGAGCAGGTACAGGCCCTCGCTGGTGCGGGGCAGGACCACCGGGTCGTCGTCGCCGGGCAGCCAGACCTCCTCCAGGCGCTTGGCGAGGCCGCACACGGCGATGTCGTCGATACCGAGCTCGTCCAGGGCCCGCTGGGCCGCCGCGACCTGCGGGGCGCCGCCGTCGACGACCACGAGCTGGGGCGGGTAGGCGAACTTCTTGGGGCGGCCGTCGTCCTCGGTGGGGCCGGTCCCGACGATCTCGCCGTTCCCGTCGATCTCAGGGGTCTCGGCGTTCTCGCTGTCGGTCCACTCCCCCGTTTTCTCCTTCTCGGCGAGGTAGCGGCGGAAGCGGCGGGTGATCACCTCGTGCATGGAGCGAACGTCGTCCTGCCCCGCGAAGCCCTTGATCTGGAAGCGGCGGTACTCGCTCTTGCGGGCCAGGCCGTCCTCGAAGACGACCATGGAGGCCACCACGTCGTCGCCCTGGAGGTGGGAGATGTCGTAGCACTCGATCCTGAGCGGGGCGCTGTCCAGGTCGAGGGCGTCGGCGATCTCCTCCAGGGCGCGCGAGCGCGTGGTGAGGTCGGAGGCGCGCTTGGTCTTGTGCAGCACGAGCGCCTGCTGGGCGTTGCGCTGCACGGTCTCCATGAGGGCCTTCTTGTCGCCGCGCTGCGGGACGCGCAGCGAGACGCCCGAGCCGCGCCGGCCGGCGAGCCACTCCTGGACGGGCTCCACGGGGTCGGGCAGGGCGGGGACGAGGACCTCCTTGGGGACCGCGTCGCCCGTCTCCTCGCCGTACAGCTGCTGGAGGGCGTGCTCCACGAGGGCGCCGGTGGTGATCTCCTCCACCTTGTCGGTGACCCAGCCGCGCTGGCCGCGTACCCGTCCGCCGCGTACGTGGAAGATCTGGACGGCCGCCTCCAGCTCGTCCTCGGCGACCGCGATCAGGTCGGCGTCGGTCGCGTCGGCGAGCACGACCGCGTTCTTCTCCATGGCCTTCTTCAGGGCCCCGATGTCGTCGCGCAGCCGGGCCGCCCGCTCGTACTCCATCTCCTCGGCCGCCTCGCCCATCTGCTTCTCCAGGCGGCGGATGTACGTGGCCGTGCGGCCGGTCATGAAGTCACAGAACTCGTCGGCCAGTTCGCGGTGCTCCTCGGCGGAGACCCGGTCCACGCACGGGGCGGAGCACTTGCCGATGTAGCCGAGGAGGCAGGGGCGGCCCGTCCGGGCGGCGTTCTTGAAGACGCCGGCCGAGCAGGTGCGCACGGGGAAGACGCGCAGCAGCAGGTCGACGGTGTCGCGGATCGCCCACGCGTGCGCGTACGGCCCGAAGTAGCGGACGCCCTTCTTCTTGTGACCGCGCATCACCTGCACGCGCGGGTACTCCTCGTTCATCGTCACCGCGAGGTACGGGTAGCTCTTGTCGTCGCGGTACTTGACGTTGAACCGGGGGTCGTACTCCTTGATCCACGAGTACTCCAGCTGGAGCGCCTCGACCTCCGTGGACACCACCGTCCACTCCACGGACGCGGCCGTGGTGACCATGGAGCGGGTGCGCGGGTGCAGGCCCGCCAGGTCCTGGAAGTAGTTCGCCAGGCGCTGGCGCAGGCTTTTCGCCTTTCCGACGTAGATCACCCGGCGGTGCTCGTCACGGAACCTGTAGACCCCCGGCGAGTCGGGGATCTCACCCGGTTTGGGGCGGTAGCTGGAGGGGTCGGCCATGTCTCACACCCTACTGGCGAGCACCGACAGCCCGGCGGGGCGGCGGGACACGATCACGGGCTCGGCGAGGGGCGGTTTCCAACGGCATGCCCCGCCCGGGGTTACGGCACGCCGGGAGCGGGAATGCAGGCTTCCCACGGGGACACGGCGACGTCCGGCGGGCGGAGTCCGTGTCGGTGCAGGCACAGGTTGTCGGTGCGGACCGGCCGTTTCGGCGCGAAACGGGCGGGCCACGGGTCGGAGGGCTGCGCAGATGAAGCGGATGCGGATCGAGAAAACCCGGCGGGCCGTCCGTGCCCGCCGGTACGCGGACGAACCGTTCGCGCTGCACGACGCCCTCGACCCGCGCGACCCCGACATAGTGCGGGCCAAGCGCTTGGCCGTCGAGGAACGGGGCGGAAGCGACCGCTCATAGACAGGACACCGGCCTCGGTGGAGGCCGGGGTCACCGCCAGCACAGACCGCCCGGGGCGCCATGCCCCGGGCGGTCGCGTGTCTGGCCGGGTCCGGCCGGGAGTACGTCACTGTCCGGCATCAGGTGTTGTCGGGACCAGGTCAACACGCTTCAATGCGGGGGAACTCGGGACCCCTGAACGACGGCGTACGGATGTGAAGACCTCCCCTGCGCCGGCGGGACGGTCCCGGGCGGCCCGCGCGAACGGTCTGACCAGCCGTCGCCGACTCACAGAGAGGCCCCTGCATGCCGCACGCCCCACAGCACGCGGACGTCGCCACCGCGGAACTGGACTCGGTTCTGCGCGGCGGCCCCTTCCACGTCGCCCTGCGTGCCGCGATCGCCGCCCGCGGGCTGCCGCTGCAACGCGTGCAGCACCATCTGTCCCGTCACGGGGTGAAGGTCGGCGTCACCAGCCTGAGTTACTGGCAGCAGGGGGCCAGGCGCCCGCAGCGCCCCGAGTCCCTGCGGGCCGTGCGCGCGCTGGAGGAGATCCTGGAGCTTCCCGAGGAGTCGCTGATCCGGCTGCTCGCCGACTCCGGCGAAGGCCCGTCCGGGCAGCGGTCCGCGGCCCGCTCCTACCGCTCCCTCGTCGAGGCCTCCGGGGTCCTGGACCAGCTGTTGGCCGAGCTGGACTGCCCACCGGACGGCGGTCTGCACACCCTCGGGCACCACGAGCGGCTGCGGATCGGGGCGCGGCGCGAACTGGCCGAGCGGGAGTCGCACCACATCGTGCGCGCCCACCGGGACGGCGTCGACCGGTTCGTGGCCGTCCACCACGGCGACCGGGGAGCCGCACCGGAGCGGATGAGGGTGCACGCGCTGGAGAACTGCCGCACGGGCCGCGTTCGTTGGCATCGGGACACGGGCGTGCTCGCGGCCGAGCTGCTCTTCGACACCCGGCTGCGGGCCGGCGACACGTTCCTGTTCCGCTACGGCGTCGAGGACGGCACGGCGGGTGTGTCGCACGAGTACCTCCGCGGCTTCGACTCCCCCGGCGGCCAGTACGCGCTCCAGGTGTGCTTCGACGCGGCGGCCCTCCCGGCGCGCTGCCACCGTTTCACCCAGCACTCGGCGGCGGCCCCGCGCACCGGCTGCCAGGACCTGGCACTGAGCGGCCGGCACCGGTCCGTGCACCTGGTCGAGCCGCGGGTGCGGGCCGGGTTCCTGGGGATCGGCTGGGACTGGGAGTAGACCCCGAGGGCGACTGCGACTCGCCCTCTCTCTTCTGGCCTCTGCCCCGTGGATCTGGCCTCTGCCCCGTGGATCTGCCCTCTGCTCCGCGCCCTCAGGGTTCACGTAAACGCTTGCGTAAGCGTTTACGTATGCCGTCGGATGCGATACGTTCCCGCCGGGACCTGACAGAGGAGGCGGGAGAAGCATGGCGACCATGGCCGACGTGGCGCGCAGCGCCGGAGTCTCCGTGGCGACCGTCTCGCACGTCCTGAACGGCACCCGGCCGGTGCTGCCGCACACCCGCCAGGCGGTCCTGGACGCCGTGGAGGAGCTCGGCTACACGACGAACACGCTGGCCCGTTCCCTGGTGACGGCCCGTACCCGGTCCATCGGGCTGGCGGTGTCGGCGATCAGCAACCCGTACTTCACGGAGATCCTCCAGGGCGTCGAGGCCAGTGCCCTGGAGCACGGCTACAGCCTCCTGATCGCCGATCCGCACGACGACCCGGAGCACGAGCGCAAGGTCGTCCAGCTGCTGCACGAGCGCCGGGTGGACGGCATGATCGTCGCGCCCTCCGCGGAGCCGCGCGGGCTGCTCGCCTACCTGGGGCGGCACGACGTACCGGCCGTGCTCCTCGACCGGCTGGTGGACGCCCCGGACGGCGGACCGCGTTTCGACCAGGTCTGCGCCGACAACGCCGAACCGACGTCCCGGCTGGTCGCCCATCTCGCCGGTCTCGGTCACCGGCGGATCGGGCTGGTGGCGGGACGGCCGGGGCTCAGCACCACGAGCGAGCGGATCACCGGGTACCGGACCGGCCTCGCGTTCGCGGGGCTGCCGTACGACGAACGGCTCCTGGTGCACGGCGACTCGGAGTCGGCCGGTGCCGAACAGGCCACCGCCGCCCTGCTGTCCCTCGCCGTGCCGCCCACCGCGCTGGTCACCGCCAACAACGCCATGACCATCGGGGCCCTGCGTGCCCTGCGCGCGCACGGCCTGTCCGTGCCCGGCGACATCGCGCTGTGCTGTTTCGACGACTTCGCCTGGGCGGACCTGTTCTCGCCCCGCCTCACCGCGATCGCGCAGCCCAGCAGGGACATCGGCGCCCAGGCCGTACGGGTGCTCCTGGAACGTCTCGCCGAGCCGGACCGGCCCGCCCGGACCGTGCGGCTCCCCTGCGCCTTCGTCCACCGCACGTCGTGCGGCTGCCCCGAGGGGGCCAGTCCGCGCGGCTTGAGCAGCACGAGCAGTCCGAGAGAGGAACCGTCGCATGATCGTCGTCGCCGGTGAGGCACTGATCGACCTGGTACCGCGGGGCACGGGTGCCCTGGCCGCGCTCCAGCCGGCGCTCGGCGGCGGCCCGTACAACACGGCGGTCGCGCTGGGCCGCCTCGGCTCCCCCGCCGCCTTCTGCTCCCGGGTGTCGTACGACGCCTTCGGGGAGGCCCTGCTGGACCGGCTGCGGGAGACCGGGGTGGACGTGTCGTCGGTGCAGCGCGGCACCGAGCCCACGACCCTCGCCGTCGCCACGGTCGGCGCGGACGGCTCGGCGGCGTACTCCTTCTACGTCGACGGAACTGCGGACCGGCTCTTCACGGCTCCCTCCGCGCTGCCGCCCGGCACCCGGGCCGTCTCCTTCGGGACCTGCTCGCTGGTGCTGGAGCCGGGGGCGAGCGCCTACGAGGAGCTGATGCGTGCGGCGGCCGCGCAGGGTGTGTTCACCGCGCTGGACCCGAACATCAGGGCCGGCCTGATCCCGGACGCGGACGCCTACCGGGCGCGGTTCAAGAGCTGGCTGCCGTCGGTGTCGCTGCTGAAGCTGTCCGAGGAGGACGCCCGGTGGCTGGGCGGCACACCCCAGGAGTGGCTGGCGGCCGGCCCCGCGGCGGTCGTGATCACCCGGGGCGGCGACGGGCTGACCGCCTACACCGCCAGTGGCGAGTACGCGGTGCCGGGTGAGCGGGTGGAGGTCGTGGACACGATCGGCGCGGGCGACACGGTGAACGCGGCGCTGCTGCACGGGCTCGCGGCACGCGACGCGCTCAGCACTCAGGCGCTGGCCGCGCTGGGGTCCGACGGCTGGACGGGGCTGCTGGGCTTCGCGGCCCGTGCGGCGGCGGTCACCTGCTCCCGGGCCGGAGCGGAACCGCCGTACGCGTACGAGCTCGAAGGCTGACACCTCTCACGATCAGCGCTGGAGGGCTGACACGTCTCACGGTCCGCACGGACGGCAGGGAACGCGTCCCGTACGCGTCGCTCAGCCGGCCTCCCCCACGGCCCGCAGCCCGCCGGGGCGACGGCCGTTGAGGCGGTCCAGGGCGGCGGCCGTGGCGTCGTCCGCGGGCAGGTGGACGATCACGCGCTGGCCGTCGTCGGGCAGCGCGAACGTCTCGTGCAGCAGGCGCAGCGATCCGGCCTCCGGGTGCTCGATGTGCTGGGAGCCCGTCGGCCGCGGTGCCACGGCCAGGTCGGCGAACCGGTCGGCGAACTCCGCCCCGGCCGTCACCGTCAGCTCGTCGGCAAGTTCGGCGACGTACGGATCCCGCAGCGGGACCTCGTGCCGGAGCTGGGCGACCAGGTCGTCGGCCACCCGGTCCCAGTCCCGGTAGGCGCTGCGGGCCCGTTCGTCGGTGAACAGATAGCGGAGCAGGTTGGGCGGCTCGTCGTCGAGCAGGCCGAGGGGCCCGGCCAGCCGCTCGTATCCCGCGGTGTGGGCGAGGACGTCGCCGATCCAGTTGACCACCAGGGCGGGGGCCGGTTCGAGGCGGTCGAGCACGGACCGGACCGTGGGGCGTGCCGTGCGGCCGAGCGACGGGGCCGCCGCGCAGAGCAGCGGGTCCCCGCCGTCCGCCTCCTTGGTCAGGCGGCGCAGCAGCATCCGGTCGGCGAGAGACAGGTTCAGGACGTCGGCGAGGGCACCGAGCACCTGGGCGGAGGGGTGACGGTCCCGTCCCTGTTCCAGCCGGGTGAGGTATTCGACGCTGATGCCGGCGAGCGTGGCCAGCTCGGAGCGCCGCAGGCCCGGGGTGCGGCGGCGCGGACCGGTGGGCAGGCCCACTTCGGCGGGGCTGACGGCTTCACGCCAGGTGCGCAGGAACGTGCCCAACTCGTTGTCACTCACCCGCCGAACGTACCCCGCCCGCGCGCGGGGAGGGTGTCCCTGCCACTACCAGGCTCCGGCCGGTCTCCCTCCCGGGCCGCACGCCCCTCAGGGTGGAGGCCATGACGAATGACACCGCTACCGCCGCTACCGCCACCGCCCTGCCGCTGGCCCCGGGGAACTGGGCCCTGGACCCGTTCCACTCCTCCGTGGGCTTCACCATCCGCCACCTGGGCATCGCCAAGGTGCGGGGGCGCTTCGAGCGGTTGGAGGCCGACCTGTTCGTCGGGGAGCGCGTCGAGGACGTACGGGTCACCGCGACCGTCGACCTGGCCTCGATCGACACCGGCAACGCCGACCGGGACGCGCATGTCCGCGCCTCCGACCTGCTCGACGTCGAGAAGCGCCCGACGATGACGTACCGCTCGACGCGTGTGTCGGGTGAGGGTGAGGACTGGACCATGGAAGGCGAGCTGACGATCGGTGAGGTGACCCGCCCGGTGACGCTCGCCGTGGAGTTCGGCGGGCTGGTCGATGTGCCCATGGACGGCAGCCGGCACGCCGGGTTCGAGGCGACGGGTGAGATTCGGCGCAGCGAGTTCGGGCTCGACTTCGCTCCCGGTCTGCTCGGGGAAGTGGTGAAGATCCAGCTCGACATGCAGTTCGTGGAGCCGAAGAACGCCTGATCAGTACGCCGACGCGCCGTGCCCCCAGGGAGTTCCCGGGGGCACGGCGCGTCGGCGTGAGACGTCAGCCCTTGGTCGTCCGCGTCGTCTTCTTCGCGGCGGCCTTCGTGGACTTCGCCGCTGTCTTCTTGACCGCGGTGCTGTCGACCGTCCTGGTGGCGGTCTTCTTCGCCCTGGTCTGCGCCGGGACCGTCTTCTTCGCCGCCGCCCTGCGCGGGGCCTTGACCGAGGACGCGTCGCTGATCCGGTCGGCGCCGAGGGTCTCGCGCAGGAACTTGCCGGTGTGGCTGGCCGGGACCGCGGCGACCTCCTCGGGCGTGCCCTCCGCGACGACCAGGCCGCCGCCGGCGCCGCCTTCGGGACCCATGTCGACGATCCAGTCGGCGGTCTTGATCACGTCGAGGTTGTGCTCGATGACGATGACCGTGTTGCCCTTGTCGACCAGTCCGGACAGGACCGTCAGCAGCTTGCTGATGTCCTCGAAGTGCAGACCGGTGGTCGGCTCGTCGAGGACGTAGACCGTGCGGCCGGTGGAGCGCTTCTGCAGCTCGCTGGCGAGCTTCACGCGCTGCGCCTCGCCGCCGGACAGGGTGGTCGCGGCCTGGCCGAGACGGACGTAGCCGAGGCCGACGTCCTTCAGCGTGTTGAGGTGCCGGGCGATCGCGGGGACGGCCTCGAAGAACTCCGTGGCCTCCTCGATCGGCATGTTCAGGACGTCGGCGATGGACTTGCCCTTGTAGTGGACCTCCAGGGTCTCCCGGTTGTACCGGGCGCCGTGGCAGACCTCGCACGGGACGTAGACGTCCGGGAGGAAGTTCATCTCGATCTTGATGGTGCCGTCACCCGCGCAGTTCTCGCAGCGGCCGCCCTTGACGTTGAAGGAGAAGCGGCCGGGCAGGTAGCCGCGGACCTTCGCCTCGGTGGTCTCGGCGAACAGCTTGCGGATGTGGTCGAAGACGCCGGTGTACGTGGCCGGGTTGGAGCGCGGGGTGCGGCCGATGGGCGACTGGTCGACGTGTACGACCTTGTCGACGAGGTCGTCGCCGTCCACGCGGGTGTGCCGTCCGGGCACGTTCCTCGCGCCGTTCAGCTCGCGGGCCAGGTGCGTGTACAGGATGTCGTTGACCAGGGTCGACTTGCCGGAGCCGGACACGCCGGTGACGGCGGTGAACACGCCCAGCGGGAACGAGACGTCGATGTCCTGGAGGTTGTTCTCCCGGGCGCCGTGCACCGTGAGCTGCCGGGACGGGTCGATCGGGCGCCGGATGTCGGGCAGCGGGATGACCTTCTTGCCGGACAGGTACTGACCGGTCTGCGACTCGGCGTTGGCGAGCAGCTCCTTCAGGGAGCCGCTGTGCACGACCTTGCCGCCGTGCTCACCGGCGCCGGGGCCGATGTCGACGACCCAGTCGGCGGTCTTGATCGTGTCCTCGTCGTGCTCGACGACGATGAGCGTGTTGCCCATGTCGCGGAGCCGGACCAGGGTCTCGATCAGCCGGTGGTTGTCGCGCTGGTGCAGGCCGATGGACGGCTCGTCGAGGACGTAGAGGACGCCGACGAGGCCGGAGCCGATCTGGGTGGCCAGGCGGATGCGCTGGGCCTCGCCGCCGGAGAGGGTGCCTGCCGCGCGGTTCAGCGAGAGGTAGTCCAGGCCGACGTCGACCAGGAACCGCAGCCGTTCGTTGACCTCCTTCAGCACGCGCTCGGCGATCTTCTTGTCGCGGGCGGTGAGCTTCAGCTCGCCCAGGAAGTCCGCGCAGTCGCTGATGGACATCGCGGAGACCTCGGCGATGGACTTGTCCATGATCGTGACCGCGAGGACGATCGGCTTCAGGCGCGTGCCCTCACAGGTGGGGCAGGGCACCTCGCGCATGTAGCCCTCGAAGCGCTCGCGGCTGGCGTCGCTCTCGGCCTCGCTGTGCCGGCGCTTGACGAAGGGGACGGCGCCCTCGAAGGCCGTGGTGTAGCGGCGCTCGCGCCCGTAGCGGTTGCGGTAGCGGACCTCGACCTGGGTCTTGTGGCCGTGCAGCAGGGCCTTCTTGGCGCGCTGCGGGAGGCCCGCGAAGGGGATGTCCGTACGGAAGCCCAGGGCGTCGGCCAGGGCGCCGATGAGGCGGCCGAAGTAGTCCTTGGTGTGGCCGTGCGACCAGGGATGGATGGCGCCGTCGTCGAGGCTCTTGTCCTCGTCCGGGACGATCAGCTCCGGGTCGACCTCCATGCGCGTGCCGATGCCGGTGCAGTCCGGGCAGGCGCCGAAGGGCGAGTTGAAGGAGAAGGACCGGGGCTCCAGCTCCTCGAAGGAGAGGTCGTCGTACGGGCAGTAGAGGTGCTCCGAGTACATGCGCTCGCGCTCGGGGTCGTCCTCGGGGAGGTCGACGAAGTCGAGCACGACCATGCCGCCGGACAGGCCGAGGGCGGTCTCGACGGAGTCGGTGAGACGGCGCTTGGCGCCTTCCTTGACCGTGAGGCGGTCGACGACCACCTCGATGGTGTGCTTCTCCTGCTTCTTCAGCGTGGGCGGGTTCGACAGCTGGATGGTCTCGCCGTCCACCCGCGCGCGGGAGTATCCCTTGGTCTGGAGGTCGGCGAAGAGGTCGACGAACTCGCCCTTGCGCTCGCGCACCAGCGGCGACAGCACCTGGAAGCGGCTGCCCTCGGGCAGCTCCAGGACCCGGTCGACGATGGCCTGCGGCGACTGGCGGGTGATCGGGCGGCCGCACTCGGGGCAGTGCGGCTTGCCGATGCGCGCGAAGAGCAGGCGCAGGTAGTCGTAGACCTCGGTGATCGTGCCGACCGTGGAGCGCGGGTTGCGCGAGGTCGACTTCTGGTCGATGGAGACGGCCGGGGAGAGGCCCTCGATGAAGTCGACGTCCGGCTTGTCCATCTGGCCGAGGAACTGCCGGGCGTACGAGGAGAGGGACTCCACGTAGCGCCGCTGTCCCTCCGCGAAGATGGTGTCGAAGGCCAGCGAGGACTTGCCCGACCCCGACAGGCCCGTGAAGACGATGAGCGAGTCGCGCGGGAGGTCGAGCGAGACGTTCTTGAGATTGTGCTCGCGCGCTCCACGAACGATGAGACGGTCGGCCACGCCGGTCCGCACCTTTCTTGAGAGAAGTGACAGGGGCGGGGCCCCCGTGCTTTCTCAGACTAGGGGGAGCCACTGACAACGCCGGTCGGATTCACGGGTTGCCAACAAACCCCGGCTCTCCAGCATGCCCGACGTCACGTCCGACCATATAGCACGCGCATTCGATTACCGGCACTCCTTCACCACCTTCACCCGAAGGTGTGGCGGAGCTAGGGTCAGCATCATGATTGATCACGGTCATGACCTGGCGTCTGTACATGCCGCTACGGAACGGCTGCTCACCGCAGTCGGCAAACTGGACAACGCCTCTGTGACGCAGCCGTCACGGCTTCCCGGCTGGACCCGGGGCCATGTGCTGGCCCACCTCGCCCGCAACGCGGACGCTCTCGTGAACGTCCTCGAGGGCCGTCCCATGTACGTCTCCGGCGAGGCCCGGGACGCCGACATCGAGCGGGACGCCCCGCGCCCCCTCGACGTCCACCTCACCGACCTGCGCGAGAGCGCGGCCCGCCTGCAGGAGGCCGGGGCCGCTCCGGCGGACTGGTCGCGCACGGTGGAGCTGCGGGGCGGGGTCACGGACTCCGCGTCCCGGGTTCCGTTCCGGCGGTGGGTGGAGGTGGAGCTGCACCACGTGGACCTGGGGATCGGGTACGAGCTGGAGGATCTGCCGGCGGAGTTCACGGAGCGGGAGATCGCCTTCCTCGCCGACCGGTTCGCCGGCCATCCCGACGTCCCGCCCACGCGCCTCACCGACGGCACGCGCGCGTGGCGCACCGGACGGGAGCACGGCGACGGGCCCGAGGTGCGCGTCACGGGCTCCCCGGCCGACCTGCTGGGCTGGCTCGCCGGCCGCCGTTCCGGATCCGCGCTGACGGTGGACGGCGGCAGGCTTCCGGCGCTGCCCCCGCTGTAGGGTCCGGGCCACTCCCCCGCTATAGGCTGGCGCACATGACGTACAGCGGACAGGTGACGGTCGGCGGGCCCGCCGACGTGCACGAGCTCAAGGACCTGATGATCACCAAGATCGCGGTCGGTCCGATGAACAACAACGCCTATCTGCTGCGCTGCCGGGCCACGGACGAGCAGTTGCTGATCGACGCCGCGAACGAGGCGGAGACGCTGCTCGGCATGATCGGTGACGACGGCATCGCGTCCGTCGTCACCACCCACCGGCACGGCGACCACTGGCAGGCACTCGCCGAGGTCGTCGCGGCCACCGGCGCCCGCACCTACGCGGGCCGGGACGACGCCGACGGCATCCCGGTGCGGACCGACGTGCTGGTCGACGACGGCGACACCATCCGGGTGGGGCGCGTGGAGCTCACCGCGCGCCACCTGGTCGGGCACACGCCCGGTTCGATCGCCCTCGTCTATGACGACCCCCACGGGCATCCCCATGTGTTCACCGGCGACTGTCTGTTCCCCGGCGGTGTGGGCAACACCCACAAGGACCCCAAGGCGTTCGCCAGTCTCATCCACGACGTGGAGACCAAGATCTTCGACGTCCTCCCGGACGAGACGTGGGTCTACCCGGGGCACGGCAACGACACGACGCTGGGCGCGGAACGCCCGCAGTTGCCGGAGTGGCACGCGCGCGGCTGGTGAGGGGCCGCGCGGGGCGCACGCTTGTAAAGCAGTGGGCCGCGCACGCGCCCCGTGTGAATCATTCGCACACACCGGTGTCGTTCGTACGCTCCCCCCGCACGTAGTTGCGCAGTCAACTGGTAGCAGCCCCGCGCAGGATGACGGCTCCTGGGCGGACGGGCCGCCGGTCTGTCGATCCCCGCCCTCGACCGGCGGCCCCGGCGACCGCCGAGGCGCGGGCACGAGGATGATGTCCGTCTAGAAGCCCGGGTCCTTCCACCACCACGCGATGGAGGGGAGGTGGCGAGGGTCCTGTCGGCTGGTGCGAGGGGTGTCCGTCCAGAGGCTGGTGGCTGTCTGGGCGGGAATGCGGTACCGGGGAGCGGGGCCGGGATCGCTTCGCGTGAGGTAGCGCGGGACGTGCAGTCCCCATTCGATGTTGCCGCGGATGCCGTGTCCGAGGTCGGTGAGGTAGTGGCGCAGCGGTGCGCTGGCGCGCGGTGTGATCAGGTCGCGCAGGCTGAGGAAGCGCTCCAGCACTGCGTCGCGCAGGGCGATGGCCTCCTCGATGGCTTGCGGGAGGGAGTAGTGGTGGTGGGCCATGAGGACGCTGATGATGTTCTGTCCGGTCTGCCGGCGGCTGATCTCCCGCGCGTGGGAGTGACGGTCGTTGTCGAGCGCGGCGACCAGAATCGCCATTTCGGTCAGTGCGCAGACCGCGGGTGAGTCCATTTCGCGGTCCGGTACGTCGAGGCCGTTGGCGATTTCGAGCATGGCGTAGGTGGGTTCGCCGCCGGCTGAGTGAAGCCGCATGGTGAGGTAGTCGTCGAGGTCGGGCATGTGGCCCGTGGCGCGGTTGCCGATCTGCCACTGGACGCCGGTGAGCCACGCTCGGTGGGCATGGTGGAAACGGCGGTTCTGAACGGGGCCGGCGGACGCGCGGAAGAGCTCCCCGATCTCGTGCAAGGCTGCCGCGTAGGGATCGGCGCAGTGCAGCGGACCCGGTACCTCCAGGGCGCGCTGGACCGAGAAGGCCATGGAAGCGAACGCGGCGGGATCGGTGGCGAAGGGCCCCTCGTCGCAACGGGCGTCATCGAACGCGAAACCCCAGTAGACCCAGCACGCTGTGATCCACAGCCGCTCCAGGTCGGCGTGCGGGGCGAAGCGGGCGTAGAAGTCGGCGCTGCGGGTGCCGGCGAATCGGGCGCGTTCGGCGTCACTGCGGCACAGGCCGCTTCGGTGGACCCATGCGAGCGCACGTCGCTCGGCCTCCTCGGCCTGCGGGTGGACGGCGGGTTCGATGGGGCAGTAGAACGGTGGGGTGTCGACCGTGGTGGCGGCCACCGGATCTCCTCTCTTCCGGGAGTGACACGCGGCCTCGTGCGACGCAGAGCGGTCAGGCGGTGCGGACAACGGCACGGGTCGCGATGTGGCGCAGGGCGTGGAGGGTCTGCGGGGAGAGCATCGTGCTGTCGAGGGCGCGCAGCGCGGCCTCGTACCGCTCGCTGATCATTCCTTCGACCATGTCCCGGGCACCGGTGCGCTGGAGGATGTGGCGGACCCGCGCGGCGCCCTCGGCGTCGAGGTCCGGTCTGCCGATGTGGGCTTCGAGCGTCCGGCGCTGGTGCGGCGTGGCATGTCTCAGGGCGAGGGCCATCAGCACGGTGGCCTTGCCCGACCGGAGGTCGTCGAGGACCGGCTTGCCGGTCAGGGCGGGATCGCCGAAGACGCCGAGGAGGTCGTCGCGGAGTTGGAAGGCCTCACCGAGGGGCAGCGCGTATGCCGTGCACAGGTCGAACAGCTCTCTGTCGGCACCGGCGAGGGCGGCTCCCAGGTGCAGGGGTCTTTCGACGGTGTACTTGGCGGTTTTCAGCCGGGCGATGGCCATGGCGTGTTCGACGTCGTCGGTGGGCCCCCCGGTGGCCATGAGGTCCAGGTGCTGGCCCAGGAGGACCTCGCCGCGCATGGTGTCGATCAGCGGCAGGACGGTGTCACGTTGCCGTGTGGTCAGACCGGCCGTGTGCATCAGTGCGTCGGAGCAGGTCAGAGCGAGGTCACCGAGGAGGATGGCGGCATGGATGCCGAAGACGTCGGCGTCCGGCCTTGCCCGGTGCCGGGCGGCGAAGGCCCGGTGGGCGCTGGGGCGGCCCCGGCGGGTCTGACTGCTGTCGATGATGTCGTCATGGATCAGCGCGAAGGCGTGGAAGATCTCCAGGCTCGCCGCCGTACGCCACAGGGCCTCCTCACCGTCGCCTCCGCCCGCGGCCTGCCAGCCCAGGACACACAGCAGCGCCCGGATGCGTTTGCCGGGAGCAAGGACGAAGTCCCTCAGCGCCTGGGCCAGCTCGTCACCGCATCCCCGCTGGGACGGCACGGTGGAAGGCGGGCGGCGCAGGAAATCGGCCAGGACGGTGTCGACACGGTCGCGGATGGCGTCGAGGTCGAGCGCCTCGGTGAGGTCTGTACTCATCGGGTTTCCTCAGCACTGTCGGGACTGAGCGAAGTCCGGCGTCGGGGTCACCGGTCTTTGGCGTAGTGGTTCCAGAGCATGGCGGTGGCGAGCGCCAGTGACATGTCCGTCGCTGCTCTGCGTCGGCCGGCGGAGCGGTCCGTCGAGTGGGACC
Organism: Streptomyces sp. SID5464; assembly: GCF_009862985.1. Classification (NCBI taxonomy): domain Bacteria; kingdom Bacillati; phylum Actinomycetota; class Actinomycetes; order Kitasatosporales; family Streptomycetaceae; genus Streptomyces; species Streptomyces sp. SID5464. The sequence goes on along the minus strand of NZ_WWIQ01000001.1, from coordinate 239,177 downwards.
CGTTGAGCGTCATGCGCATGCTCAAGTCCCGGTTGGACAGGTCTTTGGTGATTCCCCGTAGCTGCTGGGGCGCGGCGGTCCCGGCCGAGATCACTTCCAGGGCGGTACGCACGGCCTGCTGAGGGGAGAGGGACTCCTTGACGAGGTCGGTGACGATGCCGACCAGTTCCTCGGAGAAGACGTCGATGAGGGAAAGCTCCGGGCACAGGTGCCGGATGGACCCCTCGATGTTGGCGAAGGACTTGCCCAGGATGGAGACCATCGGGCTGGTACGGATGCCGCGGCGTGTGGAGTGCTGCAGAACGGCGGTGAGCGTCACACCGAAGTTCAGCTCTTCCAGGGAAGCTGTCGCGATCTGCGGTACGAGCGCGGCCATGTCGCCCGCGAACGCCGAGGTGTTCGACCACGGGGTGGCGCTCCCCATGTCGATCCAGGCCCGGGCGGTGCCGGCTCCGTCGTTCATCGCCAGGTTGAGCAGCATCAGCAGGATGCTGTTGCTCATGGGCCGGTCGATGCGTCCGACCATGCCCCAGTCGATCACGGTGGCCGGGTGGCCGGGTGCGACGAAGATGTTCCCCGGGTGCGGATCGGCGTGGAAGGTGCGGTCGACGAAGTAGCCGCGGTACATGAAGGCGAGGAGATCCTGCCCGATGGCCTTGCGTTCCTCGGCGCTGAAGGCGTCCTTGTCCGCCTCCCGGATCGGCGCACCGGGGGCGAGGCCCTGCACCAGGACCTGTCCGGTGGCCTTGAGTACCTCGGGCACCGCGACGTACTCGAAGTCCGCTGCGGCTCTGGCAGCCTCGGTCATGTTCCGGGCTTCCATCACGAAGTCGAGCTCGGGCCGCATCGCGTCGAAGACCACGTTCAGCATGGCCTCGATGTCGATGACCTCGTTGAAGCGCCAGGCCCGGCGGGACACGGAGCGTGACAGGGTGCCCATGAGCTTCATGTCCGCACTGACCGTCTCGCGTACGCCGGGCCGCTGGATCTTGACCGCGACCGGTCGGCCGGACGGCAGCTCCGCCCGGTACACCTGGGCCAAGGAGGCCGTGCCCAAGGGGTGCTCGGTGTCGATGTCTCGGAATTGCCCGGCCCACCCCGGCCCCAACTCGCGCCGGAGGACCGGCTCGAAGTCGCTGAAGGGGGCGGGTGACGCCCCGTCCTGGAGCTTCTCGAACTCGTCGATCATCTCAGGGGTCACGATGTCGGGCCGCGTGGCCAGCATCTGTCCGACCTTGATGTAGAAGGGTCCGAGACTTTCCAAGGCATGACGGATGTTGCGGGCCCGACGTACGGCCCGTTGGTCCTCGCCGCTCGCCGTCCTGCCTGAAGGCGTGACAGTCAGCGCCGCTTCCTGTCGGGCCAGACGCGCGAGCGCCCGCATCAGCAGACGTCCCCGAACCGCGCTCACCGGCCCTGCTCCCGCCCACGGCGGTCCACAGCTCCTGACCCGGCCGCCCTCTCCGGTCGGCGCCGCGGAGGGCGGGCCGCCGGAGGATCAGCGTGCATCACGGATGCGGTCGATACGGTCGGCCAGACGCGCCACCTGGTCCTTCAGGGCCCCCACGTCCTCCGCCTCGCGTGAGCGCGGCACCGGTGCTCCTCCGTCTCCCGGGTGGTCCGACCCTCCCCACCGCCTGTCCATGCGCCCCCGTAGGAGCTCCAACTGGTCCTTCAGCGCGGCGAGATCGTCGTGGTCCCCGGAGGGGTCACCGACGGAACGGGAACGCGGCCTCGACCGGGAATCGGACGCGTAGGGCTCACCTTCGTCCGGCCTCAGCCGGTGATACCCGTCGTCACCACGGCGGCCGCCACGACGAGGACCGCCGTCACGACGACGGCGGCGACCGGGTCGGCGGTCCCAGTCGTCGTCGCAGTCGTCGTCCCAGTCGCAGTCGTCGTCGTAGTCGTCGTCATCCAGGGCCCGACTCACCGAGCGCCGCACACCACATTCGAAATCCCCTGCTCTGTCCAGCGCATCGTCCACGAGGTCCTCCGTGGCGCGCACGATCTTGCGCAACGCATGACTGAACGATGTACGGGAATTGCGACGGGACATGGCACGTACCCTTTCCGGGAATTCGGCAGAAAACCTATCCACCGGCCTGACGCATACAGGGACCGGGAATTCGCGCTGCCCCGGAAGGAGTGGAGAGGGCAGCCTACTGTCTTGATCCTGACCGGCGGAGGCGAACGAAAACAGCCTTTCCTTCGATTTCGCCCAATCGAGGGAGCGCGATTTTCCGGGGGAAATGAGCGCCCAGCGCACGTCGGTCTCACGAGGGGTGGTACGCCGCCATCCCGGGGCTTCGGGGCAGGTGTACGGCTGCACTTCATCGCGAACGGAACCGACTCCCCGAAACACTTACAAGTGCTATTTGATTATCGCCTGGCGGGTCCGGCCGGGGGAAGCAGTCAGCATCAGTGAAAAACAAGCGGAACCAGTCACCCTGAGGCATCAAATGACAGCCTGCGCCAAAAAAACTGTCATTTTAGGTGGAATGGATTTGCGGTTGCGCACCAGGGGATGAAATCAACGAATCCCCAAAATCGACAGGAGAACGGAGGACATCCAATGGCGAGGATCACCAAAATCGAGGCGCTTGTCCGCACTGCCGACGTATCACATGCCGGTACACAGGGATGGGTGTATCTGGGCATCGCCGGCCGTGAGTTCATGCTCGATGCCACCGGAACCGCGAGCGGCACCCGCACCGGTGACAACTGGACCTTCGTGCTCGGTGAGGACGCCAACGTCGAAAATCCCGCCTACAACGACCCGCGAAGGCCGCAGCTCGACACCGACGACCTCGACCGCTACCCCGCCTACCTGAGGTTCGAGCCCGTGGGCCCCGACCCCGCGTGGTGTCTGGAACGCGTCGTCGTCAACGTCAACCCCGACACCGATCACCCCCACACCTTCGACAACCCGAACCTCGCCGACTTCGGGGAGGACCGGCGCCTGTGGCTGGGGCAGGAGTACGGCAAACTCCTCTACCTCAAGCGGTACGACGGCTGACGGACCTGTTCGATCTGGACGACACCCCCATAGATCATCAAGCAGCTTTTCACGCGTGGGCGGAGGAGTTTGCCGGTCTGGCTGAGCCAGTCGGCCTGCTCTGGAGTCAGTACCGTCGCAGGATCCCGGAGCTTGCCACGTGCCGCCCGGAAGGTCTGGACGCGTTGGAACAACTCCGTGGCGGTGGTTGGCGGATCGGTATCGTCACCAACGGGATGGCTGGAGGGCTGGCCGCCGGACTGCGAACGGTCTGGATCAACCCGTCACAACGCGCCGTACCACCTGATCACTGTGGTCCAGAGCTCACTGTTGCCGCTGTGGCCGAAGCAGTTCAGCACCTGCTGTCGGCTGATTGAGGGGCGGCGTGGTGCTGGAACGGGAAAGGCTCACGCGTCGGCGTGCCCCGACCCGGCCAGCGCCGCGACCCGCTCCACGCCGAAGACGTACCCCTGCACCCCGCACCCCGCGATGACCCCGTCGGCGCGCAGCGAGACGTACGAGTGCTGCCGGAACGACTCGCGCTTGTGGATGTTGGAGATGTGGACCTCCAGCACCGGCATGCCGTCACACGTGTTGAGGGCGTCCAGGATGGCGACGGAGGTGTGCGAGTAGGCGCCCGGGTTGATCACGATGCCGCAGTGGTTCAGCCGCGCCTCGTGGATCCAGTCCACCAGCTCGCCCTCGTGGTTGGACTGGCGGAAGTCGACCGTGCCGCCGTGCGCGGCCGCCGCCTTGGCGCACAGGGCCTCGACGTCGGCGAGGGTCTCGGAGCCGTAGATCTCCGGCTGACGCTGGCCGAGCAGGTTCAGGTTGGGGCCGTTGAGGATCATGATCGGGGCGTTGGCCAGGGTGCGGGGCACGGTTCCTCCGGTCCGTTCGCGGTCGGGCGGCCCGGGGCGGACCGCTGCTCGGACCCGGTTTATCACGGTGCGCCGACGGACCGCCGGGCCGTAGCCTCCCGGCATGACGAGCCTCTCCTACCCGCCCAAGCCGTCACCCGGTGACCGCATCGCCGTGCTCTCGCCCTCCTCGGGCCTGCCGGGGCTCTTCCCGCTCCCCTACGAGCTGGGCCTGGAACGGCTGCGCAAGGAGTACGGGCTGGAGCCGGTCGAGTACCCGGCGACCCGCACGATGGGCTCCACGCCGCAGGAGCGGGCCGACGACATCCACGCGGCCTTCGCCGACCCGGACATCAAGGCGGTCATCGCGTCGATCGGCGGGGACGACCAGATCACCGTGCTGCCGTACCTGGACAGGGAGTTGATCCAGGCGAATCCGAAGCCGTTCTTCGGGATGAGCGACAACACGAACCTGCTCACCTACCTCCACAACAGCGGCATCGTCTGCTTCCACGGCGGGAGCGTCATGTGCGAGCTGGGGCGCCCCGGAGCCATGCACCCGCAGACCGCCGAGTCCCTGCGCGCCGCGTTGTTCACCTCGGGCCCCTACGAGCTGCGGCCCGCCGAGCGGTGGCGTGACATCGACCGGGACTGGGCGGACCCGGCGACCTTCGACGCGGAGCCGCAGACCCGGCCCGGGACCGGCTGGACCTGGGTCAACGCCGACCGCGTGATCGAGGGCCGCAGTTGGGGCGGATGCCTGGAGATCCTCGGCTGGCTGCTGATGGCCGACCGGGAGATCGCACACGATCTGTCGGTGTACGACGGTGGCGTGCTGCTCCTGGAGACCTCCGAGGACATGCCGAGCGCCACGGAGGTCTTCCGCACCCTGCGGAACATGGGCGAGCGCGGACTGCTGCGGCGCTTCTCCGCCCTGCTGATGGGCCGCCCGAAGACCTGGTCCTTCGAGCACCCCAACAGCCCTCAGGAGGCCACTGGTTACGCGTCCGACCAGCGTGAGGCCGTGCTGCGCGCCATGCGTACCTATGCCCCCGACGCCACGATCGTCTTCGACGTGGACTTCGGGCACACCGATCCGCAGCTGGTGATCCCGTACGGCGGCACCGTGCGCGTGGACGGACCGGCCCGGCGCATCACGGTCACGTACTGAGGGCCCCAGCGGCCTCCGCGCGCCCCCGTAACCCGGCGTCACGGTGGGTAGTTGACGCGGCATGCACGACGTACGCACCGTAAGGGCACCTTCCATGCCGCGCCTCGCGGCCGCATCGCTCGCCGGCACCGCCATCGAGTTCTACGACTTCTTCGTCTACGGCACCGCGGCGGCCCTGATCCTGGGGCCGCTGTTCTTCCCGACCTTCTCGCCGGTGGCGGGGACGCTGGCCGCCTTCGCCACCTTCGGCGTGGGCTTCATCGCGCGGCCGCTGGGGTCGGTGCTGTTCGGGCACATCGGGGACCGGCACGGGCGGCGGCCGGTCCTCGTCGCCTCCCTCCTGCTGACCGGTGCCTCCACGGTCGCGGTCGGCTGCGTGCCGACGTACGAGACGATCGGCGTGGTCGCTCCGCTGCTGCTGCTGGTGCTGCGTTTCCTCCAGGGGCTGGGGCTCGGCGGGGAGTGGGGCGGGGCCGTGCTGCTGACGGTGGAGCACGCCCCGGCCGGGCGGCGCGGGCTGTGGTCGAGCTTCCCGCAGGTCGGGCCCGCGCTGGGGTTCCTGCTCGCCAACGGCGTGGTGCTGGGGCTGTCGGCGACGCTGTCCGAGGCGCAGTTCGCCTCATGGGGGTGGCGGGTGCCGTTCTGGGCGGCAGGGGTGCTGGCCGTCGTGGGGCTGTGGCTGCGTTCGTCGCTCGCCGAGAGCCCCAGCTTCCTCGAGATCGACGACCACGCGCGCGTGCCGCTCGTCGAGGTCCTGCGCGACCACTGGCGGCTCCTGCTGCTGACCGGCGGTGCACTCGCGATCGGATATGCGATCTTCTACACCGTGACGACCTGGTCACTCGCCTACGGGACGGAACGGCTCGGGGTGAGCCGCAGCGTCATGCTGACCTGCATCATGGGCGCGGTGGTCGTGAAGGGCGCGCTCACGCCGCTGGTGGCGCTGCTCGGAGACCGGTACGGCCGACGTCCCCTGTGCCTGGCCGGATGCGCGGCCGCCGCCCTCTGGATGTTCCCGATGGTCGCGCTCCTCGCCACCGGCGCGCCGCTGCCGATGTTCCTCGGGTTCCTCGGTGCGATGCTCGCGTTCATCACGATGTTCGCCGTGATCGCCGCGTATCTGCCGGAGCTGTACGAGCCGCGGGTGCGCTGCACGGGCGCCGCGGTCGGCTACAACCTCGGCGGGGTCATCGGGGGCGCGCTCACGCCGATCGTGGCGACGGCGCTGGCCGAGCAGGGCGGGCGGGTGCCCTGGGGCGTGGCCGCGTATCTGACGGCGATCGCGCTGCTCAGCCTGGGGTGCTTCGCGCTGCTGCCGGAGACGCGTCCGGTGCCGGTGACGGCGGCCGCGGAGCCGGCTTCGGGATGACCTTTGCTGTGATGCGCGTAAACGCTTGCGTGAGCGTTCACGCGTTTTCGCGCGCCCACGGCGAGCGTCTACGGGTTGATCGCAAGCTCCAGATACGCCGCGAACAGCACCAGATGGACCCCGCCCTGGAGCGGCGTGGCCCGGCCCGGTACCACGGTCAGCGAGGCCACCACCACGGTCAGGGCGAGCAGCACCATGTGCGTGGCGCCGAGGCCGAGCACCAGCGGGCCGGACAGCCAGACCGAGGCGAGCGCGACCGCTGGGATGGTCAGGCCGATGCTGGCCATGGCCGAGCCGAGGGCGAGGTTCAGGCTGGTCTGCACACGGTCGCGGCGGGCTGAGCGCAGCGCGGCGATGGTCTCCGGGAGCAGCACCAGCAGCGCGATGATCACACCCACGACGGCGTGGTGCAGCCCGGCGGCCTCCACCCCGGACTCGATGGTGGGCGACACCCCTTTGGCCAGGCCGACCACCCCGACCAGAGCCAGGCCGAGCAGCCCCAGGCTGATCAGGGCCGTACGGGCGGACGGCACCGCCGCGTGCTCCTCCGCGCTGATCACCTCGCCCTGCCGGGTGATCGGCAGGAAGTAGTCCCGGTGCCGTACGGTCTGCGTCGCGACGAACAGTCCGTACAGGACCAGTGACGAGAGCGCGGCGAAGGTCAGCTGGACGGTGGAGAATTCAGGGCCCGGCTTGCTCGTGGTGAACGTCGGCAGGACCAGGCTGAGCGTGGCCAGGGTGGCGACGGTCGCGAGTGCGGCGCCGGTGCCCTCGGGGTTGAAGACGGCCGTACCGTGCCGCAGGGAGGCGACCAGGAGGCAGATGCCGACGATGCCGTTGCAGGTGATCATCACGGCTGCGAAGACCGTGTCGCGGGCCAGTGTCGAGCTCTTGCCCCCGCCGTCGGCCATCAGGGTGACGATGAGGGCGACCTCGATGATCGTGACAGCCACGGCGAGGACGAGGCTGCCGAACGGTTCGCCGACCCGGTGCGCCACCACCTCGGCGTGGTGCACGGCGGCCAGGACGGCTCCCGCGAGGACCAGGGTCACCAGCGCGACGACCGCGGCCGGCAGATCGCGCCCCCAGGTGAAGATCAGCAGCACGGCCGCGAGCAGGGGCACCAGGGTCGTCCACTGTGCCGTGAGCGGCCTGCGCCGAGCGATCATGCAGTGATCGTCGCAGACGTGAAGGGGCCCCGCACCCCGGTCGTGCGGAGCCTCTTCGCGCGTGCCGCGGGGCTATGCGAGTTCGCGCTCGGCCACGAGGTCGCAGTTGGTGTAGACCCGCTCGCCGATGCAGAGCGCACCCAGTTGCTCGGCCATCCTGCTGGTCTCGGGGTCGTCGCTGTTGCGCATGGCCTCCTCGTAGGAATCGAACTCGATCAGCGCCAGATAGCGGCGCGGATTGTCGCGGTCCTTGAGGAGCATCCGCTGTGTGGGGCCGCCCGGCCGCCCGGCGAAGCGCTTCGCTGCCTCGTCGAGCACCTGCTCCATCTCGTCCAAGCGCTCGGTCTCGAAGTCGATGATCTGTACGAACTTCACGGCACCTCCAGCCGGCCACGGCGTTCCCCAGGCCGGGAAACGCGCTCAAGGAACAAGCAAGCACCGGGACCGGCGGTCGGCAATTCGCCGACCACCGGTCCCGGTGATGGTTGTTCCTACGTCCGACGTGGTCAGACGTCGATGCTGTCCTTCGGAGCGCCTCCGCTCTGCGCCTGCGCCGCCTCGGCCGCCGCCTGCTTCTTCGAAGCCCGCAGACTGGTGATCGTGGTGACGATCAGGACGGAGCAGATCACGCCGAGCGAGACCGGAATGCTGATCTCGGGCACGTGCACCCCGGACTCGTGCAGCGCGTGCAGCACCAGCTTCACGCCGATGAAGCCGAGGATGATCGACAGGCCGTAGCTGAGGTGGACCAGCCTCTTCAGCAGGCCGCCGATGAGGAAGTACAGCTGGCGCAGGCCCATCAGGGCGAACGCGTTGGCCGTGAAGACGATG
>NZ_WWIQ01000001.1:217744-230625 GCF_009862985.1 Streptomyces sp. SID5464 | reverse complement strand
TGACCCGCTTGCCGTTCTCCTGGATCCACAGCTTGGTGCCGTGGTAGCGGTCGGCCACACCGAAGCGGCGCTCGGCGGCCTTGAGCAGCTTGTTCTCCTCGAACTCCTCGTCCTCCTCGTCCGCCCGGGCCTCCTGGATGAGCTTCCAGGCGGTCCAGATGAGGAAGGCGCCGAAGATGTAGAACACCCACGAGAAGCTGGCGATGATCGCCGCGCCGGCGGCGATGAAGACGGCCCGAAGGACCAGGGCTATGAGGACACCGATCAGGAGTACCCGCTGCTGGTACTGCGAGGGAACCGCGAACTTCGCCATGATCAGGACGAAGACGAAGAGGTTGTCGACGCTCAGCGACTTCTCGGTGATGAAGCCCGCGAAGAACTCGCCGGCGGGCTGGCCTCCGCCGAACACCAGCAGGCCGAGTCCGAAGAGCGCGGCGAGGACGATCCAGACGACCGTCCAGATCCCGGCTTCCTTGATCGATACGTCGTGCGGCTTGCGGCCGATGAAGAAGTCGACCGCGATCAGGGCGGCGAGCCCCACGATGGTCAGGACCCATAGGGTCACGGAAACATCCACTGCGCCTCCGGCAGTCGTAACGGCAAATGTCAGCGTCGTCGCTGCCGGAGGTCTCTTCCACCCAGGGATGGGCCGACGCCCCGGGATCTGGCCTGATCCGTATTGACGGGTACGCCGCAGCAGACAGGGAGTACTCCCCTCCGTGCCGTCAACAGTACCCCAATCACCAAGAACAGGTAAAGCGATTGGCAAAAGAAAGGCCAAAATCCCTGGTCAGGGCACTTTACGCATACTTGATGCGGGCTGCCGCGACCTGGGTGAGCACCTGCTGGAGGACCTGGCTGCCCGGCGGCACGAGTGAGGGCTCGTACGTCCAGGCATGACCGACCCACGGGTCGGCAAGGTGATCGTCGGGCACGGGGGTCAGTCGCAGCAGCGAACGCCACAGGGGGTCGAGCAAAGGCCCGTATCCGGACGACTCCTCGCGGTCGGCGACCATCATCAGATGGACACCGAAGGCGGGGCCCTCGTCGGCGAGGTAGCGCAGCTGGTTCACGGCGCGGTCGTCGAAGCCGTGCGGGAAGTCGTTGACGATCAGCAGCTGCTGGGAGGTGTCGAAGCCCGGCGGGAGGGAGTCGGCGGCCCCTCCCCGTACTGCCATCTGCACCAGGTCGACCCGCTGGGTGAGCCGGCTCAGCACGTCGGCCACCCCTGCGGCGCCGAGCGCGGGCGGAGCCGCGAGCACACCGGTCTGCACGAGGGGCGCGAGCGGCTGCGCGCCCGAGCCGGCCGGGTCGATGACGTGGACGGTGAACTCCCCCGCCGGGTAGACGGCGAGCAGCCGGGCCGCGTGCGCGACCGCCGTCTCCAGGGCGAGACGCCCCAGGGCGTGCGAGTCCGCGAACGAACCGTCGGACGATCCGGTCCGGCCGCTGTCGATCCACAGGCCGCGCTCCAGCGGCAGCCGGACCAGCATCGGGATGCGGATCCGGTCGGCTTCGGGGAGATGGAGGTCGCCCAGGCGCAGGGCCATGGGGATCTCCATCGGTACCCGGTAGGCGTGCCAGACGGGGCTGTCCCAGCGGGCGTACGCCGGTGGGAGGGCCGGTTCGACGACCTCGGCCTCGGCCGTGAGCTGGGTGAGGTCCCGGTCGAGGGCCTCGCCGGCCTGGGCGACGAGCTGGTCGTGCCGGGCGCGGGCCGCCTCGCGGGCGGCGTCGCCCTGTCCGCCGATCCGGCTGCGCGGGTCGGAGAGGACTTGCTCCAGCTCCTTGTCCATGCGGGACTCGGCGAAGTCGACGGCGCTGCGATAGGCGGCGGTGCTGCGGGCCAGGTCCTCGAACATGCCCCACACCTGGTTGTAGAGACGCTCGTCCATGGACCATCCGGTCGCGTCGCCCGCGACGGGCTGTGCGGGCTGCCCGGGTGCGGCCGGGGGTGCGGTGGGCGGCGGCGGGGGCGGAGCGGCGTTCTGGCGGCGCGGGTGGCTGTAGTCGATCGAGCCGCCCGCGGGGGGCGTGGACGGCTGGGTGACGGCGTTGGGGTCCGGCGCCGCGCCGGGATACGACGGCGTCTGCGGCGCGGGCTCCCCCGCCCCGCCGGGCGTCTGGCCGCCGTACGGCGACATCGGTGGTGCCTGGCCCGGCTGCGGCAGGGTGCCGCCCTGGTCGGGGCCGAGGGCCGGGGCCGCCGTCTGCCGGGAGCGGTCGCCGTCCGCCGTGCGCGGCGGCGCCTGCACCGAGCGGGCCAGCCCCTGGGCGACCGCGTCGTCGATACTGCCGGCGAGCAGGCGGGCCTGGGGCAGCCCCTGGTCGGTGAGGAGTTCGGCGAGGCCGCCCGCGTAGCCCTGGCCGACGGCGCGCACCTTCCAGGCGCCCTGCCGGCGGTAGAGCTCCAGGGCGACGACCGCCGACTCGGCTTCCAGGCCGGTGATGGTGTAGCTGGCGATCTCGGCGCCGTCGAGGCCGGTGACGGCGACGAACGGGGCGGCCACGGCGCCGAAGCGGGCCGGGCCCGCCCCGGCGGCGGGCAGGGCGAGGAGTACGCCGACACGGTGGACGTCCTCCGGCACGGCGTCCAGATCCACGGCGAGGCGATGGTCGGCGGCGGCCTGCCGGGAGACCTCGAGGCCCGGCTGGGTGGGTGCGCCCGGGTGGGCGACCCACTCCACGCCTCGGATCCGGCCGTTCTCGTCGCTGAGCGCGGCCGCGGCCACGGTCGGCGTGCCGGCCGAGACCCGGATCTCGAGACGGGCCTGGGAGAGCGGGTGGTTCTGCCCCCGCACCAGCTCGGCCGTCATCGCCTTCTCCCCCTGTGTCGTTGTGTGGTGTCGTGTGGCGCTCGCCGACCCGCCCCCCGGGCGGGTCGGTCCGGGCCTCAGAGGACGGGCAGGATCGCCGGCATCAGGTCCTGGAAGGTGCGGCCGTTGGCCGGGTTGCCGAGGGCCGTCATCGTCCAGCCCGGGCCCGAGCGGTGCACCTTGGCCATGATCTGGGCCGTGTACTGGCCGCCGCCGGCCAGGGTGTAGCGGGCGAGCTCCTGGCCGTTGGTCTCGTCGACCAGGCGGCAGAACGCGTTCTGCACCTCCTGGAACGTCTGCCCCGTGAAGGAGTTCACGGTGAAGACGATCTGGTCGATGTGGACCGGGACGCGCGAGAGGTCGACGAGGATCGCCTCGTCGTCGCCGCCCTGGCCGACACCGCCCACGAGGTTGTCACCGGTGTGGCGCACCGAGCCGTCGTCGCTCACCAGATGGCGGAAGAAGACGACGTCGACCGGCTGCTTGTCGGCGAACAGGACGGCCGAGGCGTCGAGGTCGATCTCTCGCGTACGCGAGCCGAACAGGCCGCGCCGGGGAGCCGCCTGCCAGCCGAGACCCATGCGCACCGCAGTCAGGCTGCCACCGTCGTTCTTCTGCAGACTGATGGCCTGACCCTTGGTCATGTTGACGGTCACGCGCTGATTCCCCTCTCGGACGTCCCCTGTTGCCGCGCAGTCGCGGTTGATCAGAACACTACGCAGAGGCACTGACAGTGACGTACCCCCGTCCGCACTTTGTGTCGGTCTTGCAACACTGCGCGTAGGCGGTCCGCTGTCAGGCCAGACCCGCCTCCTTCATCTGGCGCAGTTCCTTCTTCATCTCGGAGACCTCGTCGCGCAGCCGGGCCGCGATCTCGAACTGGAGGTCGGCGGCGGCGGCCCGCATGCGTGCGGTGAGCTCCTCGATCTGCTCGCTGAGTTCGGCCGCGGGGCGGTCGGTCGGCACCGTCTCCTTGGCCTTGCCCTTGCCCTTGGCCGGCTTGGCGCCCTCGGCGCCCCTGCCCAGGGAGGGCACCGGCGCCTTGGTGCCCCCGCCGTCCTTCTTCGCCTTGCGGTAGCCCGAGCCGAGCAGCTGCTCGGTGTCGATGTCCTCGCGGGCGATCTGGGCGACGATGTCGTTGATCTTCTTGCGGAGGGGCTGGGGGTCGATGCCCCGCTCCTCGTTGTACGCGATCTGCTTCTCCCGGCGCCGGTTGGTCTCCTCGATGGCCTTCTCCATCGCCGGGGTGATCTTGTCGGCGTACATGTGGACCTGACCGGAGACGTTGCGCGCGGCGCGGCCGATGGTCTGGATCAGGGAGGTGCCGGAGCGCAGGAAGCCCTCCTTGTCGGCGTCCAGGATCGCCACCAGGGACACCTCGGGCAGGTCGAGGCCCTCTCGGAGGAGGTTGATGCCGACCAGCACGTCGTACTCGCCGGCGCGCAGCTCACGCAGGAGTTCGACGCGGCGCAGGGTGTCGACGTCGCTGTGCAGATAGCGCACCTGGATGCCCAGCTCCAGGAAGTAGTCCGTGAGGTCCTCGGCCATCTTCTTGGTGAGCGTGGTGACCAGGACGCGCTCGTCCTTCTCGGTGCGCTGCCGGATCTCGTGCACCAGGTCGTCGATCTGCCCCTCGGTGGGCTTGACGACGACTTCCGGGTCGACGAGGCCGGTGGGGCGGATGATCTGCTCGACGAATCCGTCCGAGCGGGAGAGCTCGTAGGCGCCCGGGGTGGCCGACAGGTAGACCGTCTGGCCGATGCGCTCCTGGAACTCCTCCCACTTCAGCGGACGGTTGTCCAGGGCGGAGGGCAGCCGGAAGCCGTGGTCGACGAGGGTGCGCTTGCGGGAGGCGTCGCCCTCGTACATGGCGCCGATCTGCGGGACCGTGACGTGCGACTCGTCGATGACGAGGAGGAAGTCGTCCGGGAAGTAGTCCAGCAGGGTGTTGGGCGGGGAGCCGGGCAGGCGGCCGTCGAAGTGCATCGAGTAGTTCTCCACGCCGGAGCAGGAGCCGATCTGGCGGAGCATCTCGATGTCGTACGTGGTGCGCATCCTGAGGCGCTGGGCCTCCAGGAGCTTGCCCTGCTTCTCCAGCTCGGCGAGGCGCTCGCCCAGCTCCTTCTCGATGTCGTTGATGGCCCGCTCCAGGCGCTCGGGCCCTGCGACGTAGTGGGAGGCCGGGAAGACGTACAGCTGCTGGTCGTCGCTGATGATCTCGCCGGTGACCGGGTGCAGCGTGGACAGCGCCTCGATCTCGTCGCCGAACATCTCGATGCGGACGGCCAGCTCCTCGTAGACCGGGAAGATCTCGATGGTGTCGCCGCGGACGCGGAAGGTGCCGCGGGTGAAGGCCATGTCGTTGCGCGTGTACTGGATGTCCACGAAGCGGCGCAGCAGCTCGTCGCGGTCGTGCTCCTCGCCGACGCGGAGGGGGACCATGCGGTCCACGTACTCCTGCGGCGTGCCGAGGCCGTAGATGCAGGAGACCGAGGCGACCACGACGACGTCGCGGCGGGTGAGCAGCGAGTTGGTCGCGGAGTGGCGCAGGCGCTCGACCTCCTCGTTGATCGAGGAGTCCTTCTCGATGTAGGTGTCCGACTGCGGGACGTAGGCCTCGGGCTGGTAGTAGTCGTAGTACGAGACGAAGTACTCGACGGCGTTGTTCGGGAGGAGCTCTCGGAACTCGTTCGCCAGCTGGGCGGCCAGCGTCTTGTTCGGCGCCATCACGAGCGTGGGGCGCTGGAGCTTCTCGATCATCCACGCGGTGGTGGCGGACTTGCCGGTGCCGGTCGCGCCCAGGAGGACGACGTCCTTCTCGCCTGCCTGGATGCGCTGGGCGAGCTCGGCGATGGCCGTCGGCTGGTCACCGCTCGGCTGGTAGGGGCTGACGACCTCGAAGGGCGCCACCGTGCGTTCGATGTGGGAAACGGGCCGCATGGGTTCCACCGTACGACCCCGCACTGACAATGGGTTCTGATCAGCGGTTCTGCGGGGTCCGGGAGCCGCGGTGCTCCACGGTGCGGTGGGGGCGGAGCCGCAGGCGCTGCGGGTTGTGCGCGGTGTGGACGTGGGCGGGGATGCCGGGCCTCTGCTCGACGGGGACGACCGTGGGCTTCCCCATGACCATCAGCGGGTCGAACAGCACCACGACGCCCGCGAGGAGGAGGAAGGCGAGCGGTCCGATCAGCATGGGCGCGAGCAGGGCCGCGGGCGACTCTCCCGCGGTGGGTTCGGCCGTGCCGTGCAGGTGGACGCTGAGGCCGGCCATGCCGGTGTAGTGCATGCCGCTGACGGCGAGGCCCATGACGAGGCTGGCGCCCACGCTCCACAGGAAGCCCCTGACCTGGCCGGCCGCCCACAGGGCGGCGGTGGCGGCGGCCATGGCGATCGCGACGGAGATGCCGACGGTGAGCGTGTCGTACTCCAGCTTCCCGTCCAGGCGCATGCTGGCCATGCCGAGGTAGTGCATCGACGCGATGCCCAGGCCGGTGATGGTGCCGCCGGTGAACAGGGCCGTGCCGCGGGCTCCCCTGTAGCCGACGATGAAGATCCCGATGCCCACCATCACGATCGCGACGGCCAGGCTCGCGAAGGTCATCGGCTTGTCGTAGTGGATGGTGGCCCCCCGGACGGTGAACCCCATCATCGCGATGAAGTGCATGGTCCATATGCCGGAGCCGATGGCGGCCGAGCCGAGGGCGAGCCAGCCGGGGCGCCAGGACTGGGCGACGAGCATGGATCTGGTGGTGCAGCGCAGGCCCAGGGCGCCTCCGAGGCAGGCCATGAGGTAGGCCACCAGGGGTGTGACCAGGCCGTAGCTGAATCCGTCGACCGTGCCCTGCATGCGCGGCTGCCCTTCCCGCCCTTTGCGTCCCGGAATTCCCGATGTGCGCCCCCTCCCAGGACCGCGACAGCGGTCAGGGTTGACGCAGAGAGTATGACCCCCACCGGAATGGTCGAACGACTTTCCGGCAAAGAAACACGCCCTTGCCCCAGTTGTGCGGTACCAGTGAGCGGAGTTGGGTCCTCTCCATTCAACCTGTGGCCATCCTGTACCCCTCTTTCGTTGACCCTCTGCTGTCACAGTTGAGCTGTCTGTGATGCAGTGATCGCTCGACGCGAGGAGTACGTATGCACGCGCGCGCCGTTGCCGCCTCGACCACCGCGCTCCTGGGGACCGCCGCACTCCTGTTCCCCGTCTCCCCGGCGCGGGCCGCCGGCGGCGGTGTGCCGCTGGTCATCGCACACCGGGGGGCTTCCGCGTACGCGCCCGAGAACACGCTGGCCGCCGTGGACAAGGCGGCCGGGCTGGGCATCCGCTGGGTGGAGAACGACGTGCAGCGGACCAGGGACGGTGAGCTCGTCGTCGTCCACGACGACAACCTGCGGCGCACCACCGACGTGGAGGAGGTCTATCCCGGCCGGGCTCCCTGGAAGGTCAAGGACTTCACCGCCGCCGAGATCGCCCGTCTCGACGCGGGCAGCTGGTTCGGCCCCGCGTACGCGGGCGCGCGCGTGCCGACACTGGAGCAGTTCGTGAACCGCGTCGAGCGTCATCACCAGAAGCTTCTTCTGGAGATCAAGAACCCGGAGCTGTATCCGGGCATCGAGCGGCAGACGCTCAAGGTCCTCGGCAACGAGGGCTGGCTGGACCGGTCGCATCTGGCGGGCCGGCTGATCGTGCAGAGCTTCAGCGCGGACAGCGTGCGGACGGTGCACGAGCTGAAGCCCGCCGTGAAGACCGGCGTCCTGGGCACGCCGCCGATGGGGGACCTGCCGGTCTACGCCGGCTTCGCCGACCAGATCAATCCGTCGTACCGCTCGCTCTCCAGGGCGTACGTCTCCGCCGTGCAGGCGTTCACCGGACCGCACGGCAGGCCGCTGGAGGTCCTCACCTGGACGGTCGACGACGCGGCGACGGCCCAGCGGGTGGCCGGGTACGGGGTCGACGGGATCATCACGAACAAGCCAGATGTGGTGCGGGAGGCCGTGGGCGGGTGAGGCGGGCCGGCTGCCGGCGGGCGGTGCGTCCGGCCGGGGCGGCGTTGTCGGTGGTGGGTCGTACGGTGGGCGCATGGACAGCCATGGGCAGGTTGAGCAGCGGGTCGTGTGGGGCGTCGTCGACAGCGGCATCGGCCCGCTGTTGCTGGCGGCGACCCGCGAGGGCCTGGTGAACGTCGTGTTCCACGCCACGGACGCGGTGCGGGACCGGGCGGTCGAGCGGCTGGCGTCACGGCTCGGCACCGAGCCCGCCGAGGCGCCCGGCTCCCCGCTGCTGGCCGAGGCGATACGTCAGGTCGGGGCGTACTTCGCGGGAGAGCGCCGCGACTTCGACCTGCCGCTGGACTGGTCGCTGATCTCCGGCTTCAACCGGGAGGTGCTGCGAGAGCTGGCATCCGGTGTTCCGTACGGCACGGTCGTCGGGTACGGCGATCTGGCCGGGCGGGTCGGCCAGCCGGGCGCCGCCCAGGCCGTGGGCATGGCGATGGGCGCCAACCCGCTGCCGGTGGTGGTGCCCTGTCACCGGGTCGTCGAGAGCGGCGGCGGCATCGGGGGCTTCGGCGGCGGCCTGGAGACCAAGCGGAAGCTGCTGGCCCTCGAAGGGGTGCTGCCCGAGCCGCTGTTCTGAGGCCGGGCCCGGTCAGTCGTAGTGCCGGGCCTCGAAGATGTTGCCGTCCGGGTCGCGGAAGTAGAAGCTGCGCGTGGCCTTGCCCCGGGCCCCGAAGGAGTCGTACGAGAGGTCCGACACCGGTACGGAGCGTTCCTCCAGGCGGCTGAGGAGGGCGTCGAAGTCGCCCCGGGGCAGTGACAGGCAGACGTGGTTGACGGGGTGCCCCGCGCTGTCGGCCGCGCCGGGCAGCATCGTCATGCGTTCCACGAAGGTCAGCGGCATGAGGTCGAGGATGGTCTCGTCGTTGACGCGTACGGAGGGGAACGGCGCCTCACCGGCGGCGAACTCGGTGAGCCTGATCGTCTCCAGGCCGACGGCCTTCTCGTAGAAGTCCGCGGCGGCGACCGGGTCGCGCACCCAGAGGACGACGTGGTCGAGTCGCGGTGTGTTGTCCGTCATGCACTCCAGGCTCGTGACGTCGCCGACAGTCCGCAAGGGTTTGGCCCGGCGCGCCGCCCGCCAGAGATGAGGGAAGACCGACCGACAGGAGGCAGGCGCGTGGTGCTGGTGGTGTCAGAAGAAGTGCGGGAGGCGATCGAGGCGCGTCGGCCCGTGGTGGCCCTGGAGTCCACGATCATCGCCCACGGGCTGCCGCGGCCGCGCAACCTCCAGGTGGCGCTGGAGCTGGAGACGGTGGTGCGGCAGGAGGGCGCGGTGCCCGCGACGATCGCCTTGCTGGACGGGCGGCCCCATGTCGGGCTGGACAAGGAGCAGCTGGAGCGGGTCGCGAACGAGGACGGCATCCGCAAGCTGGGCCACCGCGACCTGCCGCTCGCGACGGCCTCCGGGGCGAGCGGGGCGACCACGGTGTCGGCGACGGCGCTGCTGGCGGCGCTGGCGGGCGTGCGCGTGTTCGCGACGGGTGGGCTCGGCGGCGTGCACCGGGAGTGGACGGTGACGCAGGACGAGTCGGCCGACCTGGGGCTGCTGGCGCGGACGCGGATCACCGTGGTGTGTGCCGGGGTGAAGTCGATCCTGGACGTGCCTGCGACCTTGCAGCGGCTGGAGACGCTGGGTGTCGCGGTGGCCGGCTACGGCACCGACCGGTTCCCCGGCTTCTATCTGTCCGACTCGGGGCATCCGGTGGACTGGACGCTGCGGACGCCGGAACAGGTGGCGGGCGTCATGCGCGCTCAGGACGCGCTCGCCGGGCCGGAATCGGCGCTGATCGTCGCCAACCCGGTCCCCGAGGAGGAGCAGCTCGATCCGGAGCTGCACGCGCGCGTGCTCGCGGACGCGCTGCAGGCGTGCGAGGAGGAGGGAATCACCGGCCAGGCGGTCACGCCGTTCCTGCTCGACCACCTCGTACGGCACACCGACGGCGCCTCCCTGAGCGCCAACCTGGCGGCGGTCCGCGGCAACGTACGCCTGGCGGCGCGGATCGCGGCGGCCTGGGCGCGGGGATGACCGGGGCCGACCACGGTGCGGTGGGCAGAGCGGACTCGGCGGGGGCCTCGGCAGTGGGCAGGGCGCTGCTGGTCGTCGGGGACGTCATCACGGACGTCGTCGCGCGGCATGTGGGGCCGCTCGCTGCCGGTACGGACACGGTTGCCTCGATCCGGACGGTGCCGGGCGGGGCGGGCGCCAACGTGGCGTGCTGGGCCGCACACCGGGGCGCGGCGGAGGTGCGGCTGCTCGGGCGCGTGGGGGCGGACACCGCTGCCTGGCACGAGCGTGAGCTGGTGGCCCGCGGCGTGCGTCCGCGACTCGTCGTCGACCCGCGGGCACCGACCGGCACGGTGATCTGTCTGGTGGACGGGGACGCTTCGGCGGAGCGGACGTTCCTCACCGACAGCGGCGCGTCGCTGCGGCTCGAACCCGCCGACTGGTCGGACGCGCTGCTCGACGGCGTGGCCCGGCTGCACCTGTCGGGCTACCTCCTGTTCTCCGAGCCGAGCCGAGCCCTGGTGGCGGTCGCTCTTAAGGCCGCACGCGCTCGTGGCGTACCGGTGAGTCTGGATCCCGCGTCGGCCGGGTTCCTCGGGGAGCTGGGCGCTGGGAGGTTCCTCGCGCTCGTCGAGGGCGTGGACGTGCTGCTGCCCAGCCGGGACGAGGCGTGTCTGCTGACCGGGCTGACCGACGCGGCCGACGCGGCGGCCGAGCTGAGCCTGCGTGTTCCGCTGGTGGTCGCCAAGCAGGGGCACGAAGGGGCGCTCGTGGCCCGCGGGGGGAAGGTGCGCGCCCGCGTCCCCGCCGTACCGGCGACGCCCCAGGACACCACGGGCGCCGGTGACGCTTTCACCGGCGCGTTCCTCGCCGCCCTGCTCACGGGCGCCCGGCCGGAGGAGGCGGCGGTGGAGGGCTGCCGGGCGGGTGCGAGGGCGGTGGAACGGGTGGGCGGCAGACCACCCCCGCCCGGCTGACGTCCGGCGCCCCGCACACCCTGGCTACTGCTTGCGCCCCCACGCCGAGATCATCGGGGCCGTCGTCAGATCGAGGGCGCCGGAGGTGACGTTCGCGAGATGCCGGTCGATGTCCTGGTCGGTGGCGAGGCCGGCGGTGACGAGCTGGTCGCGGATCTGACGGATCGTCACCGACTCCAGGGCGGCGCAGGCCGGCGAGGCGACGGGGAAGTAGGCGTCGGCGTGCACCCGGGTCAGGCCGGCCTCCCGGAGCAGCCGCGGGAGGACGCGGCCGCAGGGGAGTTCGGTCCCGCGGTCGGCGAGCAGTCTGCGGAAGCCGTGCCGCAGCCGGTTGGCGAGCTGCTGCTCGGGGCCGTACTCGTCGGGGCAGAGCAGCGGCTGAAGGGCGGGGTCGGCGTCCTCGACGAGCATGCGCCCGCCGGGGCGCAGCGCCTGGACCATGGACCGCAACGCCCCTGCCCGGTCGGCCACGTGGACGAGGGCGAGACGGGCGTGCACCAGGTCGAAGCCCTCTCCCGGCGGCTCCTCGGCGCCGAGGTCGTGCACGCGCACCTCGACGGGCGGCCGGGCGGCGGGGGCGAGCCGTGAGGTGTCGGTGCCGGTGGCGACGACGTGTCCGGTCCGGCCGACCTTCTTCGCCAGCCAGGACACCACGGAGGTGCCGCCGGCTCCGACCTCCCAGCACCGCCAGCCGGAGCCGACGCCGAGTGCTTCGAGATGCCGGAACGTCGTGGGGTCGAAGAGGGCGGCGAAGGCGCCGAAGTGCTCTGCCGCCTCGGTCTGCCGGTTGTCCAGGAGGTACCCGTCGGTTCGCGTCATGCCGCGATCATCCCAGTTGTCCGACTTATCCGTGATGGTCGACGCTCCGATCATGATGGTCGACGCTCCGACACGGGGAGTCGACGCCTTCGTCCACAGCCGGGAACAAAGCGGAACGAGCCGTTTCCACAGGCTTACCCGCAGCTCACGCCGGCCTGGCAGACTGACGCGCCAAGGCGCGGGAACGGCGCGAGGAGCTCCACGCAAGGAGATGCAGATGTCCATGGCAGGGAATCTGCGGAAGGTCACGAGCCTCGGCGGGGTCGGCGGCCTCCGCAAGGTGGCTCGGCTGGCCCGGCGGCGCCCGCGCGTCGACCTGAGTCACCCGGCCCGCTCCCCGCTGGGCTCCTCGGTGGTGAACTGCGTGACGTACCGGGACGGTGTCCGCACCGCCGCGCGCGGCGACCTGGTGGACGCCATGGAGTGGGTCCGCAAGAAGGGCGAGGGCTTCGTCTGGCTCGGCCTGCACGAGCCGACCGACCAGGAGTTCGCGGGCATCGCCGAGCTCTTCGACCTGCACCCCCTGGCCGTGGAGGACGCCGTCGAGGCCCACCAGCGCCCCAAGGTGGAGCACTATGGCGAGACGCTCTTCGCGGTGTTCAAAACGGTCTGCTACGTCGAGCACGAGGAACTCACAGCCACCAGCGAGGTGGTGAACACCGGCGAGATCATGGTCTTCGTCGGCAAGGACTTCGTGATCACGGTGCGGCACGGCCGGCACGGCTCGCTGGGCCCGCTGCGCGAGGAGCTGGAGTCCGACCCCGGCCAGCTGGCCAAGGGCCCGTCCGCGGTGCTGCACGCGATCGCGGACCACGTGGTGGACGACTACCTGACCGTCACGGACTCGGTGCAGGAGGACATCGACCAGGTCGAGACGGACGTGTTCGCGGAGACCGGCGCGCGGGCCGACCCGGGCCGGATCTACCAGCTCAAGCGTGAACTCCTCGAGCTGAAGCGGGCGGTGGTGCCGCTCAGCCGGCCGCTTGAGGATCTCGCCACCCGGCCGATCCGGGCGGTCGACCCTGAGATACAGGCGTACTTCCGCGACGTCTCGGACCACCTGCTGCGGGCGAAGGAGCAGATCGCCTCCTTCGACGAGCTGCTCAACTCCATTCTCCAAGCGCACCTCGCGCAGGTCACGGTCGCGCAGAACGAGGACATGCGGAAGATCACGGCGTGGGCCGCGATCATCGCCGTGCCGACGATGGT
>NZ_WWIQ01000001.1:137994-217614 GCF_009862985.1 Streptomyces sp. SID5464 | reverse complement strand
GCACTGGCGATACGGCTACGGCATGGTCATCGGCGTCATATCCGTCGCGTGCCTGACGCTGTACCGGGGGTTCCGGCGCACCGGCTGGCTCTGACGCGGGCCGTGACCTGCGGAGTCGTGACGGGGTGAGGTGCGGTCAGCGCGGCGTGGTCCTGGCGTAGACGCTCTCGGCCCAGGAGGCGATCTGGTCGCCCGCCAGGTGCCGGGCCAGGTCGGCTTCGCTGATCATGCCGACCAGGCGCTTGTCCCGGATGACGGGCAGCCGGCGGATCTGGTGCTCCTGCATCTCGTGGAGGACCTCGCCGACATCGGCGTCCGCGTCGATCCAGCGAGGCGTGCCCTTGGCCATCTCGCCCGCGGTGACCTTGGCGGGGTCGTGTCCCATGGCGACGCAGCCGACGACGATGTCGCGGTCGGTGAGGATGCCGCAGAGCCGTTCGTTCTCGTCGCTGATGGGCAGGGCGCCGACGTTCAGTTCGCGCATGAGCTGGGCGGCGCGGTCGAGGGTTTCGTGGGCGGGGATCCACTGGGCGCCGCGGTGCATGATGTCTCCGGCGGTGGTCATGGGGTACCTCCCGGTGCCGGACGGCCGGCGCGGCGCGGGAGGCACCGCGAGTCCCGGCGCCCTTCATTCTCGCCGCGTCACCCGGCGCCCGCACATGGAACAGCGCCCCCGGGCCGACCGGACAACGGCTCAGCCGCCCCACGCCGGATGACGGGGATCATCGGCCCGTACCAGGACGTCGGCCGTGCCCGCCGGGTCGGTCTCCTGCTCGTAGCGCTCGAAGGCCGGCAGGGTCCAGTGCTCGGCCTCGGGCGTGCGGCGGCGCAGGGCGCCCGGGGAGAGCAGGACGTGAACGCTCAGATCGAAGGGGAACCAGTGCCGGAGGAGGAAGGGCCCGTGCAGCAACAGCACGCCGCCGGGCGGGAGTTGGACGTAGGGGCTGCGGGTGGCCCGGTCGGCGTCCGGGTCCCACAGGTCGGGCAGGACGCGGCCGTCGCCGCCGGCATCGAGGGGGCCGAACACCTCGCGCCACAGGGCGTGGGTGTCGTACCAGCCGCTGTAGTAGGACTCGACGTCCCGGTGGCCGTACTCCAGCCGCACGGAGGCGGGGCGCAGAAAGCCCTCCGTGCCCACGACGAGCGAGGAGCGGCCGCGTATGCGCAGTGCCTCGGAGACCCGCCGGGCGAGGTCTCCCGGACGCGCGGCCGGGGCGCCGTCGAAGGCGATGCGCGGCCAGGGACTGCCGTCGGCGGGCTTCAGGTCGAGCAGGCGCTCGGCGAGCGTGTCGCCGAGCCGGTCCCAGGTGATCGCTTCGAGTCGCACACGGCCCATGATGCGCCAGACCGTGGCAGGACGTGTCGGACCCGCGAGCGCGGCGGGGCACCGGGGCGGGGGTGGCAGAACGAGAGGCGCCGCGATCGCCGGGGTCCCCTCCGGCGGATGCAGTGCGCGCCGCGTCAGCGGGAATGAACCCCGTATGGTCCCGGAACGCCGTATGGCCCCGCGCGCGACGCTCCCGCCCCACACCCCCACCGGACTTCTCGTCTTCCAGCCCCTCAAGCGGCGGCACTGCGCCGAGTGCCGGCGAGGGCCGCTGCCGCTGCTCGTCCTGGAGGACGCTGCCCCGCGCTGCCTCGACTGTGCCGACCTCGGGCATCTGGTGTTCCTGCCCCGTGGCGACACCGCCCTGACGCGCAGATCGCGGGAGGAGAGCGCGCTGTCGGCGGTGGTCGTGCGGTTCAACCGGCGCAAGAGCCGCTACGAGCGGCAGGGCGTGCTGGTGGAGGAGGCGGCGCTCGCGAGGGCAGAGGAGCGGTGCCTGGCGGACGCCGAGGCCCGTCGGCGGCGCCGGGTGCGGGACGCGCGGCGGCGAGCTGCTCAGGATGCCTTGTTCGCCGAGGCGTTCGCGGCGGAGATACGGCGGCTGTTTCCGGGCTGTCCGGCCGATCGTGCGCGGGCCATCGCCGCGCACTCCTCGGAGCGGGGCAGCGGGCGGGTGGGCCGCAGTGCGGCCGGGCGGGCGCTGACGGACATGGCGGTGACCTCGGCGGTCGTGGCGTCCGTACGGCACCTGGACACGCCGTACGACCGGCTGCTGATGAGCGGCGTGCCGCGGCACGAGGCGCGGCGGCGGATCGCGGCGACGGTGGAGACGGTGCTGAGGGGGTGGACCGAGGCGGGGCTCGGTTCCGCCGGGTGACCCGGGCAGGTCGGCCGGTCAGTCAGTCAGTCACACGGTGACGCTCGCCGGACCCCTGAGCCGGCTCACCCGTGGGCCGTGGACGGACGCGTATGGCCCCGCGCCGCTCGGCCATGGTCACTGTGCTCGTACGGGATTTCACTTGTGGTGAGGAAGGGTGCCGGGGCAGGATCATCGGCTGGACGGGCGGGAGACGCTGACATGATCGACGGACCGTACTTCGTGCTGACGGTGCTGGGTGTGCTCGGGACCGGCCTGGTGGCCGGGGTGTTCTGCGGCTTCTCGACCTTCGTCATGCGGGGCCTCGCCACGCTGCCGCCCGCGCAGGGGGTCGCCGCGATGAACGCGATCAACGTGGCCGCGGTGACACCGCCCTTCATGGCCGTCTTCCTCGGGTCGGCCGTGCTGTGCGCGGTGATCGCCGTGGTGACGTTCGTGCTGTGGCCGGAGGAGGGGACGGTGGAGCTGCTGGTGGGCAGCGCGCTGTACCTGTTCGGCTCGTTCGGGCTCACCATGGTCGCGAACGTGCCGCGCAACGACGTGCTGCTGAAGCTGGAGCCGGACACCTCGGAGGCGGCCGCGTACTGGCCGGCGTATGTGCGCGAGTGGACGATGTGGAACCACGTCCGCACAGCCGCCTCGGCAGGGGCGGCTGTGGCGTACGTGCTGGCACTCACCTGAGCGCGCCGGCAGGTCCTGTCCCGTCCCCTGCGGGTGTGCCGCCGCGGACGTATCGTGGCCGGAAGGAGTGCCGCCCGACGACGCACGGCCTGTCACACGCGCACGCAAGGAAGACGGCCATGGCCGACCCCAAGGGTTTCATGACCACCCCCCGCCAGGACTGGCCGCGCAGGCCCGTCGAGGAGCGGGTCCGGGACTGGGACGAGATCCATGTCCCCGGTGCGCTGCTGCCGATCATCAGCAAGCAGGCCGACCGCTGCATGGACTGCGGCATCCCCTTCTGCCACGAGGCCTGCCCGCTGGGCAACCTGATCCCCGAGTGGAACGACCTGGTGTCGAGGGAGGACTGGCGGGCGGCCGCCGACCGGCTGCACGCCACGAACAACTTCCCCGAGTTCACCGGCCGGTTGTGCCCGGCCCCGTGCGAGGCGGGGTGTGTGCTGGCGATCAACCAGCCGGCCGTCACCATCAAGAACGTCGAGTGCGCGATCGCCGACCGGGCGTGGGAGGAGGGCTTCGCGCCGGCGAGGCCGCCGGAGCGGCTGTCCGGCAAGACGGTCGCGGTGATCGGTTCGGGGCCCACCGGGCTGGCGGCGGCCCAGCAGCTGACCCGGGCGGGGCACACGGTCGCCGTGTACGAGAGGGACGACCGCCTCGGCGGACTGATGCGGTACGGCATCCCGGCGTTCAAGATGGAGAAGCACCATCTGGAGCGGCGGCTGGAGCAGATGCGGGCCGAGGGGACCAAGTTCCGTACGTCGACGGCGGTCGGGCGGGACATCGGGGCCGACGAGCTGCGGACTCGCTACGACGCCGTGGTGCTCGCCACGGGGGCGACCGCCTGGCGTGAACTCCATGTCCCGGGGCGGGAGCTGATCGGCATTCACCAGGCGATGGAGTATCTCCCGCTGGCCAATCGGGTGTGCGAGGGCGACCTGGCGGCGTCCCCGCTGTCGGCGGCCGGGAAGCACGTCGTCATCGTCGGCGGCGGCGACACCGGGGCCGACTGCCTGGGCACAGCCGTCCGGGAGGGCGCCGCGTCCGTGACCCAGCTGGACATCTACGCGCTGCCGAACAGCGAGCGCGACGAGGACACCGAGCCCTGGCCCACGTATCCGGTGCGGGTCTACCGGCTCTCCGGCGCGCACGAGGAGGCCCGTGACCTGCGGACGGCTCCGATCGCCGACGCGGACGCGCGGCTGTTCGCGGCGTCCACACTGCGCTTCGACGGTGACGCGGAGGGCCGTGTGCGGTCGCTGCACCTGGTCGAGGTGGACGCGCGGCGCCGCCCGGTGGAGGGCACCGGGCGGACGCTCCCCGCCGACCTCGTGCTGCTCGCCCTCGGCTTCTCCGGGCCCGACCGGAAGGACGGGCTCGTCGACCAGCTGGGGCTGGAACTGGAGCCCCGCGGCACGATCGCGCGTGACGCCGGTTTCGCCACGAACGTGCCCGGCGTGTTCGCGGCGGGGGACGCCGCCCGGGGCCAGTCGCTCATCGTCTGGGCGATCGCCGAGGGGCGGGCCGTGGCGGCGGCGGTCGACCGTCATCTGACGGGCAGTTCGAGGCTTCCGTCACCGATCGGACCGTACGACCGGCCGATGGCGGTGTAGGAACGCCGCTCCGTCCCCGAGGCGCCGGAGCGTCACCGCTCGTCCGTCCCCGCCACCTTCCCCGTCGACAGCGCCACCCGGTTCCAGGTGTTGATCGTGCAGATCAGGGCGAGGACCTGGGCCAGTTCCCGTTCGTCGAAGTGGGCCGCGGCCTGTGCGTAGACCTCGTCCGGGACACCCGCGTCGGCGACGAGCGTCATCGCCTCCGTGAGGGCGAGGGCCGCCTGTTCCCGCTCGGTGAAGAAGTGCCGGGCCTCGCGCCACACGGCGACCATGTGCAGCCGGTCCTCGCTCTCACCGGCCTTGCGGGCGTCGTTGGTGTGCATGTGCAGGCAGTACGCGCAGTGGTTGAGGTGCGAGGCGCGGATCTGGATCAGTTCGACGAGGGCCGGGTCGAGGCCCTCGCGGGCGGCGGCGTCGAGGGCGACGAGGGCCCGGAAGGCCTTCGGGGCGGACTTGGCGAACTCCAGCCGGGGCGCCTTCACCTGGGTGCTGTTCGTGCTCGTGTGCGTCGTCATGTCCCTCAACCTACGAGCCGGAAAGACCCGCTGTAGGGTGCATTTCCATGGCGACTTCGTGGGTCAATTCCGCGGAACGGATCGGATCCGACCTGCATCTGGAACTGACCGGGCCGGGCGGCCGGCGCGCGGCGCTGATCCGGGCCCTGCGGGAGGCCGTCCGCAGCGGACGGCTCGCTCCGGGCACCCGGCTGCCGCCGTACCGCTCGCTCGCGGCCGATCTCGACATCGCCCGGAACACCGTGGCCGACGCCTACGCGGAACTCGTCGCGGAGGGCTGGCTCACCGCCCGTCAGGGCTCGGGCACGCGGGTGGCGGAGCGAGCCGAACCGCTGCGGCCCGCCGCCCGCCTGCCCCGAAAGGCTCCTGCACGCGCGCATGGCCCGCGGCACGACCTCACGCAGGGCACACCGGACACCTCGTCGTTCCCGCGCACGGCCTGGCTGACCTCCTACCGCAGGGCCCTCCAGCAGGCGCCCAACGAGGTGTTCGGCCCGGGCGATCCGGCCGGCCGGCCGGAACTGCGGGAGGCGCTCACGGAGTACCTGGCACGCGCGCGTGGCGTGCGCACCGAGCCGGGCAGGATCGTGATCTGCTCCGGCTTCGCGCACGCGCTGCGGCTGCTGTTCGGAGGGGGCGTCCTGCGCGGGCCCCTGGCGGTGGAGGCGTACGGGCTCGGATTCCACCGGGAGGTCCTCGCGGCGGCCGGGGTGCGGACCGTGCCGCTCCCCCTCGACGAACACGGCGCCCGGGTCGACCGGTTGGGGCGCGAGCGTGCCGTGCTGCTCACACCGGCGCACCAGTTCCCGACCGGCGGCCCGCTGCACCCCGCGCGCCGGGCCGCCGTGATCGACTGGGCACGCGTGCGTGGCGGGCTGGTTCTGGAGGACGACTACGACGGGGAGTTCCGCTACGACCGCAAGCCGGTCGGCGCGGTGCAGGGCCTGGACCCCGAGCACGTGATCCACATCGGCTCGGTCAGCAAGAGCCTGTCGCCGGCGGTCCGGCTGGGCTGGATGGTGCTCCCCGAGCGGTACGTCGACGCCGTACTGGCCGTCAAGGGCGACCGGGAGGCGTGGGCGAGCGTCCTCGACCAGCTGAGCCTCGCGGACTTCGTGGTCTCCGGGGCGTACGACCGTCACGTACGGCGTATGCGGCAGCGGTACCGCGGCCGCCGGGACCGGCTCGTCGCGGCGCTCGCCGAACACGCGCCGCTCATCGAGGCCACCGGTATCGCGGCCGGGCTGCACGCGGTGCTGCGGCTGCCGCCCGGCACCGAGGCGTCCACGGTCAAGGCCGCCGCCTGGCAGGGCATCGCCCTGGACGGCCTCGCGGCGTTCCGGCACCCGGACACGGACACGGCGGCGGGCGACGGCCTCGTCGTGGGGTACGCGACGCCCTCCGACCATGCGTACGGGCCGGCCCTGGAGGCGCTGTGCCGTGCACTGCCGCCGTGACCGGCCCGTGGCGCGAGCGCAGTCACGGCTTGCGCGCGACCGCCCCGTACCCAGGAATCACCCCGTCGTCCTGCCCGGGTACGGGCTCGCCCAGTTCCTGGTGCCAGCGGTGGGGCACCTCGACGCCGGGCTCGACGAGGTCGAGGCCGTCGAAGAAGCGGGTGAACTCCTCGCGGGAGCGCAGGGCCAGGGTGACGCCTGCGGCACGGAGCTTCTCGGTGGCCGCCTTCGACTCCTCCGGTGTGAAGTCGGCCGTGGCGTGGGTGATGACCAGGTGGCTGCCGGACGGCAGTTCGGCGAGGAGCCGGCGGACCAGGTCGTGCGCGCCGTCCTCGTCGGAGACGAAGTGCAGCAGCGCGATGAGCGACAGTGCGACGGGCCGGCCGAAGTCCAGGACCTTCCTCGCGCCCTCCAGGATGGCGTCCGGGTCGCGCACGTCGGCCTGGAGGTACTCCGTCGCCCCCTCGTCCGTGCCGCGCAGCAGGGCCGCCGCGTGGGCCAGCACGATGGGGTCGTTGTCGCAGTAGACGACCCGGGCGGCGGGGGCGATCTCCTGGGCGACCTGGTGGAGGTTGGGCTCGGTCGGGATGCCGGTGCCGACGTCCAGGAACTGCCGTACGCCGTTCCCGGCCAGCCAGCGCGTGGCCCGGTGCATGAACGCGCGGTTGACCCGCGCCATGACCGGGACCCTCGGGTCGAGGGTGAGCATCTGCCGGCCCATCTCCTCGTCGACCGGGTAGTTGTCCTTGCCGCCGAGGTACCAGTCGTACATCCGCGCCGGATGCGGTCTGCTCGTGTCGATCGAGACGGCCGAGGTGGGGTCCTGCCCGGTCATGAGGCACTCCATGAGACACAAAGGGTGATCAATTCAGCACCAGCGTAGGGAAGTTGAGCGACAGATCGCGGCAGACAGCGGCAGCAGGCGACAGACAGCGACAGAAAAGCAATCACATCAGGACAGCAGGAAGTCCGCCTCCCCCGCCTTCGCCCCCTCGATGAAGGCCGTCATCTCGTCCGAGGTGTAGATCAGCGCCGGACCGTCCGGGTCGGTGGACTGCCGGACGGCGATCCTGCCGTCGGCGAGTTTCATCGCCTCCAGACAGTTCCCGCCGTTCCCGCCGCTCCACGGCTTGTGCCACCCTTCGCTGCCCAAGTCACGCGCGGGCATGCCGTTGTAGACGTGTTTGCGCGGCTTGATGCGATCCATTCACAGCTCCTTGCGGAGATCCCGGAGGATCTCCTTCGTGCGATGTGCCGTAGCGGCCTGCGCCGCCATGCGGTCCATGACCTCGAGGTGGGTCGCCACCTCGGCGCGCGCGTCGAGATAGACCGCGCCGGTCAGGTACTCGCTGTAGACCATGTCCGGCAGTTCGGGCATGGCAAATCGGAACAGCACGAACGGCCCGTACGTGCCCGGGTGCGGCCCACTGGCGAACTGGGCGACCTGCAACGTCACGTTGGGCAGCGTCGTGGCCTCGAGCAGTCTGTCGATCTGGGCACGCATCACCTCCGGGCCGCCGACCGGGCGCCGCAGCGCGGTCTCGTCCATCACGACCCACAGCCGGGGCGCGTCCTCGCGGGTGAGCAGTTCCTGACGCTGCATCCGCAGGGCGACATGGCGCTCGATGTCGTCGGGCCGGGTCTGGCCGATGGCGCCCGAGCGGAGCACTCCTCGCGCGTAGTCCTCGGTCTGCAACAACCCGGGGACGAAATGGGGCTCGTAACTGCGGATGACGGCGGCCGCGCCCTCCAGGCTCACGTACATCGAGAACCAGCCGGGCAGGATGTCGTGGAAACGCTGCCACCAGCCGGGCTTGTTCGCTTCCTCGGCCAGCAGGACGAAGGCGTCGGCCTCCTCGTCGGAGATTCCGTAGGCCTTCAGGAGCAGTTGCAGATACGGGATTTTGAGCGCGACCTCGGCCATCTCCATACGGCGGACCGTGGCGGGGGCGACACGGAGGATGCGGGCGGCCTCCTCGCGCTTCATCCCGGCGCGTTCCCGCAGGTCCAGCAGGCGCCGGCCGAGGACGACCTGGCCCACCGTCGGCGCGGACCGCGGTTCGCTCACGCTCCACCTCCACCAAGAGTTCTGACGAGTCGGCCACAAAAGAACGCTGACAGCCCGGCGGCGCCATTCGAAGACCTTTTCGAAGAATCGACTATCCGAACAGATGTTCCGAACAGAACTTCGACGATCTCAACTGGCGCCGCGCGGGGTGCTGTTGCGAGCAGTGTGCCACGGCCTTCCAGACCGTCACACAGCACTCTGCAATTTTCAGAGTGACACTTGCCAAGTGTTCGCGGCGGGGCGATAGTGGCAAGCGTGATTCCGTCCGCGCCCTTAGGAACAGACGCCGCCGCAGGCCCTCCCGGCCTGGGTGCCAGCCCGGAAGCGAGCCTCGTCGGGGCCGCTGCCGAGCGCCGGTTCCGTTTCGAGCTGGCCGCACATCCGGGTTCTCCCGCACGGGCCAGACGCCTGACGCGGGCCCGGCTGACCGGTTGGTCGGTGTGCGAGGACACGTGCGACAGCGCGGCCCTGGTGGTTTCCGAGCTGGTCACCAACGCCATCGTGCACACGGCGAGCACGCACATAGTGTGCGAGCTGCACGACGGCGACGACCTGGTGCGGATAGCCGTGCGTGACGAGGGCTGTGCCCCGGGCCAGCCCCACGCGGCCAGCCGCACCCGGCCCGAGGAGGAGCACGGGAGGGGACTGCTCCTCGTCGACGCCCTCTGCGACGCCTGGGGTGCCCATGAGCACGGCCCCGGGCTGCTGGTCTGGGCCGAGCTGCCGCGCAAGGCCGACACCCCGCGCGACCCGGCGGAGCCCCGGAACGACCTGGGCTGGGGCGCCCGTCCGAAGCCGGGGCCGTCCGACGACTCGGGCGACGGGAACGGAGCACACCCGGCGCGCCACACGCAGGGCGCTCAGGAAGTCCCCGCACAGGAGCGACGCCGAGAGCGGGGGCCGGCATGAGCCCCGGGCGCGGTGGCCGCGTCCTGAACCTCGACACCCTGGCCCGGCTCCGGCGCGGGCTGCGCACGGCGGGCCCGACTCTGCGGCTGCCCGTACCCGACGGCATGACCGCCCCGCTCGGCTGCGACGCCGTCGCCGTACCCGCCCGTCTCGGCCCGCTGGTCATGCCCCGGCTGCCCCGCGTGGGCTGCGTCTACGCCGACGAGACGCACTGGTGGTGGCTGGTGCCGTCCGACTCCGACCACGCCCTGGAATGGCCGATGCCGGCGCACTACGCCACCGGTGCGGTCGTCCCGGACCTCCCCGAGCTGCCCGAGCTGATCCACCGCCCGGACGGCACGCTGCCGTACACCCCGCCGATACCGCTGTATCTGGCCCTGTGCCGGGTGACGGGGACCGCGCCGGCCTGGTCGCGGCCGGTCAGCGCGTAGCACTCGTAGATCCAGAGCTCCAGAACGCACAGAGCTCGCAGAACTCGTCGCGCTCGTAGAGCCCGCAGAGCCCGCAGAGCCCGCAGAGCCCGTAGAGCCCGTAGAGCCCGTCGAAAAAGGCTCGTCGAGGCCTACGCACCACCCCTACGACTCCGCGCCGTCCCACGCCTCCCGCCGTCGGGTCGTGCGCCCGCGCGCCTCCGGCGCCGCGGGCTGCGCCCTGCCCGGGCGGGCTCCGCCCCCGCGATAGTGACCGTTCGTCCACGAACGGGACACGGGCAGGGAGGTCGGTCGACGGTGGCGAAGAAGCGGACCGCGCCGGAGGTGTCCGAGTCGGAGCGGCTGCTCTTCGGCGGACCGCTGCGCTACGACATGGGCTGGAACCAGCACGCCGACGCGTTCCTGGAGCTGAACTTCCGCGCCATGATCACCCGGTTGCCGTCCCTGCTGGCGTCCAGCCTGCGGCTCGCCCGGCAGGCCGACCGGGGCGCCGCGCGGGTCGTGCTGGCCGCCGAGGCGGGCCGGGGCGTGGCACAGGCGGTGGCGCTGCTCGCGGTCAACAGCGTGCTGGCACGGCTGATGGGTGGCGGTGCGATCGAGGACCGGCTGCGCGGCGCCGTCCCGGCGCTGGTCACCGTGGCCGTCGTGATGCTGCTCGCGGCGCTGCTGCGGGCCGCGAGCACCTACGCCACCGGACGGCTGGAGCCCAAGGTGGAGCGGGTGGCGACCGAGCAGTACCTGGAGCGGGCCGCGGCCGTCGAGCTGGCCGCGATCGAGGACCACGCCTTCCACAAGCTGCTGGACACCGCCCAGTACGGCGCTGCCTCCGCCCGCCGGATGATCATGTACGGAACCCGCGTGATCAACGCGATGATCTCGCTGGTCGCGGCGGCCGGTGTACTGACCGTGCTGCACCCGGCGCTCCTGCCGCTGCTGGTGACGATGACGCTGCCGAGCGCCTGGAGCGCGCTGACCGTGGCCCGGCGGCGCTACGAGTCCTTCCACGCCTGGGTGCAGCACGCGCGTGCGGGCCGGCTGCTCGGCAATCTGCTGATCGAGCCCGAGGCGGCCCCCGAGATCCGGGTGCACGGCGTGGGCGCGTTCCTGCTGCGGCACTTCCGCGCGATGTCGGAGACGGCGGAGGCCGAGCAGGCCCGCCTGGCCCGGCTCGCCGCCCGTACCGGCCTGATCGCGGCGGCGTGGACGGGCCTGGCGACGGTGGCGACGTACGCGACACTCGGCGGGCTGCTGCTGGCAGGCGCGATGGCCCTGTCGGTGGCGGGTACGGCCGTGATCGCGATCCGGACCGGCTCGCAGAGCCTCGACACGCTCGTGGTGGAGGTCAACGCGCTGCACGAGGAGGCCCTCTTCGTCGGCGACCTGCAACGGCTGTACACGGAGGCGGCACAGCGGGCCATCCCGGAGGGCGGCCGGCCGTTGCCGGAGAACCCGCGCGAGATCCGCTTCGAGAACGTCACGTTCCGTTACCCGGGCGACTCGGCCCGCCCCGCCCTCGACGACGTGTCGCTCACGCTCCCGCTCGGCCGGATCGTTGCGCTGGTCGGCGAGAACGGCTCCGGCAAGACGACCCTGGTCAAGCTGCTCGCCGGGCTCTACACCCCGGAGAAGGGGCGGATCCTGTGGGACGGCGTGGACGCGGCGACCGCCGACCGGCACCGGCTGGCCGAGCGGATCGCGATGGTGGCGCAGGACTTCAAGCGGTGGCCGTTCACGGCCCGGGTGAACGTCGCCCTGGGGCGCACGTCGGCGCCGGTGTGCGAGCAGCGGCTGGCCGCGTCGATCGCCGAGGCCGGGGCCGAGACGGTGATCGCGGACCTGCCGCGCGGGCTGGACACGCTGCTCGCGCGCAACTTCAGCGGCGGGCACGAGCTGTCGGGCGGCCAGTGGCAGCGGCTCGGCATCGCCCGGGCGGCCTACCGGCGGGGCCGCATCCTGATCGTGGACGAGCCGACGGCGGCCCTGGACGCCCGGGCCGAGCTGGAGGTCTTCGAGCGGATCCGCGCCCTGGCCGCCAGCGGCCAGACGGTCGTACTGATCACGCACCGGCTGGCGTCCGTACGCCACGCGGATCTGGTGCACGTCCTGGACCAGGGCCGGCTCGTGGAGTCCGGGACTCCGGACGAGCTGCTGGCGACCGGCGGTCTCTACTCCGAGCTGTACTCGCTCCAGGCGGAGCAGTTCGCCACGTCACCCGCACCGGTCGACAAGGTGCCGGCGCCGAAGGCGGGCTGAGGGCACACGTCAGGCCGTGGCGTCGGCCACGTCCCCGCTGCGCACGATCACCAGGAACATGTCCGTGGCGAGATCCATGACCACCTCGGCGGGCAGGCCTTCGCTACGCCGCGCCTGCGCGAACTCCTCCGCCGGCCAGGAACCACGCGGCCCACCGGCGGGAAAGCGTTCGAGCACCGTTCGCCCGTTCACCCTGCACCTCCATGTAGCGCTGTACTCGTAGAGTTAAACGCCAACCATGGGGTGAACGGCTCGCGAAGTGACGGTTCTGAGACGTAGTTGACACTCGTTCACCGCTGAGTGTGACCAAACTCTCAGCCTCTTGGTCTACCTTTTCACTTTCCGTATCAGCCGTCGTACTCGTCGTGATAGCGGACGCGCTCACTTCCCGCAGGCGCCCCAAGAGCCGACGCGCGTCCCTTGGGCTCCTCCCACTCCTCCTGTCGGCCCAGTGCCGTGAGGTCCAGCAGGCTGCTGGTCGAGCCGAGGCAGTCGAGGCCGCGCTCGTACGTCGAGTACGTGTGGAAGACCCGGTCGCGGTCCCGCAGGAAGCAGCTGAGGCCAGGGCGCTCGACGAACTCGCCCTCGCGTTCGAGGGTCACCTCGAAGTCATGGTTGAAGTCGCTGCCGTACGACGAGTACCAGGGCACCGTCCAGCCCATCCGCGCCTTGAACGGCAGGATCTTCGGGTACGGCGCACGGGACACGGTCGCGAACGACGTACCGCGAGCGTGGAGATGGGCGAGATGCCCTATTTGGTCCAGGAACCCGGAGCAGCTGCGGCAGCCGGCGTCCCACTCGGGCGCGAACATGAAGTGGTAGACGACTAGCTGGTGCCGGCCCTCGAACAGGTCGAGGAGGGTGGCCTTGCCGTCCCCGCCCTCGAACACGTACTCCTCGTCGACCTCGACCATCGGCAGTCCGCGCCGCTCGGCGTTGAGTGCGTCCCGCGCGCGGGTGGCGGCCTTCTCCTTGCGAAGCAGTTCAGCGCGCGCCGCGCGCCACTCCTCGCGCGAGACGATCTCCGGAAGCGACATGGGCCCTCCTGTGGCAACGGTCCGTCCGGGGTGGTGACCGGCGGCAGACGCGGAACTCATCGCTGCCCGGGAAGAAATCTCGAAAGTCCGCCCGGAACGTCAGGTGTCGTAGTCCTGGATGCGCCGACCGTGGCTGCGGTCGACGAGGGCGGGCAGACGCTCCTCCAGTTCCCGTACCACGGCCGGCACGTCGATCGTCAGGAGCGCACGGTCGCGCATCAGGATCCGTCCGTCGACGATCGTGGTGCGCACGTCGGCGGAGCGGGCGCTGTGCACGAGGGTGGCGGCGAGGTCGTGGACCGGCAGGGTGTGCGGCCCGGTGAGATCGACCAGGACGATGTCCGCCCGCCGCTCCGGCGCGATGCTGCCGACGCTGTCCCCCAGTCCCACGGCACGGGCACTCTGGAGGGTGGCGTGGTGCAGGGCCTGGCGGGAGGTCAGCCAGCGGGGGTCGCCCTCGTGGGACTTCTGGACCAGGGAGGTGAGGGCCATCGACTCCCATACGTCGAGGGAGTTGTTGGAGGCGGCGCCGTCGGTGGCGAGCCCGACGTCGACGCCGATCTCGCGCAGGGCACGGACCGGTGTGGTGTCGGGCCAGGCGAACTTGAGGTAGCCGCGGGGCGCGGTGGCGACGGCCGTACGACCGGCCGCCCGCTCCAGGACGGGCAGGTCGCGGTCGACGATGCCGGTGCCGTGGGCGAGGAGCACGTCCGTGTCGAGGATGCCGGTGCGTTCCAGGACCTCGATCGGGGTGACGCCGTGACGGGCGAGGCTGGTCTCGGTCTGATCGCGGTTCTCGGCGGCGTGCAGGTGCACGGGCAGGGCGTGTTCGCCGGCGAGCCGGGCGGTGGCGGCCAGGTCGGCGTCGCCGACCGTGTAAGGGGAGTGCGGCGCGAGGGCGGTGGTGATGCGGCCGTCGGCGGAGCCGCGGTGCCGTAGCGCGAAGTCGAGTGACCGCTCCCGGCCTTCGGGGCCCTGCGAGGAGAAGTAGGCCTCCCCCAGCAGCGCCCGCAGGCCGCATTCCGCTACCACTTGAGCCACCGCGTCCATGGCGAAGTAGTGGTCGGCGAAGCAGGTGACGCCGGCACGGATCATCTCGGCACAGGCGAGCCGCGCCCCCAACTCGACGTCCCTCTCGGTGAGGTTGGACTCCACCGGCCAGACGACGTCGTTGAACCACTCCTCCGTCGGCAGGTCCTCGGCGAGGCCGCGCAGCGCGACCATCGGTGCGTGCGTGTGACAGTTGATCAGGCCGGGCAGGGCGACCTGGCCCCGGGCCTCGAGGCGCTCGGCGGCGGGCAGGTCCGCGGCCCCGGCGGTGGTCGTCACGGCCTCGACGACACCGTTCCGTACGACGATCGCGGCGTCCTGCTGGAACCCGATGCGCTCTTGATCGTCGTGCACGAGGACGGTACATGCGCTGATGATGAGGTCGGCGGGACTGTCCGCGGCAGAAGGCGTCATCGCGCCAACGTACGACGAGGTCGTAGGGCGGCATGAGCCGAACCGCACATCCCGTCGCGGCTCTGTCGCGGGGCGGGCCGGGCCAGCATCCTGGTCTCACCACCCCGCCTGTCGGCTTCTGAAAGGAGCCCGGCATGCTCCTCGGCACCTGGAACCTGGAGAACCTCTACCGGCCCGGCGGCCCGTTCGGCCCGAAGGACGAGGCCGCCTACGAGACCAAGCTCGCCGCGCTCGCCGCCGTGATCACGGAACTCGACCCGACGCTGCTCGGCGTGCAGGAGGTCGGTGACCCCGGGGCCCTGGAAGACCTGGCCGGGATGCTCGACGACGACTGGCACATCGCCCTGTCCGAGCATCCGGACAGCCGGGGCATACGGGTCGGGTTCCTGAGCCGTACGGCCATGAGGGTGCTGGCCGACACGACGGCGTTCCCGGCGGAGCTGCGGCCCGTGCAGGTGGACGACTCGGGGGTGACGGTGGCACAGGCGGGGCGGGGCTTTCTCGCCGTGGAGGTCGAGGACGGGCCGCTGCGGGTGGCCGTCTGCCATCTGAAGTCCAAGCTGCTGTCGTACCCGAACGGCCGGTTCCAGCCGCGCGACGAGGGGGAACGGGCCCGGTACGGCGCCTACGCCCTGTACCGGCGCGCCGCCGAGGCGACGGCCCTGCGCGCCCTCGCGGACGAACTCCTGGACGGCGACGGGCAGGGCAGGGACGTGGCCGTACTGGGCGACCTCAACGACGAGGTACAGGCCGCGACCACACAGATCCTGCTCGGCCCGCCCGGCTCCGAGATCGGCACGCCGGGCTACGAGCAGGCCGACAAGGGCGACGCGGCCCGGCTGTGGGACGTGGCCCCTCTCATCCCGCCCGGACAGCGCTACTCCCGCGTCAACTCCGGGCGGCGCGAGCTGATCGACCATGTGCTGGTGAGCCACCGCCTGGTGCACCGGGTGACGGCGGCGGGCACGGGCCTGCCCGGCGAGGGCCCACCCGGTCTGCCGTCGGTCGGCCCCGACCCGGCGGAGCGGCGGGGCGCGCCCGGGTCGGACCACGCGCCGGTGTGGATACGGGTCGGGGGCTGAGCACCATCGACGTCCCGGAGCGCCTGAGATGGGCGGTGCAGGTCCTCGACCCGGCACCTGACGACCGGGTGCTGGAGGTCGGCTGTGGCCGGGGGGTCGCCGTCGCGCTGATCCACGACCGCCTCGTCACAGGCACCGTCACCGGCATCGACCGCTCCGCCAAGGCCGTCGAGGCGGCACGCCGCCGCAACAGCGACGCGCTCACCACCGGAAGGGCCGCCGTCCACACCCTGTCGCTGGAGGACGCCGACTTCGCCACCGGCTCCTTCGACAGGATCCTGGCGGTCAATGTCAACCTCTTCTGGACCCGCCCGGCGGACCGGGAACTGACCTCGCTGAGGCGCTGGCTGGCGCCGCAAGGCCTGCTGTGCCTGTGCTGGGAACCGCCGGACGGGAAGCGGGCCGAGGAGATCGCCGCGAAGGTGCAGCAGGCGGTCGCGGGGCACGGGTTCGCGACCGAGGTGCGCCGGGCCGCGACCGCGCAGGGCGGCGGCCTGGTGGGGCTGTTGGGCATCGCGGTGGGGCCCGGGCGGCTATCCGGCGAGGGGCGTCCGGGGAAGTCGTAGCCCCACCCGCTCCACCGGTCCGGCGAGTTCGTCGAGGAGGGCGGTGAGGCGCTCGGTGTGCTCGGGGCCGATCCGTCCCGTGTCGTCGAGGTGGACGGCGCAGGCGGTGGTGGTGTCGACGAGGCGTTCGAGGAGGTCGGCCACCTCGTCCGCGCCCTCGGTGTGCCGGGCGAGGGCGGGCAGTTCGTGCGCGGACAGGGAGATGGCCGTCCGGGCCTCGGCCAGGGTGCGGTAGGCCTCGCGGCGCAGGGTCCAGCGGGTGGCGCGGGGCTCGGAGGGGGTGGCGCGGAGGTCGGAAGGCGTGGCGCGGTGGTCGGAGGGGGTGATGGGACGCTCGGAGGAGGTGCCGGGGCGCTCGGAGGGCCTGCCGGAGGTGCCGATGCGCGGGGCGTCGGCCTCGTCGAGGACGTGGGTGAGGTAGGCGAACGCGGCGTCGCTCGCCGCGGCGAGCCGGGCGCGCACTCCCCCGCCGCGCTGCCCGGGCATCGGCAGGTGCCCGACGATCAGCACGATCGCACAGGCCAGCAGCGTCTCGCCGATCCGCCCCATGGAGGCCTGCGGTTCACCGCCGACCATCACCAGGGCGAGAACGAGGACCGTGACGACCGCGGTCTGGGCGGCGAAGTGCCGGGTGGCGACGGGTATGAGCGCTCCGCTGAGGGCGACGAGCGCGATGAGCCCTTCGGGCCGGGGCAGGACGGCGGCGAATCCGGCGAAGACGACGGCGCCGAGCACGGTCCCGGCGGCCCGGTTCAGCACCCGCGAGGCCAGCGGTCCCAGGTCGGGCTTGACGAGGAAGACGGCGGTGGCCGGCAGCCAGTACCAGTGCTCGTGCTGCCCGTACCACTGGCCCTGGTGCAGGGCCTGGGCGACCGCCGAACTGGCCCCGAAGCAGAGGGCGACCCGCAGCCCGTACTCGCGTCCGGCGCTGCCGAAGGCGGCGCGCAGCCGGTCCCTGGGCGTACGGGGCCGGGTGTGCAGATCGCCGCCCCTGCCCTGGTCGAACACCTCGGCGGCGTGCAGGAGGGCGTCGTCGAGCGCGCGCAGCGCGGGCGCCGAGCGGGAGGGTGCGGGCAGCGGCCCGGTGTGGCTGTTGCCGCGCACGGCGGCGGCGAGCCGCCGGGGTCCTTCGGAGGCCCGCTCGGCGACGGCCTCTCCGGCCCACGCCAGCGCGGTGGCGGCCTCGGCGAGGGGCAGGGCGGCGGCGTACTGCGCGTGCAGCCGCCGCTCGGCGGAGGAGGAGGCGTACCGCCGCAGCCGGGGCCCGGCGAGGGCGTCCTGCGCGTGGTCGAGGGCGGCGGTGAGCGCCGCCCGGCGGCGGATGGCCTCGGGCCCGCCGACCGCGTCGAGCAGCTCGGCGACGGCCTCGTACACGCCGGCGACGGCCGCCCGCTCCCCGTCGAACCGGAAGTCCCCGGCGAGGGAACCGGGCGTGGGCAGCACGAGCCGGAGTGCCAGCAGCCACCCGGCGCCCGCGACGTAGGCGAGCGCACGCTCCCACCCCGGCTCCGGCAGGGGCATCCCGGCCCCGATCGCCGAGCCGACGAGCAGCTGCGTCCCGACGGCGGACGCGACGGGCCCGATCGCGCTGATGCTCCCGGCGACGAGCCCGACGAAGGTGAGGAGCACGGTCAGCACGACCGCGCCGGTCTGCTGCCCGGCGTACGTCCCGGCCACCAGCCCCAGGGCACCGCCCAGCGCGGGCACCCCGATCCGCTTGACCGAGGCCCGCCGGCTCCCGGGCCGGTCGTTGATCCCGGCGAGCATGGCGGCGATGGCGGCGACGACCCCGAGCGAGGTACGCCCGACCTGCACGGCCACCAGCAACAGCGGCCCCGCCGACAGGGCTCCCCGCGTCACCGCGCTCCAGGGCACCGGCCCCCGCTGCGCGCGCAGGGCGTGCGCGAGCCAGGGCGGCAACGCGAGAAAGGCACGGCGGGACCGGGACACAGGGCTCCTGTCGACTCGTCGAGGGCAGGGGTGGGCCTTCGGGCGACGGTGGCCGGGGCGGGGGTGTGGGTGCCCACAGTAGGCGGGGTTCCTGGAGGAAAGGTTTCCGGAACGTGACGGAGTACGGGAAAGCCGGGTTCTTTATGAACGCAATCACCGACGGCCGTGCCAGGTCAGCTCCGCGCTGCCGCCACGGCCCGGTGCAGGAGCGTCTCCACGTCGGTGATGCTCTTCGCGAGCTCGTCCGGAGCGCCGGTGAGGGTGCCCAGAACCGCGTCCACTTCCCGCAGACCGGCCCGCGCGACGAGGTCCTTCTCGTTCGTGACCCACTCCCCCCGCGCCGCCAGCACCGCGTGCGCCGTCTGCGTCGCGGCGAGGGCGATCGCGCCCGCGACCTGGGTGACCGCACCCTTGGGCGCGTGACCCGCCTTCGCGTACGCGAGGGTGGCCGTGGCCGTGCCGTGCCAGTGGGCCGGGGCGGTCTCGCGCAGTGCCGGCGGGTAGGCCGCGGGGCGCGGCAGTTCGCCCCGCAGCACCTTGTTGATCGCGAGTTCGGCGGCGAGCAGGTACGTCGGGATGCCCGCCAGGTGGAACATCAGCGGCTCGACCCGGAAGCGGCCCCGCTCCGCCTCCGCCACCTCGTGTTCGACGACGTCGAGATCGCGGTAGTGCACGTCCACGCGCCTTCCGTCGACGGTCAGCCAAGCACCGCCGTTGAAGACGCCGCCGCCCCACGCGCCGACCTCGCAGACCTCACCCTCCCAGCCGACCGCACGGAGGTCCTCCGGGTCGAAGGCGCCCCGGTAGTAGATCGCCAGGTCCCAGTCGCTGTCGGGGCGTTCGGTGCCCTGGGCGCGGGAGCCGCCGAGGGTGACGGCCTCGACGGTGGGGAGGGCGGCGAGGCGGTCGGCGGTGGTGCCGAGGAAGGTCTCGTCCGGGAGGGTGGGCACGGGCGTCGCTCCTGGGCCGGCGGGTACTGCTCGGGAAGCGTAGGGGAACGCTCGGACGAGGGTGAACCGAAAAACGGGTGCGCCCGTGTGCCGGAACCTCGCATGATCGGCGGGTTGCCCTCGGCTCCCGCCCGTAGAT
This sequence comes from Streptomyces sp. SID5464, assembly GCF_009862985.1. Lineage (NCBI taxonomy): Bacteria > Bacillati > Actinomycetota > Actinomycetes > Kitasatosporales > Streptomycetaceae > Streptomyces > Streptomyces sp. SID5464. The sequence goes on along the minus strand of NZ_WWIQ01000001.1, from coordinate 198,295 downwards.
CGGAGACCCCCGTGATCCAGCGAGTCACTGTCCCGAGCCTGTTTCCGCCGCCCACCTACTCCCACGCGTCCGTCGTCGAGGCCGGCACGCGGCTGGCGTTCCTCGCCGGGTCGGTGCCACTGGATGCCGGCGGCGAGCTGGTCGGCCCCGGGGACCCCGTGCGGCAGGCCGAGCAGGTGATCAGCAACCTGCGGGAGCAACTGACCGCGGTGGGCAGCGACCTGGCGCACGTCGTGTCGACCGACGTGTACGTCGTGGGCAGTGAGCCGGCCGTGCTGTCGGCCGTCTGGGAGGTCGTCGAGGCGTCCGGGCTCAGTGCCGGGCCGCACTCGTCGACGCTGATCGGCGTGGCGTGCCTCGGGTACACGGGACAGCTGGTGGAGATTACGGCGACAGCCGTCGTTCCCGGGTAGTCGGCAGCCGGCGGCCGGCAGCCCGTCGAGCCAGGAGGAACGCCATGTTGATCGAGCACCGCGGGCGGCGCCCCGTCGTCCCCGGGTCCGCGTACGTCGCCCCGACGGCCGTCCTGTGCGGGGCCGTCGTCCTCGGTGAGCGCAGCCGGGTGCTGCACGGGGCCGTGCTCACCGCCGAGGACGGGGAGGTGCGGGTCGGATCGGACGTCGTCGTCATGGAGAACGCGCTGGTGCGGGGGCGGGCCGGGCACCCCACGGTGATCGGTGACGCCGTGCTCGTCGGCCCGCACGCCCATGTCAACGGGGCGACCCTGGAGGACGAGGTCTTCGTGGCCACCGGCGCCTGCGTCTTCCCGGGCGCCGTCGCGAGCGCCGGATCCGAACTGCGGATCCACAGCGTGCTGCACGTCAACTCCGTGCTGCCGCCCGGCACCGTCCTGCCCATCGGCTGGATCGCGGCGGGAGCGCCCCGGGCCCGGCTCTTCGCCCCCGGCGAGCACGACGAGCTGTGGCAGGTGCAGGAGGCGCTGGACTTCCCCGGCACGGTGTACGGCATCCCGCGCGGCACCTCGATGCGGGAGGTCATGGCCCGTCAGGCGGCGTTCTACGGGGCTCATCGCGACGACGTCACACTCGACGGCCCGGCATGACCTAGTGCCGTCCGGGCCGCCCCCACACCCTCCGTTTCGCCAGCGGCTCGGCGTAGCTCCCCGCCCGGCTCGTCGTCAGCCCCAGCGCCACCAGCGATTCCGCCAGTTTGACCGCGGCGGCGACCCCGTCGACGACCGGCAGGCCCAGCTTCTCCCCGACCAGCCGCTGCAACCCCGTCATGCCGGCGCAGCCCAGCACCAGTACCTCGGCCCCGGCCGCGCACGCCCGCTCGGCGGCGGCCAGGAACGCCGTCTCGGTGCGCTCGTCGTCGCCGAGGTCGAGCACGTTCAGGCCCGTGCCGACGATCGCGGCGCAGTTGCGGGCCACGCCAGCCGTCTCCAGGCTGTCCTCGATCTGGCCGACGGACCTCTCCAGCGTGGTGACGACGCCGTAGCGGCGACCCAGCAGACAGGCCAGGTGCGCTGCCGCCTCGGTGATGTCGACGACCGGTGCGTCCACCAGTTCCCGGACGCCCTCCCGGCCGTGCTCCCCGAAGCCGGCCATGACGACGGCGTCGTACGGCGGTCCGTCGTACGTGCGCAGCGTGTCCAGGACGGCCGCGGCGGACAGGTAGCTGTCGAGCCAGCCCTCCGCGGACTCCGGCCCCCAGGCGGGGGTCAGTCCGGTCACGGTGGTGCCCGGGCCTGCGGCGGCCCGGGCACCTCGTACGATCTCCTCGGTCATCTCCTGCGTGGTGTTGCAGTTGGTGACGACGATCCGCACGTCTATCGAACCTCCGCCGGCTGGGCGGCCGTGGCACGCTCGGGGCGGCACAGCACCGCGTAGAGCCCGGCGGCGATCGCCGTGCCGATGAACCAGGAGTACGGCGCCACGTCGCTGAAGGTCTTCACCAGCGCGAGGACCGCCGCCACACCGGCCGCCGGCAGGAACGCCCACAGTGCCTTGGGGTTGAAGCCCTTGCGGTAGTGGTAGCGGGAGCCGGGCGTGGCGTCGAACAGTTCGTCCACGTTCACCCGGCCGCGCTTGACCCAGTAGTAGTCGACCATGATCACGCCGAACAGCGGGCCGAGGAAGGCGCCGAGGCCACCGAGGAAGTAGTTCACGACGGTCGGGTTGGAGAAGAGGTTCCAGGGCGTGACGAGCAGGGCCGCGACCGTGCTGATCATGCCGCCGATCTTGAAGGTGATCTTCTGCGGCCAGACGTTGGCGAGGTCGTACGCCGGCGAGACGAAGTTGGCGACGATGTTGACGCCCATGGTGGCGATGGCGAAGGTCAGCGCGCCCAGCACGAGCACCCAGGTGTTGCCGATCTCGGCGACGAGGTAGGCCGGGTCGGTGATCTCCTTGCCGAAGACCTCGAAGGCGCCCGCGGTGACGATGACCGACACGATCACGAAGGCCGTGGAGTTGATGGGCAGGCCCCAGAAGTTGCCGCGCTTGACGGACTTGTAGTCGGGCGCGAAGCGGGAGAAGTCGCAGAAGTTGAGCATCAGGGTGCCGTACGTGGCGAGGACCAGGCCGATCGCGCCGAACCACTGGCGCCACTGCTCGCCGACGGACACCGGGTGCGGGGTGGAGGTGAGCGAGATCGTCCAGCCGGCCTTGGCGAGGATCCACACGGCCAGCGCGATCATCACGAGCCAGATCGCCGGACCGCAGAAGTCCTGGAACTTGCGGACCGACTCCATGCCCCGGCTGATGATCGCCGCCTGGACCAGCCACAGCGCGATGAAGGAGACCCAGCCGAGCGCGTCCAGCCCGAGGAACGAGTTGTGCGTCCACGACTCCAGGCCGGGCCAGGCCGCGAGCAGCATCACGTTGACGGCGACGGAGGCCAGGTAGGTCTGGATGCCGTACCACATGATGGCGATCACGGCCCTGATCAGCGCCGGGATGTTGGCGCCCCAGACGCCGAAGGCGATCCGGCTGACGACCGGGAAGGGGACGCCGTGGCGCTGCCCGATCTTCCCCATCCAGTTCATGCCGATGTAGATGATCACGAAGCCGACGAGCAGCGACGTGAAGATCTGCCAGACGTTCATGCCGAGGAAGAGCAGCCCGGCGGCGAAGGTGTAGTTGCCGAGGTTGTGGACGTCGGACATCCACATGGCGAAGAGGTCGAAAACCTTCCAGTTGCGCTTCTTGGCGGGCGCGAGGTCTTCGTTGGTGAGCCGGGGATCGGGGACGAACGCTGGGCTTCCGGTGGTTGCGGCACGGTCGGCGAGGGACACGGGGGCCTCCATGAGCAAGGGGACGACGGAGGACTGCTCGGTGAGGGACTGCTGTGCGGGGTCCACTCTGCGGGGGGCTTTGGTATACCAAACTGCGGTCATGGTCTCGCCGTCAACAGTTCTGACCGATGTCGCTCTTGTTAACGCTGCGTAAAAGACACCTCGCCTCGGCGAAGATGGGGTCCATGACGAAGATCGAACCTCTGGGAGCGGTGCGCGAACGCGTGACGGCCGAACTGCGGCAGGAGATCATCGCGGGCAGCCTCCGTCCCGGCGACCGCCTGGTCGAACGCGAGCTGGCGGAGCGCTTCGGCGTCTCGCGCGTTCCGGTCCGGGAGGCGATCCGGGCGCTCGTCGCCGAGGGCTTCGTCCACTTCGAGACGCCCCGCCGCACGGTCGTACGCCGTCTCACCCCCAACGACGTCAAGGAACTGTTCGAACTGCGCGAGGCCCTGGAGGTCTACGCCGCCGGACTCGCCGCGTCCCGCGCGACACCGCAGGACCTGGCCGAGGTCCAGGAACTCCTCGACCGCGCGGCCGCCGCGACCGAGGCCGGGGACGCCGAGCTGATCACGGACCTCAACAGCCGCCTGCACGACCGGATCGTGGCGATGGCCGGCAACAGCCTGCTGACCGAGGCCCTGGAACCGGTCGCCGGCCGGCTGCGCTGGATGACCCGGCGCAACGAGGAGTGGCCGCAGCTGCTCGTGGAGCACCGTGAGCTGTACGAGGCGATCGCCTCGGGCGACCCGGGCCGGGCTCGCGCGCACGCGCTCACGCACGTACGGACCAACTACCGCTCCACGGTGCGGCATCTGTTCGGGGAAGAGGCTCCCTAGGCTTCGGCAGGGCCGAGTCCCGCCGCCCGTGCGGCTGTTCGCAGCACGTCACGCAGCATCACGGGGGTGAGCCGGCCGGTGAAGGTGTTGCGCTGGCTGACGTGGAAGCAGCCGAAGAGCTCCAGGCCGTCCAGGTGGACCCGGGCGCCGTGACCGAAGGCGGGCCGGGGCCGGGGCACGGGCCAGCCCGCCTCGGCGAACGCGGGCAGCGCGGCCTGCCAGCCGAAGGCACCGAGCACGACCACGGCCCGCAGTGTCGGACGCAGCAGCCGCAGTTCCTGCACGAGCCAGGGGCGGCAGGTGTCCCGTTCCTCAGGGGTCGGCTTGTTCGCGGGCGGGGCGCAGTGCACGGGCGAGGTGACACGCACGCCGTACAGCTCCAGTCCGTCGTGGGCGTGCTCGGCGGTGGGCTGGGAGGCGAGGCCGATGTCGTACAGCGCCTCGTACAGGACGTCCCCCGAGCGATCGCCGGTGAACATCCGGCCGGTGCGGTTGCCGCCGTGCGCGGCGGGGGCGAGTCCGAGGATGAGCAGCCGGGCGTCCGCCGGCCCGAACCCGGGCACCGGCCGCCCCCAGTACGTCCAGTCCGCATAGGCGGCTCGCTTGGTCCGGGCCACCTCCTCGCGCCAGGAGACCAGCCGCGGGCAGGCCCGGCAGTCCGAAATGCGCCGGTCGAGGAGGGGGAGACCGCTGGCGTCCATCACTCCACGGTAGGCGCAGGTGGGGTCGTGGGCGTCGGGGGGAGTCGGGTTCCTCGGGTCGGTCCGGAGCGCCGGTGCGTGGGGTGCCCCGGTGTGCCGGCTCAGGTGGCGGTGGTGACCGGCGTGGACCGGACGTCGGCGCGCCGGAGCCAGAGCAGGGCTCCGGACAGCAGCACGGCACCGGTCAGCAGCCAGGGCAGCGGGCCCGGCCGCAGTGTCCCGAGGACCAGGCCGGTGAGCGCGCCGACCAGTTGCAGGGCGAGGGACTGGACGGACAGGGCGGTGGCGCGTTGCGCGCTCGGGACGCGGCGGTGGAGCAGGTCGTTCTCGTTCGGGGAAGCCGCACCGATGCCGAGGTGGAACAGGCAGAATCCGACGACCGCGAGGGCCGTGGCGAGCAGGTGCGTGGTGGAGGCGGTGGCGCCGAGCAGCAGCACGCCGCCCGCGCAGGCCCCGAGACAGACGAGCACGGCCCGTTCACCGCTGCCCGCGACCCGGGCGGCGAGCGGCGCGAGGTGACTGCCGACACCGCCGCAGAGGAAGCCCGCGCAGGAGAGCGCGGCATAGGCCAGCGCGCCGGAGCCGGTCGCGCCGGTCAGCGCCACCGTACGCCCCGGCATGAGCAGTTCGATGGCGGCCAGGGCACTGCCGACGGCCGCGGCGGTGAGCAGGACCCGCCGGACCAGCGCGTCACGGCCGCCCAGCCGCAGTCCGCCCAGGACGGTCACCGGGACGCCGCGCAGCACGGAACGCAGGGTGGCCGGAGGTCGCGGCGGCTCCCGCAGGACGGTCAGCACGTAGCAGACGAAGACGACCCTGAGCGCGGCTCCCAGCAGCACGGGGACGGACAAGGGCAGCACGGCCCCGGACGTCGCCTCGCTCAGCCTGGCTCCGAGACCGGGCCCCGCGCCGAGCAGCCAGGGCAGGGCACCGCCGAGCAGCAGGCCGGCCGCGAGGGCGGCGGAGGTCGCGGAGCCGCCTCGGGCCAGGCCCGTCCGCAGCTCGGCGTCGGGTCCGGAATGCGCCTGGACGGTGTCGACGTACCAGGCCTCGGCGGTACCGCTGGCCAGGGCCCGGGCCGCGCTCATGAGCACCATGCCGGCGGTGAGGACCCAGGCGGTGGTGCCGAGGCCGACCAGGGCGAAGGCGACGACGTTGAGCGCGCCGGCCATGGCGAGGACGGGCCGGCGCCCGAGCACGTCGGAGAGCCCGCCCGTGGGCAGCTCCAGTGCGGCCACGGTCAGCGAGTGAGCGGCGAAGAGCCCCGCCACCGCGGCGAGGGACATGCCGCGCTCGCTGAACAGGAGGACCATCGAGGCCATAGCGAGGCCCGGCGGCAGCCATAAGAGCGCGCAGACGGTGACGTACCGGCGGCGAGCGGTCCGTACCCCGGGCGGCTCCGGCTGCTCTCGCAGCTCTGGCAGCTCCGGCAGCTCCGGCAGCTCGGTCATGAGGCGTTCTCGCGATCCGCGTCCTCACGGTCGTGCGGGGCGAGCGGAAGGCCGGCGGTGAGGAGCATGACGTGTTCGGCACGCGGGTCCTGCGCGTCCCGGGCGGTCAGTTCCTCCAGCTTCCGGGCGATGGTGTCCCAGAGCTCGGTGAGCGACCCGGCCGTCAGCCGGGGCATGAGGTCGCTGATCCCGGACGGCTCCACCCACTCCTGGCCGAACCGTCCGGCGGCCATGTCCGCCTCGTGCCGGGCGAGGGACGTCTCCAGGTGCTCCAATTGTCGCCGCCGCGACAGGCTGACGAAGGCGCGGCCCGCCTCGGAGGACTCCATCGCCTCGTTGCTCCAGGACGTCACGGTGTGCCGGGCCCGCCAGCGCCGCTCCCGCCCGTCACGATGCTCGGCCTCGGCGATGAACGCGTACTTCGCCAGCACCCGCAGGTGGTAACTGGTCGACGCCGACGACTCCCCCGTCCGCGCGGCGAGCTCACTGGCCGTGGCGGGCCCGTCCTGCCGCAGCAGCCCGAGCAGCCGGATGCGCAGGGGGTGGGTGAGGGCCTTCAGGGCGTCCGTGTCGTGCTCGGGGTCGAGTACGCGCCGTTGCTCATCGCTGTCCATGCCGGGAGGGTAGGCCGAGGCGGGCGTTTACCAAAAGAGTTTTTGCAAAAGTTGTTTTGTAGAGTCGGATGGAGGGCGGTTCCTGCCCGGACGACCCGGAAACAGATCACTCGAAGGACTAAGGTCGGGGACATGGCTTCTGAAGGCGCGGAGTACGACGGGGCGGGCGACACGAAGGCCGTGGACCCGAAGGTCGCGGCGGCCATCGCAGCTGCCGAGGCCGCCGGAGCACAGAGCGGCCAGACCGTCCGCGTCGACAGCTGGATCTGGGCCGTGCGCCTCGTCAAGACCCGTTCCCTGGGCGCCACCGCCTGCCGGGGCGGGCACGTCCGCGTCAACGGCGAGCGCGTGAAGCCCGCCCACGCGGTACGCGTCGGCGACGAGGTGCGCCTGCGGCACGAGGGCCGGGAGCGGGTCGTCGTCGTCACACGGCTGATCCGCAAGCGGGTCGGCGCCCCCGTGGCCGCCCAGTGCTACATCGACAACTCCCCGCCGCCCCCGCCGCGCGAGGCCGTCGCCCCGGCCGGCATCCGCGACCGAGGCGCGGGCCGCCCGACGAAGCGGGACCGCCGCGAATTGGAGCGCCTGCGCGGCCTGACCGGCCCAGGCCCCGTCCCCGGCCCGGCCCCCGGCGGCGGCTTCGGCCCCGATCCCGGCGGCGGGTCGGGCAAACCGAGGCCGTGAGCAGCGCACTTGGCACGTTCACGCCCGGAGCCGCAGCAGGCGCAGCAGATCCGCGTTGTGCTTCCGCCGCGCCCAGGCGATGAGGGCGAGCGGCACGAGCAGGATGATCGGCGTCGCCGCGTACTGCCCGTCGAAGACGGTGATCCGGGCGACGAACGCGCCCACCATCAGCGCGCCCAGCGCCATCGCCGCCACCGACTGGAGCACCGGGATCAACAGGGCGATCGCACCGGCCAGTTCGAGCGCCCCGATGGTGTACATCCCCGCACTGCCCCAGCCGAGCTTGTCGAACAACTCGGCAGCCGACGGGTGCGCGATCAGCTTGGGCAGGGCGCTCGCGATCCCGTAGATGAGGGCGAGCAGCACCTGGAGACCGCGCAAGGCGATCCGGGCACGCCGCCCGCGGGCGGTCGCGGACTCGGCGACGACGACACCGGCCGGGGCCGAGGGGGCGGCGGTGGCGGGAGAGTCGATCTCGGGCATGGAGGTCTCCTGGGGGAAGCGGTCCGTGATGATGTCGCAGAGGTAGACCGCTACTCGCCCTCGAACTCATCGCCGCCCCGCGGACTTTCACCCCGGCTCGCTCCAGCCCTGTCCGACCCCTCATGCACTCCGGCCGCTTGGACCGTCGGGCACCGCCCGCACCCAGACCCGATCCTCCGTCAGGTACCGGTCCACCCTCAGGCCCGTCTCCTTCAGCGCCTCCTCGAACTGCTCCCTGGTCAGCGGTCGCGCCCGGAACGTCTGGGTCCAGAACGCGTCCGGGAACTCGTACTCCGCGCGCACCGAGTTGACCCCGTCGCCGACCGGCTCCGACGACACGATCCGCACGGTGAAGCCGCTGGGGTCGACCCGCTCGCGCGGGACGTTCGCGTGGTAGTCCTCGCCCTCCCGCTGGATCAGCACGGAGCCGCCCTTCGCGACATGCCGCACACACGTGCGCAGCAGGCTCCGCCGCACCTCGGCGTCCCCGGCGTGCACGAGGAACGACGCGAGCAGCACCACGTCGAACGTCTCGCCCAGATCCAGGTCCTCGATCGGGCTGCATATCGTCCGAGCCCCGCGTACCCGCTCCAGCATCTCGGCGGACTCGTCCACCGCCGTGACCGTGAACCCGTGCTCCAGCAGCGCATGGGTCATCCGCCCGACGCCGCTGCCCAGCTCCAGGATGCGCGCGCCCGCCGGCACCGCCGCTTGGATGACCTCCGGTTCGTCCCCGACGGGCAGCCGCGAGTAGAGCTCCACCGCGCAGCCGTCCGGGGTGATGGCCCCGGGTCCCGTCCCCTCGTACCCCTCACGCATTCTCAGCTCCATGCCCGCCCAACGGACCGCACCCGCACACCCGTTCCCGTCCCCGCCCGCGTTCACCCGCCCGAGTGAACGACGTCCCGCGCCGGCCCCGGCCTCCCCTGTTGGTCGGCCTCCGCGGCGAGGAGTACGTTGCAGACAGGAGCGGAGATCGTGATGCGTACAGGCAGTGAACCGACGACCGCGCGCAGTGCTCTGCGGGCGCGCTTCTGGCTGAGCCTGTGGGGGCTGGTCTGGGCGCTCTTCGGGACGGTCGCGTTCACGCTCGCCGGGCGGACCGGCTGGGCCATCGCCTGCGGCGCGCTGCTGCTGGTCGTCACGATCGACCTCGTCATCGTCCTCAGGCACATCCGCCAGGGCCCGCACTACCAGCCGGGCCCCGACATCCCGCCCTACTGCCCACCGGAAGATCATCCCTGAGGCATCACTCCTGGAGCATCACCCCTGGGGCTGACAGATCACCCCTGAGCCGGACAAGGCCGGCCGCTCACGCGTCGAAGCGCGCCGCCTTCAGGAACCGCGGGTTCGGATCCAGCGCGGCGGCCAGGCGGAAGTGGCGCTTGGCCTGGTCGGGGCGGTTCTGCCGCTCATAGGTGCGGGCGAGCGCGAAGTGCGCGAACGCGTTGTCCGGCTCGCGCTCCAGAACGATCGAGAACTCCAGCTCCGCCGGCCGCAGCTGCGCCGCCGCGAAGAAGGCACGCGCGCGCAGCAGCCGCGCGGCGGTGTTCTCCGGGTGCGCGGCGATGACTCCGTCGAGCAGCTTCACCGCGCCCCGCGGGTCCCGCGCCGCGAGCAGTTGCTCGGCGGCACGGAAGTCGATGACGTGCGTCTCCGGGGTACGGCCGGTCGAACCGCTGGTCTCGGGCACGGCAGATTCCTTCCCTCACTGCCAGGGTTCAACGCCCCCGTGAGATGCCGCTATTCCTGTGCGGACGGCCGGGACGCCTGCGACCTGCGTGTCAGCTCGGCCCACACGTCCTTCACGCGGCGCTCCAGGTCCACCAGCGGGACGTCGTTGTCGATGACGATGTCCGCGATCTCCCGGCGCTGCTCGCGTGTCGCCTGCGCGGCCATCCGCGCGCGGGCGTCCTCCTCGGTCATGCCGCGCAGCCGGACGAGCCGGTCGAGCTGGGTTTCGGGGCTCGCGTCGACGACGATCACGACGTCGTAGAGGGGCGCCAGGCCGTTCTCCGTGAGGAGCGGGACGTCGTGCACGACGACCGCGTCCTCGGCGGCGGCCTCTTCGAGTTCGCGCGAGCGGGCGCCCACGAGGGGGTGCACGATCGAGTTGAGCGTGGCGAGCTTCGACGCGTCGGCGAAGACGATGGAGCCGAGCCCGGGCCGGTCCAGGCTGCCGTCGGCCGCGAGCACCTCCTCGCCGAAGGCGTCCACGACCGCGGCGAGCCCCGGGGTTCCTGGTGCGACGACCTCCCGCGCGATGCGGTCCGCGTCGATCAGCACGGCACCGCACTCGACGAGCAGCCGTGACACCTCACTCTTGCCGGCGCCGATACCGCCGGTCAGGCCCACCTTCAGCATGAGCCGAGCTTAGGCCCTGCCAGAGACAGGGCCCTGTCCAGGTCTCCCCCTGTCCAGGTCTCCCCCAGTCGAGGTCTCCCCGGCCTCAGCTGTCGCCTTCTCTTTCTGCCAGGAACTTTTCGAACTCGCGGCCGATCTCGTCCGCCGAGGGGATGTCCACCGGCTCGGCGAGCATGTTGCCCCGGGTCTCGGCGCCCGCGACCGCGTCGTACTGGTGCTCCAGGCCCTCGACGAGCGCGGTGAGGTCCTCGTCGCCCTCGCGGATCTGCCGGTCGATCTCCGTCTGCGTGCGGTGGGCGTCCGAGCGCAGGGCGTGGGCGATGCCCGGGAGCACCAGTCCGGTCGCCGCCGTGATGGCCTCCAGGACCGTCAGGGCCGCGTCCGGGTACGGGGAGCGGGCGATGTAGTGCGGGACGTGGGCGGCCACGCCGAGGACGTCGTGCCCGGCCTGGAGCAGGCGGTACTCGACGAGGGACTCGGCGCTGCCGGGCACCTGCGCCTCCTCGAACGGGCTGCGGTGGCCCGGGACGAGGTCGGTGCGGTTGCCGTGCGGAGTGAGGCCGACGGGCCGGGTGTGCGGGACGCCCATCGGGATGCCGTGGAAGTTCACCGACAGACGGACGCCGAGCCGCTCCACGATCTGCTTGACGGCCGCGGCGAAGCGTTCCCACTCCACGTCCGGCTCGGGGCCGGACAGCAGCAGGAACGGCGCTCCGGTGGCGTCCTGGACCAGCCGCACCTCGATGGCGGGGTCCTCGTAGTCGCTCCAGCGGTCGCGCTTGAACGTCAGCAGCGGGCGGCGGGCGCGGTAGTCCACGAGCCGGTCGTGGTCGAAGCGGGCGACGACCTGGTGGGGCAGCGAGTCGAGCACCCGGTCGACGATCTGGTCGCCGGTCTCGCCCGCGTCGATGTATCCGTCGAAGTGGTAGAGCATGACAAGACCGGCCGACTCCTGGGCCAGCGCCATGTCGACGACGGCCAGCCCCTTCGGCTCCCATGCGTACAAGCCCTGCGGATCAAGCACAGTGACCGCTCCTCCTCGTGTTCATACGCCACAACGCCGTTGCGGGCACGGGCATTCCCGGAGGAGGGGAATTTCGATCTTGCCGGCCGGGGCGACGCCCTTCTTGAGGGGCGCGGGGAACGGCGCGACAAGCCCCCACCGGCCGGCAGCCGAGAACCGAGCCGGCGCACGCCGAGGGCCCGCACCTGGAAAGGTGCGGGCCCTCGGTCAGGAACAGCTACTGCTCAGCGAGCGTCAGCTCTGCCCACCGGCCAGCTTCTCGCGAAGCGCGGCCAGCGCCTCGTCCGAGGCCAGCGCGCCGGAGTTGTCCGGGCCCTCGGAGGAGTACGAACCGCCACCGCCGGACGCGGCCGGAGCGGCGGCCTCGCCACCCTCGGCAGCCGCCTGGGCGTCCGCCTCGCGCGACTTGATGACCTGCGCCTGGTGCTGCTCGAAGCGCTGCTGCGCCTCGGCGTACTGGCGCTCCCACTCCTCGCGCTGCTTCTCGTAGCCCTCGAGCCAGTCGTTGGTCTCGGGGTCGAAGCCCTCGGGGTAGATGTAGTTGCCCTGGTCGTCGTAGGACGCGGCCATGCCGTACAGGGTCGGGTCGAACTCGACCGCGGACGGGTCGGCACCGAAGGACTCGTTGGCCTGCTTCAGCGAGAGGCTGATGCGACGGCGCTCGAGGTCGATGTCGATGACCTTGACGAAGATCTCGTCGTTGACCTGGACGACCTGCTCCGGGATCTCCACGTGGCGCTCGGCCAGCTCGGAGATGTGGACCAGACCCTCGATGCCCTCGTCCACGCGGACGAACGCACCGAACGGAACCAGCTTCGTGACCTTGCCGGGCACGACCTGGCCGATCTGGTGGGTGCGGGCGAACTGCTGCCACGGGTCTTCCTGGGTCGCCTTCAGCGACAGGGAGACGCGCTCGCGGTCCATGTCCACGTCGAGGACCTCGACGGTGACTTCCTGGCCGACCTCGACAACCTCGGACGGGTGGTCGATGTGCTTCCAGGACAGCTCGGAGACGTGGACCAGGCCGTCGACGCCACCCAGGTCCACGAAGGCACCGAAGTTGACGATCGAGGAGACGACACCGGAACGGACCTGACCCTTCTGGAGGGTCGTGAGGAACGTCTGGCGGACCTCGGACTGGGTCTGCTCCAGCCAGGCACGGCGGGACAGGACCACGTTGTTGCGGTTCTTGTCCAGCTCGATGATCTTGGCCTCGAGCTCCTTGCCCACGTAGGGCTGAAGGTCGCGGACGCGGCGCATCTCGACCAGGGAGGCCGGGAGGAAGCCACGGAGGCCGATGTCGAGGATGAGACCACCCTTGACGACCTCGATGACGGTACCGGTGACGATCCCGTCCTCTTCCTTGATCTTCTCGATGGTGCCCCAGGCACGCTCGTACTGGGCGCGCTTCTTCGAGAGGATCAGGCGGCCTTCCTTGTCCTCCTTCTGGAGAACAAGGGCCTCGATCTCGTCACCGACGGCGACGACCTCGTTGGGGTCGACGTCGTGCTTGATCGAGAGCTCGCGGCTCGGGATCACGCCTTCGGTCTTGTAACCGATGTCGAGCAGGACCTCGTCCCGGTCGACCTTCACGATGACGCCGTCGACGATGTCGCCGTCGTTGAAGTACTTGATCGTCTCGTCGATCGCGGCGAGGAAGGCTTCCTCGTTACCGATGTCGTTGACCGCTACCTGCGGGGTGGTGGCGGTGGTCTCGGTGCTGCTCGTCATGTGGGAAAGGGCTCCGGTACGGACATTGAAGTCGTAGGTACTGCTACGCCGGGAGCCCGTTTCGCTCTGCAGAAGCCGGACAGCCAAGGAAGCGCCACACAAGATCGGTGGCGCCTCGACAACCGAGGGGACATACATACAGATGCGAGCGCAGCCTGCTACGTCTGAGGTGCGCAGGCCCGCAGCGCAACTTGTAGCATACGGGGGCAGCCGGGCAGGGTCAATGCGCGAAGCCGCCCACCCGGGGCGCAACACCGCATACCCGGCACAAGTCGTGTCGTCCGAGGCCACGCGGGGCGTGCGACGCCCCTTTCGTGACCCCTCCGGGACCGGCTGGACGGAAGAGTACGACGAGGGAGCCGATCATCCAAGAGCCCGAAGCGTCCGAACCCGAGGCCACCCGGCGTACCGCGGGGGTCACGGAGAGCTCCCGCGCCAACCGTGGCTGGTGGGACCGCAACGCGGACGAGTACCAGACCGAGCACGGCACCTTCCTCGGCGACGACCGCTTCGTGTGGGGCCCCGAGGGTCTGGACGAGGTGGAGGCCGAGCTGCTCGGCCCGCCGGAAGAGCTGAAGGGCAGGGACGTCCTGGAGATCGGCGCGGGCGCGGCACAGTGCTCGCGCTGGCTGGCCGGCCAGGGAGCCCGCCCGGTGGCCCTGGACATCTCGCACCGGCAGTTGCAGCACGCGCTGCGCATCGGCGGCCCCTTCCCCCTGGTGTGCGCCGACGCCGGGGCGCTGCCCTTCGCGGACGGCTCGTTCGACCTGGCCTGCTCGGCGTACGGGGCGCTGCCCTTCGTCGCCGATCCGCGCCTGGTACTGCGGGAGGTGCACCGGGTGCTGCGGCCCGGGGGCCGTCTGGTCTTCTCGGTGACGCACCCGATCCGCTGGGCCTTCCCGGACGAGCCGGGACCGGAGGGGCTGTCGGTGTCGGGTTCGTACTTCGACCGCACGCCCTACGTCGAGCAGGACGAGGAGGGCCGCGCGGTCTACGTCGAGCACCACCGCACGCTCGGCGACCGCGTCCGGGACGTGGTGGCCTCGGGCTTCCGGCTGGTGGACCTCGTGGAGCCGGAGTGGCCGGCCTGGAACACCTCCGAGTGGGGCGGCTGGTCGCCGCTGCGCGGGAACCTGATCCCGGGGACGGCGATCTTCGTGTGCGTACGAGACTGAGTGCGTGATCCGTTACGACGCACTGGACGCCCTGCCCGTACGCGGTGCCCTGCCCGCCCTGGACGACGCCCTGGAGGGGCACGGCACCGCCGTGCTGGTGGCGCCGCCCGGCACCGGGAAGACGACCCTGGTGCCGCTGGCTCTTGCGGGGCTGCTCGGTGAGGGGCCCCGGCGGCGGGTGATCGTCGCCGAGCCGCGGCGGATCGCGGCACGGGCGGCGGCGCGGCGGATGGCGTGGCTGCTCGGCGAGAAGGTGGGCGACAGCGTCGGGTACACCGTGCGCGGGGAACGCGTCGTCGGGCGGCACACGCGCGTGGAGGTCGTCACGACCGGTGTGCTGGTGCAGCGGTTGCAGCGGGACCAGGAGCTGGCCGGTGCCGACGTGGTGGTGCTCGACGAGTGCCACGAGCGGCATCTGGACGCGGACACGGCGGCGGCGTTCCTGTGGGACGTACGGCAGACGCTCCGTCCGGAACTGCGGCTGGTGGCCGCCTCGGCGACGACCGACGCGCAGGGGTGGGCCGAGTTGCTGGGCGGCGCTCCGGTGGTCGAGGCCCGGGGGACGGCGTATCCGGTGGAGGTCGTGTGGGCGCCGCCGGCGCGGCCCGTACGGCCGCCGCACGGGATGCGTGTGGATCCGGCTCTGCTGACGCACGTGGCGTCGGTGGTGCGGCGGGCGCTGGCCGAGCGGGACGGGGACGTGCTGTGTTTCCTGCCGGGCGTGGGCGAGATCGCCCGGGTCGCCGGGCAGCTCGGGCAGCTCGGGGACGTCGAGGTGCTCCAGGTCCACGGGCGGGCGCCCGCGGACGTCCAGGACGCCGTGCTGGCCGGCGGGGAGCGGCGCCGGGTGGTGCTGGCCACGTCGGTGGCGGAGTCGTCGCTGACCGTTCCCGGGGTGCGCGTGGTCGTCGACTCCGGGCTGGCGCGGGAGCCTCGCGTCGACCACGCGCGCGGGCTGAGCGCGCTGACGACGGTACGGGCGTCACAGGCGGCCGGGCGGCAGCGGGCGGGGCGGGCCGGGCGTGAGGCGCCGGGGGCCGTGTACCGGTGCTGGGCGGAGGCCGAGGACGCGCGTCTGCCGCGTTTCCCGTCGCCGGAGATCAAGGTGGCCGACCTGACGGCGTTCGCGCTCCAGGTGGCGTGCTGGGGGGATCCGGACGCGTCCGGGCTGGCGTTGCTGGATCCGCCGCCGGGTGGGGCGATGGCGGCGGCGCGGGACGTCCTGGCGGCGGTGGGGGCCGTCGACCCCGTCGGGCGGGCCACGGAGCGGGGCGCCGCGCTGGCTCGGCTGGGGTTGCATCCTCGGTTGGGGCGGGCGTTGCTGGACGGGTCCGGCTTGGTCGGGGCGGAGAGGGCCGCTGAGGTCATCGCGTTGCTCAGTGAGGAGGCTCCGCGAGAGTACGGGGATGATCTGGCGGGTGCTCTGCGTCGTGCTCGGCGTGGGGGTGACGCCTATGCCTCGCGGTGGCGGAGCGAGTTCCGGCGGCTGCGGGCCGTCGTTTCAGGCGTTTCCCACCCACCCACCGGTATCCCGCATCCAGAGGCACCGGTCGACGCGTGGGCGCACTCCTCGGAGGAACACCAGGTCGGGCTCGTCGCCGCGCTCGCCTTTCCCGAGCGTGTCGCCAAGGTCGACGGTGGGTCGTACCTCATGGCGTCCGGAACCCGTGCCGAGGCCCGAGACGGGAGCACGTTGCGTGGTTCCCCCTGGATCGCCGTCGCCATGGCCGACCGGCCCGTCGGCAAGGGGCACGCGCGCGTGCAGCTCGGGGCCGTCGTCGACGAGGAGACGGCCCGGCTCGCGGCCGGCGCGTTGCTGGACGAGCGGGACGAGGTGCGCTGGGAGGGCGGGGACGTCGTGGCGCGGCGGGTGGAGCGGCTGGGGGCCGTGGAGTTGGCGGTGCGGCCGCTGAAGGACGCCGTTCCCGGGCTCGTGCGCGATGCGCTGCTCGAGGGGCTGCGGCAGGAGGGGTTCGGGGTGCTGCGGTGGTCTCCGGATGCCTTTGTCCTGCGGCAGCGGCTCGCGTTTTTGCGGCTGCACCTCGGTGAACCGTGGCCCGACGTCTCCGACGACGCGCTGCACGCGCGCGTGGAGGAGTGGCTGGAGCCGGAGCTGAGCCGGGCCCGGCGGCGGTCCGAGCTGGCCCGGGTCGACGCCGGGGAGGCGCTTTCGCGGCTGCTGCCCTGGGCCTCCGGGGAG
The DNA here is from genome assembly GCF_009862985.1 of Streptomyces sp. SID5464. NCBI lineage: Bacteria > Bacillati > Actinomycetota > Actinomycetes > Kitasatosporales > Streptomycetaceae > Streptomyces > Streptomyces sp. SID5464. Next base: position 181,773 of record NZ_WWIQ01000001.1, on the reverse strand, counting down.
GCCGGACGGCTCGACGAGCTCGCCCCGGAGCGGATCACCGTGCCGAGCGGGTCGAGGATCCGCATCGACTACTCCCGTCCCGAGCAGCCCGTGCTGGCGGTGAAGTTGCAGGAGATGTTCGGGCTCCAGGAGTCGCCGCGGGTCGCGGGGGTGCCGCTGCTCGTGCACCTGCTGTCCCCGGCCGGGCGTCCGGCCGCCGTCACCGCCGACCTCGCCTCGTTCTGGAGGGACGGCTACAAGGGGGTGCGGGCGGAGCTGCGCGGGCGGTATCCGAAGCATCCGTGGCCCGAGGACCCCGCCGAGGCGGAGCCCACGCGGCACACCAGCGCCCGGCTGAGGCGCTGACCGACCGCCCGGCTCAGGCGCTGACCGGTGACGGTTCCGCGGCCTCCGTGGGGGCCGGGCCGGACGGGCGGCGGCTGCGGGCCTCCAGGTACAGCGCGAGGGCCAGCAGCAGGACGCCGAGGGTCAGGGAGCCCCACGGCAGGTAGGACGTCAGCAGCAGGATGAGCAGGCGCTGGGACTTCACCAGGTCGACCGTGTGCGTGATGTAGTCCTCGCGCATCTTCACGTGCCCGGCGAACGCGGTCACCTTGTCGCGGTCACCGAGGAGGGCGCCGCCGCGCAGTTCCTCCTTGTGGACTTCCTCGCCGTAGACCGGGGCGCCGGTGAGGGGTTCGACCCAGAACTTGCGGACCGTGGTGTACCAGCGGGTGGTGCCGGTCTCGGCGACCGCCTCGGGGGTGAGGCCCTCGACGGGCAGCGTCTTCGGGATCCGCACCTTGGTCCAGGGGATGGTCTGCTCGAAGTAGTAGACCTCAAGGCCGCGGAAGTCCTGGGTGCCCTCGTAGTGAATGGGGGCGGTGACGCGGGCCTGGGCGTCGAAGTACTCGTAGTCCCGCTTCTCCGTGAGGAACGGCCATTTGAACTCGATGCCCTCGCGGCGCACCGGGTCGCCGTCGACCGTCTCGCCGGTGGCGTGGACGGGTTCCTGGGTGTGGGCGTCGAAGATGTAGCGCTCGGGGATCTTCGACACCATCTCGCCGTCGGGGCCGACGACGTAGGACAGGCCGTCCCAGACGACCACGTCACGGCCCGCCGACTCCTCGATCCGCTCGGAGGCCTCGACGTTGCCCTTGAGGGTCTGCACGATGGTGACCTTGGGGACCGTGCGGGCCCGCATCGTGCCGTAGTCGAGGAGGGTGGCGTTCTCCGCCTCCAGGACCATGTCCTGGTAATGGTTCGCGGGGACCTTGGCGAGGCGCGGGAAGGCGTACCAGCGCAGCAGCGGGGACAGGGCCGCGAAGAACACGGCGAGGGCGAGCAGGACCAGGCCGGCCTTGCGGCGCATCTCGGCCTCCCTCCCGGGCGGGCGGTCAGGGGTGTGCGGGCACCGTCGTCAGCAGCGGCTTCGGGGACGTCCCGCCCGAGGGGGAGCCGAGAGCGGTCAGCGTCAGGACCACGGCGAACGCGACGGCGAGACCGGTCGCGGCGGCGACGAGTGCGCGCATACGGGGCCTCCCCACGGTTGTACTGATACACCGTCAGGTTTCTCGGCACCGTAGCAACGTGCGGCGGAGATGAGAACACGTTGCACACACAACGACGCTCCTCCGACACCAACGGCGCCCCTCTTTGAAGAGGGGCGCCGTGAGTGCTGCTTGAGAGCTACGCGCTCGGACTGGCCGAAGGGCTCGGCGACGACGTCCCGGCGGCCGCCACGGTCAGTTCGACGGTGAGGGTCGCCCCGCCCTCGGTGTTGACGCGCAGCAGGAACGTGCCGGTGGTGTCGTCCGCGTAGAGCTTCGGCAGCTTCAGCAGGCCCTTCGGGTCCGTCCTCAGGCCCGTCAGGACACGTACGGGCTTGCCGTCGGCGTCCTTGAAGTAGGGGCCCTTGTCGTTGGCGGTCGGATCGTCCGCCGACTTGATCAGCGTGGCGGTGGCCGCGACGCCGTCCGCGACGGCGCCCCTGTACGTGGCCTTCACCTCGACCTGGTTCGCGAACTCGCCGCCCGGGGTGCAGGTCAGCGGGGCGTCACCGGTGCGGGCGAGGGTGTCGGCCGCGCGCTCGGTGACGGTGGCCGTGTAGTCGAGGCCCGCGATCGTGCGGCCCACGACGGTGGCCCGGACGGTGACGTCACCCGTCTTCTCCCCCGCCTGCAGTGCGGGTGCGACGGCCACTCCGGAGCTGTTGGTGGACACCGTGGCCACGCTCTCGCCGTTCGTGAACGTGGTGTCCGTGTCGCCGACGATCGTGAAGCGGATCCTGACCTTGGCGACGGCCTTGCCGGCCTTCGTCTCGGCGCGGGTGCTGATCCGCTTGGTGAACGCGTCGCCCGCCATCGCGGTGAGCTTCGCGGTCCCGGCGTCCTCCAGGTGGTGCACCGTGTCGGTGGGCGTGGGCGGCGTGGAGGGCGGCGCGCTCGGGGATCCGGGCGGTGTGGTGGGCGGCTTCGGGGTCGTCGTGCCGCCCCCGGGCCTGCCGGGCTTGTCGGGCCTGGGGCTGGGCTCGGGCTTCGAACCACCCGTACCCGGCGTGCCCGGCGCGGAGGGTGAGGGGCGCGCCCCGGCCGCCTCGTCGCTGCGGTTGTCGGGCAGCGTGCCGGTGCCGTCGGGGACCTCGTGCGTGCCCTTGCGGTAGTACTCCAGCCACCGCATGACCAGGTTCAGGTACTCACGCGAGTTGTTGTAGCTGAGGATCGCGCGGTCGAGGTCGTTCTGGTCGGACAGGTCCCAGTTGTTGCGGCACAGGTAGTGGCCTGCGGCGAGGGCGGCGTCGTAGACGTTGTTGGGGTCCTTCTTGCCGTCGCCGTTGCCGTCGCGACCCGCCCACGCCCAGGTGGAGGGGATGAACTGCATGGGGCCGACGGCCTGGTCGTAGCTGCTGTTGCCGTCGTACGCGCCGTTGTCGGTGTCCTTGATGAGGGCGAAGCCGTTGCCGTCGAGCTGCGGTCCGAGGATCGGCGAGACGGTGGTGCCGTCGGCGGTGACACGGCCGCCGCGGGCCTGGCCCGACTCCACCCGGCCGATGGCGGCGAGGAGTTGCCAGGGCAGGTTGCAGCCGGGCTTGGAGTCGCGCAGCGCGGCCTCGGCCTTCTTGTAGGCGTCGAGGACGGTCGCGGGGATGCCCGCCTCGGTCGTGCCGGAGGGGGTGGGGCCCGGTCCGGTGCTCGGTGACGGGCTCGGGCTGTTGAGCGGCGGCAGGTCCGTGTAGTACGGCGAGTTGCCGGTGGCGCTGCCGTCGGAGGCACTCGCGTCGGGTGAGGGTGCGGCGTCCGCGGCCGTCTGTCTGCCGTGGTCGTTCACGCCCGGAGCCTGGGAGGCGGACAGGGCCGCGACCGCGACCGCGGCCACGGCGGTGGTAGCCGCCCCCTTGCGCAGCCTCCTGCCGAATTGCGCCGCCATAGAGTGAACCCCTCCCGTGGACGCCCGAGCGCCCGTCTCTGTCTGTCGCGCGCTTCTGTTGCGTACGCGTACTTCTGTTGCGCTCGCTCTGTTGTGACGATCGACCGGCCCGAGTGGTTGCCCCCCACGGGCCTGTCTCCTGCCACCGGCACGGTGACCCTGGCGACCCTACGACAACTTCCTTTGCTCGGGCACCCGTTCGTGCCCGTTTTTCACCGGTTGGTCATGCGGTGAGCGCGGTGGTCGGCCGGTGTTCGGCATCCCGCATACTGGGCGCTCCGATCGCCCTGGCAACGACCGTCACGAGGAGCCGAGTTGCCGTTCACGCTGAGCCACGCGGCAGCCGTACTGCCCGCCGTACGCGCCGACGGAACCGGCCGGGGCCCGCTGGTGCCCGCCGTGCTCGTGGCGGGTTCCTTCGCGCCCGACATGACCTATTACGCGGCGAGTGCGGTGTCCGGGGCGATGGAGTTCGGTGACGTCACGCACTCGTTCCCGGGTGTGTTCACGGTCGATGTGCTCATCGCCTGGGCGCTGGTGGGGCTGTGGCTGGTGGTGCGCGAACCGCTGGTGGCGCTGCTGCCGCGGGCCCGGCAGGGGCGGGTCTCCACGCTGGTGCGGTGCGGGGCGCCACGCGCGCGTGTGCGGCCGTCCCTGGTGCTGCGGTGGTACGTGTCCGCGGTGCTCGGCGCGCTGACACACGTGGTGTGGGACGCGTTCACGCACCTCGACCGGTGGGGGATGCGGCTGTTCCCGGTGCTGGGCCGGGAGGTGGCGGGTTCACCGCTGTACTGGTACTTGCAGTACGGCGGTTCGGCGGTGGCCGCTGTCGTGATCGCCGTGTTCGTGGCGCAGGCCGTGCGGCGGGCGCCGGAGCGCGAGCCGGTGGGGGTCCCGGCGCTGTCGGTACGGGACCGGTGGCTGGCCGGTGCGGTGATCGGCGGCCTCGCGCTGGTGGGGGCGGTGCAGCGGGCGTCGCGGTGGTGGGCCTACTGGGGTTCGAGCGCGAAACCGTGGGAGATCATTCCGACGGTGTGCTTCGGGGCGGGCGCGGGGCTCGTCCCGGCGCTGCTGCTGTACGCCGTGGGCGTCAGGGCGTGGCGTCCGGCTCCGGGCCCGGCCCCGGGCGGTCCTGGCCGCGTCGATGACGCGGAGCCGAGCCGGTCGGCCGCTCACTGAGGGGCTCGGTCGTCGTGATGTACACCGTGATGGTGGTGTGCGCAGGGCGGGGCCGTGGGAGCAGGGTGAGGACGAGCGTCAGGTAGCTGCGGGCCAGGTCCGCCCAAGGGCGGCCGGTCCTGCCGGCGCGGTCGGCACCGCCTGGGTGCCGGACGGCAGGGGCTGTGCCCCCGGTGTGCCCGAGGACGGCGGACACGTCGCCGGCGCCGGTGAGACCCGGGACGGCCGTCACGTCGACGGCGCCGGTGCGACCGGTCGCGGCGGGCACCTCGGCGGCGCGCGTGGGATCGGCCGGCCGCCAGCGGTCGGCCAGGCGCCGCCGGAGGCCCGCCGTCGTGTGGCGCAGGACCGCGGTGAGGGTGGCGGGGACGCGGACCGTGCTCGCGGCGGCCGCGAAGGGCGGGACCGGCGGGGGTGCCACGCCTGGGGCCCTGCGACGGAGGAACGTGCGTATACCCATGCCCGCATCTTTCCGACCGCCGGGGGCGGGGGCCCTTTCTCGGGGGCCACGCGAGTGATGGTTTCCGCGGGGTTCCGCGGGGCCGGGGTGGCGGGCCGACGGGGGTGCGCCGGCTCCGGCTCGGCCGACGGCACCCCGCCTCGTCTCCTCCGGAGCTGCTCGGCGCGCCGCTCCGGAGCGGCGCGCAGCGCTCCCAACTAGTGCGCCGCCGACTCCCAGTCCGGGCCCGCGCCCACCGAGACGCCCAGGGGGACGCGGAGGTGGACGGCGTTCGCCATCTCGCGGCGGACGAGCTCCTCGGCGGCGGCCCGCTCCCCGGGGGCGATCTCCAGCACGATTTCGTCGTGGACCTGGAGCAGCATGCGGGAGGCGAGCCCGGCGTCCTTCAGCGCGCTGTCCACCTTGAGCATGGCGATCTTGACGATGTCGGCCGCCGTGCCCTGGATGGGCGCGTTGAGGGCCATCCGCTCGGCCGCCTCGCGGCGCTGGCGGTTGTCGCTGTTGAGGTCGGGGAGGTAGCGGCGGCGTCCGAAGAGCGTCGCCGTGTAGCCCGTCGCCCGGGCCTCGTCGACCGCACGGCGCAGATAGTCCCGCACGCCGCCGAACCGCTCGAAGTAGGCGTCCATCAGGGCACGGGCCTCCGCCGCCTCGATGTTCAGCTGCTGGGAGAGGCCGAAGGCCGAGAGACCGTAGGCAAGGCCGTACGACATGGCCTTGATCTTGCGGCGCATCTCGGCGTCCACGGCGTCCGGCTCGACCGCGAAGACCTGGGAGGCGGCCGTGGTGTGCAGGTCCTCGCCGGAGGTGAACGCCTCGATCAGGCCCTCGTCCTCGGAGAGGTGGGCCATCACGCGCAGCTCGATCTGGCTGTAGTCGGCCGTCATCAGGGACTCGAAGCCCTCGCCGACGACGAAGCCCCGGCGGATCGCGCGGCCCTCGTCGGTGCGGACGGGGATGTTCTGGAGGTTCGGGTCGGTCGAGGACAGGCGGCCGGTGGCGGCGACCGTCTGGTTGAACGTGGTGTGGATCCGGCCGTCCGCGGCGATCGTCTTGATCAGGCCCTCGACGGTGACGCGGAGCTTGGCCTGCTCGCGGTGGCGGAGCATGATCACCGGCAGCTCGTTGTCCGTCTGCGTGGCGAGCCAGGCGAGGGCGTCGGCGTCCGTGGTGTAGCCGGTCTTCGTGCGCTTCGTCCTGGGCAGCGCCAGCTCGCCGAAGAGGACCTCCTGGAGCTGCTTGGGCGAGCCCAGGTTGAACTCGTGCCCGGCTGCCGCGTGGGCCTCCTTCACCGCCTGCTGGACGGCACCGGCGAACATCTGCTCCATGGCCTCCAGGTGCGGCCGGTCGGCGGCGATGCCGTGCCGCTCCATGCGGGCGAGCAGCGCGGACGTGGGCAGCTCCATGTCGCGCAGCAGGTCGGCGGCGCCGACGTCCTCCAGCCGGCTCTCGAAGGCCTCGCCCAGGTCGAGGACGGCGCGGGCCTGGATCATCAGGGCCTCGGCCTCGGCACCATCGTCCGCGCCGAAGGCGAGCTGCCCGTCGGCCGCGGCGGCGGGGGCCAGCTCGCGGTGCAGGTACTCCAGGGACAGCGCGTCCAGGTCGAAGGAGCGGCGGCCGGGCTTGACCAGGTAGGCGGCGAGCGCGGTGTCCATGCGCACGCCCTCGACGCTCCAGCCGTGCTCGGCGAAGACGCGCATGGCGCCCTTGGCGTTGTGGAAGATCTTGGGCCGCCCGGCGTCGGCGAGCCAGGCCGCGAAGGCCGTCTCGTCGGCCTCGTCCAGCTGGGAGGGGTCGAACCAGGCGGCCGCTCCGCCGGGCGCGGCGAGCGCGACCTCGGCCACCGAGCCCGTGCCCAGCGCCCAGGCGTCGACCGTGGCGACGCCGAGGGGCTGGGTGCCGTGCTCGGTGAGCCAGCCGGCCAGCTCGCCCGTGCCGAGCACCGTGCCGTCCAGCTGCACGCCGTCCGTGCTGATGGGGGTGGTCTCGGCCTCCTCGGCGCCGGGGTCGACGGCGAACAGCCGCTCGCGCAGCGAGGGGTTGCGGATCTCCAGGGTGTCCAGGACCATCGCGACGGCCTTGCGGTCGTACGCGGTCCGCTCCAGCTCGGCGACGCCCTTGGGCAGCTCGACCCGGCGCTCCAGCTCCGTGAGCCGGCGGTTGAGCTTGACGGCCTCCAGGTGATCGCGGAGGTTCTGCCCGGCCTTGCCCTTGACCTCGTCCACGCGCTCGACGAGCTCCGCGAAGGAGCCGAACTGGTTGATCCACTTCGCGGCGGTCTTCTCGCCGACGCCGGGGATGCCGGGAAGGTTGTCGGAGGGGTCGCCGCGCAGGGCCGCGAAGTCCGGGTACTGCGCGGGCGTCAACCCGTACTTCTCGAAGACCTTCTCGGGGGTGAAGCGGGTCAGCTCGGAGACGCCCTTGGTCGGGTACAGCACGGTCGTGTGCTCGCTGACCAGCTGGAAGGAGTCCCGGTCGCCGGTGACGATCAGCACCTCGAAGCCCTCGGCCTCGGCCTGTGTGGCGAGGGTGGCGATGACGTCGTCCGCCTCGAAGCCGTCGACCGCGAAGCGGGCGGCGCCCATCGCGTCGAGGAGCTCGCAGATCAGCTCGACCTGGCCCTTGAACTCGTCGGGGGTCTTGGAGCGGTTCGCCTTGTACTCCGTGAACTCCTGCGACCGCCAGGTCTTGCGGGAGACGTCGAAGGCGACCGCGAAGTGCGTGGGCGCCTCGTCGCGCAGCGTGTTGGCCAGCATCGACGCGAAGCCGTAGATCGCGTTCGTCGGCTGGCCCGTCGCGGTGGTGAAGTTCTCCGCGGGCAGCGCGAAGAACGCTCGGTAGGCCAGCGAGTGCCCGTCCATGAGCATCAGTCGCGGGCGGCTGCCGCCGGAGGTCTGGTCGGTCGTCTTCGATGCTGTCTCTGCCACGCCCCCGATCCTGCCACGCCCCACTGACACTCGGCCCCGGCCCCGGCTCCGACCGCGCATGCGCCGGGGCGGGCCGTCGCCCCCAGCCCTCCCCCACCGGGTGTCACCGCCGCGTGGGAGGATCGGAGATGTACCTCACAGTGCAGTGGAAGAGGAGCGTGCGATGGCGACGAAGCCGCCCAAGAGTGATCCGGTTCAGGACGCGCCGCAGGTCGCCGGGCCGAAGCACGCGGCAGCGGGCCTGCCCGCGATCGGGCACACGCTGCGGGTCGCCCAGCAGCAGATGGGTGTGAAGCGCACGGCGCTGACGCTGCTGAGCGTGAACCAGAAAGACGGCTTCGACTGCCCCGGCTGTGCCTGGCCGGAGCCGGAGCACCGGCACAAGGCGGAGTTCTGCGAGAACGGCGCGAAGGCCGTCGCCGAGGAGGCCACGCTGCGCCGGGTCACGCCCGAGTTCTTCGCCGCGCACCCGGTCGCCGACCTGGCCGGGCGCAGCGGCTACTGGCTGGGCCAGCAGGGGCGCCTCACCCACCCCGTCCATCTCCCCGAAGGCGGCACGCACTACGAGCCAGTGACCTGGGAGCGCGCCTTCGACATCATCGCCGAGGAGATCGCCGCCCTCGGCTCCCCGGACGAGGCCGTCTTCTACACCTCGGGCCGCACCAGCAACGAGGCCGCGTTCCTGTACCAGCTGTTCGCCCGCGAGCTCGGCACGAACAACCTGCCCGACTGCTCGAACATGTGCCACGAGTCGTCCGGCTCGGCCCTGTCGGAGACGATCGGCATCGGCAAGGGCAGCGTCCTGCTGGAGGACCTCTACAAGGCCGACCTGATCATCGTCGCCGGCCAGAACCCGGGGACGAACCACCCGCGCATGCTGTCCGCCCTGGAGAGGGCCAAGGACAACGGGGCGAGGATCATCAGCGTCAACCCGCTGCCCGAGGCGGGCCTGGAGCGTTTCAAGAACCCGCAGACCCCGCAGGGCATGCTCAAGGGTGCCGCGCTGACCGACCTGTTCCTCCAGATCCGCATCGGCGGCGACCAGGCCCTGTTCCGTCTCCTCAACAAGCTGATCGTCGAGACGGAGGGCGCGGTCGACGAGGCGTTCGTGCGGGAGCACACGCACGGGTACGAGGAGTTCGCCGCGGCCGCCCGCGCCGCCGACTGGGACGAGACGCTCGCGGCGACCGGCCTGACCCGGGAGGACATCGAGAAGGCCCTCCGGATGGTCCTCGCCTCCGAGCGGACCATCGTCTGCTGGGCGATGGGGCTCACCCAGCACAAGCACTCGGTACCGACGATCAAGGAAGTGGTCAACTTCCTTCTCCTGCGTGGCAACATCGGCCGCCCGGGCGCGGGCGTGTGCCCGGTGCGCGGCCACTCGAACGTGCAGGGCGACCGCACGATGGGCATCTTCGAGCGCCCCGCCCCGGCGTTCCTGGACGCCCTGGAGAAGGAGTTCGGCTTCGCCCCGCCGCGCGAGCACGGCTTCGACGTCGTACGCGCCATCCGCGCCCTGCGCGACGGTGAGGCGAAGGTCTTCTTCGCCATGGGCGGCAACTTCGTCTCCGCTTCCCCGGACACGGAGGTCACCGAGGCGGCCATGCGGCGGGCCCGGCTGACCGTGCACGTGTCGACGAAGCTGAACCGCTCGCACGCGGTCACGGGCGCGCGTGCCCTGATCCTCCCGACCCTCGGCCGCACCGAGCGGGACCTCCAGGGCAGCGGCGAGCAGTTCGTGACCGTCGAGGACTCGATGGGCATGGTGCACGCCTCCCGGGGCCGGCTGGAGCCCGCGAGCCGGCACCTGCTGTCCGAGACTGCCATCGTCTGCCGCCTGGCCCGTCGCGTGCTGGGCGAGAACAGCGCCACGCCCTGGGAGGAGTTCGAGAAGGACTACGCGACGATCCGGGACCGCATCGCGCGCGTGATCCCCGGCTTCGAGGACTTCAACGCGCGCGTGGCCCGCCCCGGCGGCTTCACTCTCCCGCACGCCCCGCGTGACGAGCGGCGCTTCCCCACGGCCACCGGCAAGGCCAACTTCACCGCCGCGCCCGTGGAGTACCCGGAGCTGCCCGAGGGCCGCCTGCTGCTCCAGACGCTGCGCTCGCACGACCAGTACAACACCACGGTCTACGGCCTCGACGACCGTTACCGGGGCATCAAGAACGGCCGCCGCGTGGTGCTGGTCAACCCCGAGGACGCGCGGGCCCTGAAGCTGGCGGACGGCGAGTACGTCGACCTGGTCGGTGAGTGGAAGGACGGCGTGGAGCGCAGGGCGCCCGGGTTCCGCGTCGTGCACTACCCGACGGCCCGGGGCTGCGCCGCCGCCTACTACCCGGAGACCAACGTACTGGTGCCGCTGGATGCCACGGCGGACACCAGTAACACCCCGGCCAGCAAGTCCGTCGTGGTGCGTCTGGAACAATCGGCGACCGACTGAGCGTTTGCTCAGCCACAGTGGTAACCGCATGATCTGGACGAACGGAGACCGGGCCCCATGGGTGAGCAGCAGCATGTGAAGTTCCCGCAGGAGGTCATCGACGAGTACGCCGCTCTCGGCGTGGACCTCTTGGCCCTGTTCTCCGCGGGCCACCTCGGGACCCGGATGGGCGTCCAGATCGTCGAGGCGTCGGCGGACCGGGTCGTCGGGACGATGCCGGTCGAGGGCAACACCCAGCCCTACGGGCTGCTGCACGGCGGCGCCTCCGCGGTGCTGGCCGAGACGCTCGGCTCGGTCGGCTCGATGCTGCACGGCGGCAGCTCCAAGATCGCCGTGGGCGTCGACCTGAACTGCACCCACCACCGCGGCGTACGCTCCGGCCTCGTCACCGGCGTGGCCACGCCGGTGCACCGGGGGCGCTCGACCGCCACGTACGAAATCGTCATCACGGACGAAAGCGACAAAAGGGTGTGCACGGCCCGGCTGACCTGCCTGCTGCGCGACGTGAACCCGCGCGACGAGCAGCTCATCCGCGCCCCGAGCTGACCGACGTAGGGAAAACCCTGGAGGGGCGGGCGCGCTCTTGTCGCGGCCGCCCCCGCGCGCTTCACTGACGCTCCACCCCCACAGGAGAAGACCCGTCCCACCCCTAGAAGGGTTTCTCTTGACCTCCGTACGTGCCCTCGCCGTCACGGCCGCGGCCGGTGCCGCCGTGCTCGCCACCGCGCTGCCGTCCTCCGCCATCAACTCCTACAACGCGACACCCGCCCCCGAACGCACCGAGGTCGGCGCGCTCGTGGCCACCTGGGACAACGACGGCGACCCCGCGACCCCCGACCGGGTCGACTGGGTCTGCTCCGGCACCATGATCGACGCGGACACCTTCCTGACCGCCGCGCACTGCACCTCCGACTGGCCCGACGACGTGCGGTTCTACGTGTCCCTGGACCAGGACGTGCAGTCCGGGCTCGACGCGGCGGCGAAGAAGTACCCGGGCGACCCGGCCGCGCAGGCCGCCGCCGTCGCCGTCCCGGGCACCGCCCACACGCACCCCGGCTACCCGGGACCGGCCTCCGACACCCACGACATCGCGGTGATCGAACTGCCCGCCGCCAAGGTCAAGGCCCGCTGGAGCTTCACCCCGGCCACCCTGCCCACGGCGAACCAGCTCGGCAGACTCGGCCCGCAGGGGCTGAACGCCACCGACTGGCTCGTCGCCGGCTACGGCACCCAGGAGGCCGTCAACGGCCCCGGCGGCCAGACCCACCCCGGCGGCGGCGTCCGCATGAAGGCACCCGTCACCTTCGACGCCCTCAACGACTCCTGGGCCCGGCTGGCGATGACCGCGCCGCAGGGCAACGGAGGCGCCTGCTACGGCGACTCCGGCGGCCCCAACTTCGCCTTCATCGGCGGACGGAGGATCCTCGCCTCCACCACCATCACCGGCGACACCCCCTGCTACGCGACCAACGTGACGTACCGCCTGGACACTCCCGGCGCCCGCGCCTTCCTCTCGCCGTTCGTGAAGCTGCCGTAGCCCCGCGCCGCCAGCCACCGGCCACCCGGCACGACCGACCGCCCCGCCGCCCCGGGCACCGCCCGGAGCGGCGGGGCGCTGCGCTGCACGGGCCCGGGGAACCGTCAACTCCGCGGAAGCGGACGAGAGTTACGCGGAAACAGACGAGTGTGACGACGCCAGCGGCAGTCAGGACGTCGTCCGCGCCGACGCGGCACGCCCGACCGGCCGGCGCCCCGGCCGCCCGAGCCGGCACCCGCCCCCACCCCCGCCCCCGCACCGGCCCGCCGACGCCACCGCCTGGCTTGACCTCGTCCTCACCGAACCCTCAACTTCCCCCGGCGAAAACCCATGACGTCACCGGCGCCATAACCGTTCCCCCTTGCTCGGAACTCCCCCTGGACGCGGAGATCCCTTCCTCTCTGTAACGCTCCGTAACGCGCGCGCAATACGGCACCGCAGTTTCATCCTCGGCCGCGCCTCCTCCGGGGACCTTTCCCATCCGGCCCGCGCCGCCTGTGCCCCGGCAACCACCACGACCCCAGCCGCGGCCAACCGGAAGTGCACGTTCTCAGAATGCGGACTTCGGAGAAAGCCCATCAAACCCGCCGAGAGGGTCCTCCACCGAAGCCGGGCATCCATCACGTCATAACAAGAAAGTCACAAGCCGCCCCACGCCGCTGACCCTGCCTCCACACCGGGCTTAGAGTCACGGCCAGTCACCGCTCCATCGGGAGTTCGGTACCAGCGCGGCACTCACCCCCCGACCAGGGCGGGCCTGCCTGTGAAAGGACTGATCGTGCGACAGCGTTCCTTGGTGATTCTTACCTCCGTTCTTACGACCGGAGCTCTGACTCTCACCGCCTGCGGCTCCCGAGACGACAGCGGTGACAAGAGCGGAGACAGCGGCGCCGCCACCACACTGACCATCGGCGTGGACGCGCCCCTGTCCGGTGAGAACTCCACCACCGGCCTCGGCATCCAGTACGGCGCTCAGATCGCCGTCGACGACGCCAACAAGAACAACTGGGTCCCGGGCGTGAAATTCAAGCTCAAGGCCCTGGACGACAAGGCACAGCCCGCCACCGGCCAGTCCAACGCCACCAGCCTCACCGGCGACAAGACCGCCGTCGGCGCCGTCGGCCCGCTGAACTCCGGCGTCGCCCAGACGATGCAGCAGGTCTTCGCCTCGGCCAACATGGTCCAGATCTCCCCCGCGAACACCGCCCCCGAGCTGACCCAGGGCAAGAACTGGCAGACGGACAAGAAGCGTCCGTTCAAGACGTACTTCCGTACCGCCACCACCGACGAACTCCAGGGCAGCTTCGCGGCCGGCTACGCGTACAACGGCCTCAAGAAGAAGAAGGCCTTCGTCGTCGACGACAAGCAGACCTACGGCGCCGGCCTCGCGAAGATCTTCAACGAGCAGTTCAAGAAGCTCGGCGGCAAGGTCGTGGGCACCGACCACGTCAACACCGGCGACAAGGACTTCGGCTCCCTCGTCACGAAGATCAAGAACTCCGGTGCCGACCTGCTGTACTACGGCGGCCAGTACGACGAGTCCGCGCTGATCACCAAGCAGCTCAAGGACGCCGGCGTCAAGATCCCGCTGTTCGGCGGCGACGGCATGTTCGCCTCCACCTACATCGAGGCCGCCGGCAAGGCCTCCGAGGGCGACCTCGCCACCGCCATCGGCGTCCCCGCCGACACCCTGCCCGCCGCCAAGACGTTCATCCAGACGTACAAGGACAAGGGTTACAAGGGCGACTACGGCGCCTACGGCGCTTACGCCTACGACGCCACCACGGCCATCATCAAGGCCGTCAAGGCCGCGGCCGACGCCAACGGCGGCAAGGTGCCCACCGACATCAACGACCTGCGCTCCAAGGTCGTCGACGGAGTCCAGAAGTCCGACTTCGAAGGCCTCACCGGCAAGATCTCCTTCGACCAGTACGGCGACACCACCAACAAGCAGCTGACGGTGTACCAGGTCGAGAAGGGTGCCTGGAAGGACGTCGAGACGGGCACGGCCGACCTGAAGTAGTCCGGCCCGCCACAACGCCGCACCCACGGGCCGCGCGGGAGGAGGACCCCGACCGCGCGGCCCGTTTTCACACCCCCACACAGCACGCGACCACGCACGCATCCAGTGCACACGACCACCAGCGACATGGAGGCCATGCGGTGAACACCCTGCCGCAGCAGCTGGCCAACGGGCTGCTTCTAGGCTCGATGTACGGGCTGATCGCCATCGGCTACACGATGGTGTACGGCATCGTCCAGCTCATCAACTTCGCGCACGGCGAGATCTTCATGACCGGCGCGTTCGGCGCCCTCACGGTCTACTTCTACATCCTCCCCGACGGCACCTCGATGGTCCTCGCCGTACCTCTGATGCTCCTCGGCGGCGCCCTCGTGGCCATCCTCATCGCCGTGGGGGCGGAACGGTTCGCCTACCGGCCACTGCGCGGAGCACCACGCCTGGCACCCCTCATCACCGCCATCGGCCTCTCCCTGGCCCTCCAGGAGGTCGTCCGCAACTTCTACCCCGGCGCCGACCGCGCCCGCGCCTTCCCGGGCCTCGACGCCACCCACGACATCGGCTCCGTCACCATCAAGGACGCCGACATCTTCCTCATCCTGGCCGCCGTCCTCTGCATGGCCGCCCTCGCCCTCTTCGTGCGCCGCAGCCGCACCGGCCGCGCCATGCAGGCCACCGCGCAGGACCCCGACACCGCGCAGCTGATGGGCATCGACACCAACCGCATCATCGTCATCGCCTTCGCCATCGGCGGCTTCTTCGCCGCCGTCGCGGCCGTCGCCTACGGACTCAAGTACGGCAACGTCGACTACCGCATGGGCTTCCTCATGGGCCTCAAGGCGTTCACCGCGGCCGTCCTCGGCGGCATCGGCAACATCTACGGCGCCATGCTCGGCGGCGTCGTCCTCGGCATCGCCGAGACCCTCGCCTCCGCCTACATCGACGAGATCCCCGGCATGTCGCAGCTCGGCGGCCAGAGCTGGGCCAACGTGTGGGCCTTCTGCCTCCTCATCCTCGTGCTCCTGTTCCGGCCACAGGGCCTGCTCGGCGAGCGCGTCGCGGACAGGGCGTGATCACATGACCGAGACGACCAAGACCCCCGCCCCGGACGCCGTCCCCGCCCCGCCCGCGCTGCGCGGACTCATACCGCTGCCCGCGCCGGCCGCCCGCGCCCTCCTGCTCGCCGGCGGCATCGCCACCGCGGCCTCCGCGTTCCTCGCCTGGACCTGGACCGACGAGTTCCCCGGCGACCTCACCATCAACGGCTACCCCGGCGGCCTTCAGTGGCTCACCTTCACCGCCGGCGTCCTCACCGCCCTGTTCGCCCTCGCCTCGTACGGCATCCGCGGCCTGGGCTGGCTGCTGCCCGCCCGCAACAACGCACCGCTCGTCCTCACCGCCCTCGGCGGCTTCGCCGTCACCTGGTTCACGGTCATCGCCATCAGCGCCGAACTCGGCGGCGTCGTCAACCTCGAACCCGGCGGCTGGATCGCGGCCATCGCCTCCCTCCTGCCCGTCCTCGGCGCCTTCGCCCTCCCCCAGGAGCGCACCGGCACCGACGGCACCAAGGAAGCCCTCAAGGCCTACATCGCCAAGCCCGACCACATCACCGCCGCCCAGGCCACCGCGCCCTGGATCCAGCGGGCCCTGATCACCGTGGTCACCATCATCGGCCTGGGCGTCTTCACCTACGGCATCGACACCGAGTACGGCGAACTCTTCGTCGGCTACCTCTTCGTCGTCGTCTTCGCCATGTGGGCCCTGCACACCGCCGGTCTCCTCGACCGCTTCTCCGCACTGGTCGCGGCCAACCGCAGCTTCACCCTCGCCATGGGCTTCGCCGCGGCCATCGCCTTCCCCTTCACCCAGACCGACGACCACTACGCCAACATCGGCGTCAACATCCTGATCTTCGGGACGGTCGCCCTCGGCCTGAACATCGTCGTCGGCCTCGCCGGCCTCCTCGACCTCGGATACGTCGCCTTCCTCGGCGTCGGCGCCTACACCGCCGCCCTCGTCTCCGGCTCCGAGTTCTCCACCATCTCCGGCGTCCACCTGCCCTTCTGGGCCTCCGCCCTGGCCGGCGCCGCAGCCTCCCTCGTCTTCGGCGTCCTCATCGGCGCCCCGACCCTGCGGCTGCGCGGCGACTACCTCGCCATCGTCACCCTCGGCTTCGGAGAGATCTTCCGCATCGCCGTCAACAACATGGACGGCGACTCCGGACCCGACGTCACCAACGGCCCCAACGGCATCGCCAACATCCCCGACCTGAACCTCCTCGGGTTCGACTTCGGCCAGGCCCACGACATCGGCGGATTCACCCTCGGCCGGTTCGCCAACTACTACCTGCTGATGGTCCTCATCATGGCCATCGTCGTCCTCGTCTACACCCGCGCCGCCGACTCCCGCATCGGCCGCTCCTGGATCGCCATCCGCGAGGACGAGACCGCCGCCACCGCCATGGGCATCAACGGCTTCCGCGTCAAGCTCGTCGCCTTCGCCCTCGGCGCCGCCCTCGCCGGCCTCGCCGGCACCGTCAGCGCCCACGTCACCTACAGCGTGGTCCCCACGCCGTACCAGTTCGCCGGCTCCACCCCACCCAACTCCGCGTTCCTCCTGGCCGCGGTCGTCCTCGGCGGCATGGGCACGGTCGCGGGCCCGCTCCTCGGCGCGGCCCTGCTCTACCTGCTCCCCGAAAAGCTGGTGTTCCTCCAGGACAAGTCGCTCCTCGCCTTCGGCATCGCGCTCATCCTGCTGATGCGCTTCCGTCCCGAAGGCATCATCGCCAACCGCCGGCGCCAGCTCGAATTCCACGAGACCGGCCAACTCGACGTACCCAAACAGACCACGCTGACCGACGAACCGGCCGTCACCAAGGCGGGGGCGTAACCATCATGACCACACCTGTACTCGAAGCACGCGACGTCACGATGCGCTTCGGCGGCCTCACCGCCGTCCGCTCCGTCGACTTCACGGTCAACTCCGGCGAGATCGTCGGGCTGATCGGCCCCAACGGCGCCGGCAAGACGACGTTCTTCAACTGCCTGACCGGCCTCTACGTCCCGACGGAGGGCACGGTCTCCTACAAGGGCACCGTCCTGCCGCCCAAGCCCCACCTGGTCACCCAGGCCGGCATCGCCCGGACCTTCCAGAACATCCGCCTGTTCGCCAACATGACGGTCCTGGAGAACGTCCTCGTCGGCCGCCACACGCGGACGAAGGAGGGGCTGTGGTCGGCCCTCCTGCGCGGCCCCGGCTTCAAGAAGGCCGAACGCGCCAGCGAGGAACGCGCCATGGAACTCCTCCAGTTCATCGGCCTCGACCACAAGCGCGACCACCTGGCACGCAACCTCCCCTACGGCGAACAGCGCAAGCTGGAGATCGCCCGGGCGCTGGCCAGCGAACCCGGCCTGCTCCTGCTCGACGAGCCGACGGCGGGCATGAACCCCCAGGAGACGCGGGCGACCGAGGAACTCGTCTTCGCCATCCGCGACAAGGGCGTCGCCGTCCTCCTCATCGAGCACGACATGCGCTTCGTCTTCAACCTCTGCGACCGCGTCGCCGTCCTCGTCCAGGGCGAGAAGCTCGTCGAGGGCACCTCCGAAGTCGTCCAGGCCGACGAGCGCGTCATCGCCGCCTACCTGGGAGAGCCGTTCGAAGGCGACCCCGGGCAGGCCGAAGCCGCGGAGGTCGAAGCAGCCGAGGCCGCGGCCGAAGCCGCCGCCGACGCGCCCAGCACCGCCAGCAGCACCAAGGGAGAAGCCAAGTGACCGCACTCCTCGAAGTCGAGGACCTCCGGGTCTCCTACGGCAAGATCGAAGCCGTCAAAGGCATCTCCTTCAGCGTCGAGGCCGGCCAGGTCGTCACCCTCATCGGCACCAACGGCGCCGGCAAGACGACCACCCTGCGCACCCTCTCGGGCCTCCTGAAGCCCACCTCCGGGAAGATCATCTTCGACGGCAAGCCCCTGACCGGCGTCGCCGCCCACAAGATCGTCGCCCTCGGCCTCGCCCACTCCCCCGAAGGCCGGCACATCTTCCCCCGCCTCACCATCGCGGAGAACCTCCAGCTCGGCGCGTTCCTCCGCAAGGACAAGGACGGCATCGAGAAGGACATCCAGCGCGCCTACGACCTCTTCCCCATCCTCGGGGAACGCAGGAAGCAGGCCGCCGGAACCCTCTCCGGCGGCGAACAGCAGATGCTCGCCATGGGCCGCGCCCTGATGTCCCGGCCCAAGCTCCTCATGCTCGACGAGCCCTCCATGGGCCTCTCCCCGATCATGATGCAGAAGATCATGGCGACGATCTCGGAGCTGAAGTCCCAGGGCACGACCATCCTGCTCGTCGAACAGAACGCCCAGGCGGCGCTCTCGCTCGCCGATCAGGGCCACGTCATGGAGGTCGGCAACGTCGTCCTCTCCGGGACGGGGCAGGACCTGCTGCACGACGAGTCGGTGCGCAAGGCGTACCTGGGCGAGGACTGAGGTCCGGCCCGCACACAAAAGAGGCCCGCCCCCTTCTAAGGGGGCGGGCCTCGCTCGGCTCTCAGCCCTTGTTGGCCTTCTTCTCCTCGGCGTCCTGGATGACGGCCTCCGCGACCTGCTGCATCGACATCCGCCGGTCCATCGACGTCTTCTGGATCCACCGGAACGCGGCGGGCTCGGTCAGCCCGTACTCGGTCTGGAGGATGGACTTGGCCCGGTCCACGAGCTTGCGCGTCTCCAGCCGCAGCGTGAGGTCGGCGACCTCCTTCTCCAGCTCCTTCAGCTCCGTGAAACGCGAGACGGCCATCTCGATCGCCGGGACGACGTCGGTCTTGCTGAACGGCTTCACCAGATAGGCCATGGCACCGGCGTCCCGGGCCCGCTCCACGAGGTCGCGCTGCGAGAAGGCGGTCAGCATCAGCACCGGCGCGATGCTCTCCTCGGCGATCTTCTCGGCCGCGGAGATACCGTCCAGCTTCGGCATCTTCACGTCCAGGATCACCAGATCGGGCCGGTGCTCACGGGCCAGCTCCACGGCCTGCTCCCCGTCCCCGGCCTCACCGACGACGGTGTACCCCTCCTCCTCCAGCATCTCTTTGAGATCGAGCCGGATCAGGGCCTCGTCCTCGGCGATGACGACCCGCGTCGTCATCGGAGGCACGTGCGACTTGTCGTCTTCAGGCACGTCAACAGGCTGGGGCGACTCGGGGGCGCTCACGTGGGCTCCTTGGTAGGGGCAGGCCGGTACTGCTCCCAAGAGCGTACCTAGCTGCGGTATGGTGGTCAGGCGGAGGGTCGAGGTCAACCTTCGATTCACCGGGCCCCGGTAGCCCAATTGGCAGCAGGCAATGGATTCAAAACCCATACAGTGTCGGTTCGAGTCCGACCCGGGGCACTTTTCCTTCATTTCCAAGGTCACGGTTCACAAGTGGATGTCCACGTTCTCGTGAACCTCGACTTCTTTCTGCGTGTCGTCGTTATCACCGTCCCACAGTGGGCCCTATGTACGACGTCAGCACACGCAAGCGAACGCTCGGCTTGGTGGCCCAGGGCCGCAGCCTGAGTTCGGTGAGCCTGGAGACGGGTATTTCACGCGCTGCGATCCGCTCCTGGCAGAACCGCCTCGAGCCGCTGCCCCGAATCGCGCCCCAAGAGCCGGGGCCGCCCGCCGATGAGTGCGCGTACGCCTACTTACTGGGCCTCTATCTCGGGGATGGCTGCATCAGCGGCCACCCCCGCACCGGCTACTACCTGAGAATCGCGTGCGCGAACTCATGGCCTGGTCTGATCGACGCCTGCGAGATCGCCATGCGTGCCGTGAATCCGACCGGGCGTTCCTATCGCACTCAGGCGCAGGGCTACGTCTCCGTGGTCGGTTACAGCAGACATTGGCCCCGCCTCTTCCCCCAGCACGGCCCCGGCAAGAAGCATGAACGACCCATCGTCCTCGCGCCCTGGCAACAGGCCATCGTCGAAGCCCACCCCTGGGCGTTCATCCGGGGTCTCATCCACTCCGACGGCTGCCGTATCACCAACTGGACGACTCGCACCGTTGCCGGCGAGCGGAAGCGCTACGAGTATCCGCGGTACTTCTTCACCAACGTCTCAGTCGACATCATGCGCCTGTTCACCAGAGCGCTCGACCAGGTGGGCGTCGACTGGAAGCAGGCGAACGCACGCAACATCTCCATCGCCCGCAAAGCCTCCGTAGCCCTCATGGACGACCACGTGGGGCCCAAGTACTGACGCCCTGCTTCGGGCTGTCGTCCTCGCCGATGTGGTGGACGCGGACCAGGTTCGTCGAGCCGGAGACCCCGGGGGGAGAGCCGGCCGTGATGACGACCGTGTCGCCCTTTTGGCAGCGGCCGTAGCGCAGCAGGAGTTCGTCCACCTGGTCGACCATCGCGTCCGTGGAGTCCACGCAGGGGCCGAGGAAGGTCTCGACGCCCCAGGTCAGGCTGAGCTGGGAGCGGGTGGCCTGGTCGGGGGTGAAGGCGAGGAGGGGGATCGGGGAGCGGTAGCGGGAGAGGCGGCGGGCCGTGTCGCCGGACTGGGTGAAGGCGACGAGGAAGCGGGCGCCGAGGAAGTCGCCCATTTCGGCGGCGGCCCGGGCCACCGCGCCGCCCTGGGTGCGGGGCTTGTTGCGTTCCGTGAGCGGCGGGAGGCCCTTGGCCAGGATGTCTTCCTCCGCCGCTTCGACGATGCGGGCCATGGTGCGGACGGTTTCGACGGCGTGTTTGCCGACGCTCGTCTCGCCGGAGAGCATGACGGCATCCGTGCCGTCGATGACGGCGTTGGCGACGTCCGAGGCCTCGGCTCGCGTCGGGCGGGCGTTGTCGATCATCGAGTCGAGCATCTGGGTCGCCACGATCACCGGTTTGGCGTTGCGCTTCGCCAGTTTGATCGCGCGCTTCTGGACGATCGGGACTTGTTCGAGTGGCATTTCGACGCCGAGGTCTCCGCGGGCGACCATGATGCCGTCGAACGCGGCGACGATGTCGTCGATGTTGTCGACGGCCTGGGGTTTTTCGACTTTGGCGATGACGGGGAGGCGGCGGCCTTCCTCGTCCATGATGCGGTGGACGTCCTGGATGTCGCGGCCGGTGCGGACGAAGGAGAGGGCGATGACGTCGAAGCCCGTGCGCAGGGCCCACCGGAGGTCGTCCTCGTCCTTTTTGGAGAGGGCGGGGACGGAGACGGCGACGCCGGGGAGGTTGAGGCCTTTGTGGTCGGAGATGACGCCGCCCTCGACGACCGTGGTGTGGACGCGGGGGCCGTCGACCTCGGTGACTTCGAGGCAGACCTTGCCGTCGTCGACGAGGATGCGTTCGCCGGTGGTGACGTCGTCGGTGAGGCCGGCGTAGGTGGTGCCGCAGGTGGCGCGGTCACCTTCGACGCCTTCTTCGACGGTGATGGTGAAGGTGTCGCCGCGTTCGAGGAGTACGGGGCCTTCGGTGAAGCGGCCGAGCCGGATTTTCGGGCCTTGAAGGTCGGCGAGGGCACCGACACTGCGGCCGGTCTCGTCGGCGGCCTTTCGCACCCGGTGGTAGCGCTCCTCGTGTTCGGCGTGTCCGCCGTGGCTGAGATTGAAGCGGGCTACGTCCATTCCGGCGTCGACCAGGGCTTTGATCTGGTCGTACGAATCGGTGGCGGGCCCCAGTGTGCAGACGATCTTTGCTCGGCGCATGGTCTGAGCCTATGAGTTACCGACTGGTAGAGAATTGGTCGTGAGTGACCACTCAACAGACTTTGCGTGAAACGTTATTGACAAGTGTTGAATTGTGCGGCGGGGTGCTCCGATGAGCACCCCGGGGGAATTCGGTCGGGTTTTCGGAATGCTAGAGCTCCGGCGGCACCATCGTGAAGCGGGCATTGATCTGGGCGTGGACCCGCTGGCGCTGGGGTTCGAGGTCGAGGGGGGCCGCCGGGGCGTTCTCGGCGGCACTGCCGTAGGCGGCCGAGCGGGCGCGGCCGGGGGCCTGCGGGTAGGGCGGCGGTGCGTTCTCGGCGCCGATGTCGGCGAGTTCGACCAGGGCGGAGAGGGTGGTGCCGAGTGCCTCGGCGTACTCGCGGGCGCGCTGGACGGCTTCCCGTACGGCCTTCTTGCGGGCTTCGCGGTGGGCGGGCGAGTCGGGGCGCAGGGCCCACCAGGGGCCGTCGACGCGGGTGAGTTCCAGGTCGGCGAGGCGGGTGGTGAGTTCGCCGAGGGCGGTGAAGTCGGTGAGCTCGGCGGTGACGTGGACGCTGCCGTGGTAGGTGCGGACGCGTTCGCCCCGGCCGTGCTTGGTGAGTTCGGGGGTGATGGAGAAGGCGCCGGTCTCCAGGCGTTCGACGGCGTCGCCGTAGGACTTGACGAGGTCGAGGACTCCGGCGTTGCGGCGGGTGAGGTCGTCGAGGGCGGAGCGGCGGTCGCGGCCGCGGGCGGCGACGGTGATGCCTATGCGGGCGATCTCGGGGTCGACTTCGAGGCGGGCCTCACCTCGGACGGCGATGCGGGGGGCGTCGGGTGTGCCGTAGGGGACGGCGGGCTGGGAGGCGTCTGACGTGGGCGCGGTCATACGCCCCACTCTGTCATGTCTTGGCTGGCCAACGGGGTGGGGCCGGTGAGCCGAGTCATCAGATCGCAACCTGCCGGGGCTGTTGCTTCTGGTCATGACCGGGTCAGAATCTACGCGCGTTATCTACGCGCGTCGTTCACAGATTCCGCGAGGAGAGCCAGACATGCCGTTGAACCGCCGGAAGTTCCTGGAGAAGTCCGCCGTGACCGGGGCGGGGGTGGCGCTGGCCGGTGCGGTCGGGGCGCCGGGTGCGCAGGCGGCCGAGGCGCACGGCGCCGGGCGGGGCGCGAAGCGCTACGCGTTCACCGTGCTGGGGACGACGGACCTGCACGGCAACGTCTTCAACTGGGACTACTTCACGGACAAGGAGTTCGACGACAAGGACCACAACGACGTCGGTCTGGCCAAGGTCTCGACCCTGGTGAACCGCGTCCGTGCGGAGAAGGGCCGCCGCAACACGCTGCTGATCGACGCGGGCGACACCATCCAGGGCACGCAGTTGTCGTACTACTACGCGAAGGTCGACCCGATCACGGCCGAGGGCGGCCCGGTGCACCCGATGGCGCAGGCCATGAACGCCATGGGCTACGACGCGGCGGCGCTCGGCAACCACGAGTTCAACTACGGCATCCCGGTGCTGCGGAAATTCCAGCAGCAGTGCCGTTTCCCGCTGCTGGGCGCGAACGCGCTGGACGCGAAGACGCTGCGGCCCGCCTTCCCGCCGTACAGCATGCACCGGCTGCGCACGCCGTTCGGGCGGGACGTGAAGGTGGCGGTGCTGGGTCTGACCAATCCGGGCATCGCGATCTGGGACAAGGCGAACGTGCAGGGGAAGATGACGTTCCCGGGGCTGGAGGAGCAGGCGGCGAAGTGGGTGCCGAAGCTGCGGTCGATGGGCGCGGACGTCGTCATCGTGTCGGCGCACAGCGGTTCGTCGGGGACGTCGTCCTACGGTGACCAGTTGCCGTACGTCGAGAACGCGGCCGGGCTGGTGGCCGAGCAGGTGCCGGGCATCGACGCGATCCTGGTCGGGCACGCGCACACGGAGATCCCCGAGTACTTCGTGACGAACAAGAAGACGGGCAAGCAGGTCGTGCTCTCGGAGCCGCTGAAGTGGGGGCAGCGGCTGACGCTCTTCGACTTCGAGCTGGTCTGGGAGAAGGGCTGCTGGAAGGTCGAGAAGGTGGGGGCGAAGGTCCTCAACTCCAACACGGTGGAGGAGGACCCGAAGATCACGAAGCTGCTCTCCGACGAGCACGAGAAGGTCGTGGCGTACGTCAACCAGGTCATCGGCACGAACGCGGCGGAGATGACGTCGGCCGAGGCGCCGTACAAGGACGTCCCGATCATCGATCTGATCAACCACATCCAGGCGGACACGGTGAAGCAGGCCCTGGCGGGCACGGAGCACGCCGCGCTGCCGGTGCTGTCGCAGGCGGCGTGCTTCTCGCGGTCCGCCCGGATCCCGTCGGGCGAGGTGACCATCCGGGACGTGGCGGGTCTGTACGTCTTCGAGAACACGCTGGAGGCGCGTCTGATGACGGGTGCGCAGATGAAGGCGTACCTGGAGTTCTCCGCGAACTACTACGTGCGGACGGCGCCGGACGCTCCGGTGGATCCGGCGAAGCTGACCAACGCGAACGGTACGCCGGACTACAACTACGACGTGGTGAGCGGGCTCTCGTACGAGATCGACATCGCGAAGCCGGCCGGTTCGCGGGTGACGGACGTGCGGTTCGAGGGGCAGCCGCTCGCGGACGACGCGAAGTTCGTGTTCGCGGTGAACAACTACCGGGCCAACGGCGGGGGCAACTTCCCGCATGTGGCCGCCGCCCCGGTGCTGTGGTCGAACTCGGAGGAGATCCGCAACACCATGATCTCCTGGGTGAAGGCGAAGGGGTCCATCGATCCGGCCGGGTTCGCGGCGGTGGACTGGAAGCTCACGCGGAACGGCACGCCGGTCTTCTGAGCCGCGGGCTTCGTCACCTCCGGTCGTCGACGAGCGGGGTCAGCGCCGGTGCCTCACGGGGCGGCGGGACCTGCTGCCGCTGTGTGAGGCCGAAGGTGGTGAAGGCGGTGCGGCGCGGGAGCCGGTACGTCTCCCTGCCCGTGAGGGAGTTGAGGATGACCGCGCTGCGCCAGGCGGCGAGGCCGAGGTCCGGGGTGCCGACGCCGTGCGTGTGGGTCTCGGCGTTCTGGACGTACACCGTGCCGGTGACGGCCGGGTCGAGGACGAGGCGGTAGTCCTCGTCGATGCGCGGCCGTTCCTGGCTGTCGCGGCGCATGTAGGGGTCGAGGCCGGCGAGGATCCCGTCGAGGGGGCGTTCGCGGTAGCCGGTGGCGAGGACGACGCCGTCGGTGGTGAGGCGGGAGCGGCTGTCCTGCCGGCCGTGCTCCAGGTGCAGTTCCACCTTGGTGGTCGCGACCCGGCCTGCGGTGCGGACCCGGACGCCGGGGGTGAGGACGGCGTCGGGCCAGCCGCCGTGCAGGGTGCGGCGGTACAGCTCGTCGTGGATGGCGGCGATGGTGGCGGCGTCGATGCCCTGGTGCAGCTGCCACTGCCCGGCGACGAGTCGGTCGCGGGCCGACTCGGGCAGGGCGTGGAAGTAGCGGGTGTGGTCGGGGGTGAAGTGTTCCAGGCCCAGCTTGGAGTACTCCATCGGCGCGAAGGCCTCGGTGCGGCCCAGCCAGTGGAGCTTCTCGCGCCCGGCGGGCCGGTTGCGGAGCAGATCGAGGAAGATCTCGGCGCCGGACTGTCCGATGCCCACGACGGTGACGTGCTCGGCGGCGAGCAGGGCCGCGCGGTGGTCGAGGTAGTCGGCGGCGTGCACCACGGGCACGCCGGGGGCCTCCACGAGGGGCTTGAGGGGGTTGGGGACGTGGGGTTCGGTGCCGATGCCGAGGACGACGTTCCGCGCGTAGGTACGGCCGAGGGCCTCGGCTTCTCCGTCGGCGTCGAGCTGGGTGAAGTCGACCTCGAACAGGTCGCGTTCGGGGTTCCAGCGGACGGCGTCGACCTGGTGGCCGAAGTGCAGCGCCGGGAGGTTCTCGCAGACCCAGCGGCAGTAGGCGTCGTACTCGGCGCGCTGGATGTGGAAGCGCTCGGCGAAGTAGAAGGGGAACAGGCGCTCGCGCGACCTGAGGTAGTTGAGGAAGGTCCAGGGGCTGGTGGGGTCGGCGAGGCTCACCAGGTCGGCGAGGAACGGCACCTGGATGGTCGCGCCCTCGATGAGCAGGCCCGAGTGCCAGCCGAAGGCGGGCTGCTGCTCGTAGAAGGCGGTGTCGAGTTCGCCGAGCGGGTGGGCGAGCGCGGCGAGGGACAGGTTGAACGGGCCGATGCCGATGCCGATCAGGTCGCGGGGTGCGTCCGGTTCGTGGTGCGGGTGCGGGGTGGTCCGGGTGGGGCTCGGCTCGTCGTGCGGCCGGGGACTCGGCACGGGGTTCATCGGGGGGTGTGTCCTTCCACGAGTGTCGCTCGCCGCGCCGCCACGAGGTGCAGCAGCGCGGCCAGGTCGGCGGGCCCGGTGACGGGATTGAGGAGGGTGACCTTCAGCCAGAGCCGGCCGTCGAGGCGGGCCCGGCCGAGGACGGCACGGCCGTCGGTGAGGAGCGCGCGGCGCACGGCGGCCACGGTGTCGTCGGTGGCGCCCGCGGGCCGGAACAGGACCGTGCTGAGGGCAGGGCGGGCGTGGAGTTCGAAGGCGGGGTGCTCGTCGACGAGGGCGGCGAACTCCCGGGCCCGGGCGCAGACCTGGTCGACGAGCGCGCCGAGGCCGCTGCGGCCGAGGGTCCTGAGGGTGACGGCGAGCTTGAGGACGTCGGGGCGGCGGGTGGTGCGCAGGGACCGGCCGAGCAGGTCCGGCAGGCCGGCCTCGGTGTCGTCGGCGGCGTTGAGGTAGTCGGCGCGGTGCCGCAGGGCGGTGAGGTCGCGGCGGTCCTTGACGGCGAGGAGGCCCGCGGCGACCGGCTGCCAGCCGAGTTTGTGCAGGTCGAGGGTGACGGTGTCGGCCGCGTCGAGCCCGGTGAGCCGGGCGCGGTGGCGGTCGCTGAAGAGGAGCCCTCCGCCGTAGGCGGCGTCGATGTGCAGCCGGGCGCCGTGGGCCGCGCAGCGGGCGGCGATCTCGGGCAGGGGGTCGATGAGTCCGGCGTCGGTGGTGCCGGCGGTGGCGGCGACGAGCAGCGGGCCGGCCAGGTGGGAGAGGGCCTCGTCGAGCGCGGCGGGGTGGAGGGTGCCGGCCGGGGCGGGTACCACCACGGGGTCGGGCAGTCCGAGCAGCCAGGCGGCGCGCGGCAGCGAGTGGTGGGCGTTGGCCCCGACCACGAGCCGCACCGAACCGCCGTGCGCCTCCCGGGCGAGGAGGAGGGCGAGCTGGTTGGACTCGGTGCCGCCGGTGGTGATCAGGGAGTCGGGGGCCGTGCCCGGGTCTCCCCCGGGCCCGTGGATCTCGGCGGCCAGCGCCCCCGCGACCAGTGTCTCCAGTTCCGATGCCGCCGGGGCCTGGTCCCAGGAGTCCAGGGACGGGTTGAGGGCCGAGGCCGCGAGGTCGGCGGCTGTGGCGAGGGCGAGGGGCGGGCAGTGGAGGTGGGCGGCGCACCGGGGGTGTGCCGGGTCGGCGGCGCCCTCGGCGAAGGCGCGGACCAGGGTGCGCAGGGCGTGCGGGTCGCCCTCGTCGGGCAGGGCCTCGCCGAGCGCCTCCCGCATCCGCGCCGCGACGACGTCCGGCCCGCCCGCGGGCAGGGGCCCGCCGCGCGCCCGGGCGCCCTCGTCCAGTGCTTCGAGCACGGTGTCGAGCAACGGCCGCAGGGCGCGGGGGCCTTCGGGTCCTGAGGCGAGGGGCGGCGTGCTCATGGGCTGTCCTCCGGGGGGCGGGGCGGGCGCGCCCGAATAGCCCAACGACCGGATGCCGGAGGAGGTGCTTCCGTACGGGGAAACTCGTACGGAACCGCCCGGCCCGGGCCTCGGATCCCAGGTCCTCAGGTCCGCAGGTCCTCAAGTCCTCCGCCCGGGCCGCCGACGGGCGACCGTCCGCGCCCCGGGGACCGGCCCTAGACCTCCTGGTCTCGGCGGACCCGCAGCGCCCTTGCCAGGTCGTCGAGTTGGTCGACGAGTTTGCGGCGCAGCGCCGGGATCGGTGCGGCGTCCCGCAGGCACTCCTGGCCGAGGCGGAGGTTCTCGGGGTCGACGGCGTCGGCGGGGAAGGCCCAGCGGCCGGCGGCTTCGGCGATGGCCGGCCCGCGTCGGTCGGCGAGGTCGACCGCGTCCGTGTAGTAGCGCGGCACGTACGCGCCTACCAGGTCGGCCTGTTCGGGCTGCCAGAAGCCCTGGGCGGTGGCGGTGAACAGGTAGTTGGACAGGTCGTCGGAGCCGAACATCGACTCCCAGGCGCGGGCCTTGGCCTCCGGGTCGGGCAGGGCGGCCCGGCAGCGGGCGGCGCCCTCCAGGCCGGTGGCGCTCGGGTCGCGTTCCAGTTCGGCGGCGATGGCGGCCTCGTCGGTGGCGCCGAGGACGGCGAGCCGGCCCAGGACGCGCCAGCGCAGCTCGGGGTCGAGCTCCGGGCCGCCGGGCACGGTGCCGTCGGCGAGCCAGGCGGCGATGGTGTCCGGGTGGGCGGCGACGTCGATGCGGTGCCGTACGGCGATCAGGCGCAGGCCGGGGTTGTCGCCGTCCTCGGTGCGGCGGATGAGGTCGCGGCACAGCTCGGAGAGCGTGGCGAGCGCGGCGGGCCGCTCCTCGGGCGTGACGTAGCGGTCGGTGATGTACGTGGACGCGAAGGCGAGCACGCCCTGGGCGATCGCGAGGTCGGTCTCCAGCGGGAGATGGGCCCGGGCGGTCTCCAGGTAGGCGGCGGGCGCCAGTTCGCCGTCGCGGACGGCGTCGCGCAGGGCGTTCCACACGACCGCGCGGGTGAGCGGTTCGGGCAGGCCGGACAGGTCCTTGCGGATGGTCTCGAAGGACTCGGGGTCGAAGCGGACCTTGGCGTAGCTGAGGTCGCCGTCGTTGAGGAGGAGCAGCGCGGGGCGCTTGCCGATGGGACGGGCGCCGGTCTGCGGCAGGTCCAGGTGGAGGCGTTCGCGCAGGACGAGCTGCCCGCCGTCGTCGCCGAGGTCCCGGTCGTACAGGCCGGCGGCGATGCGGTGCGGGCGGCTGCCCGTGCGGTCGACGGTGAGGGCGCAGGTGCCGTTCTCCCCGGGGGCGATGCTCGGGGTGAGGGTGTCGACGCCGGTGGTGCGCAGCCAGGCGTCGGCCCAGGCGTGGACGTCGCGTTCGGTGGCGCCGGCGAGGGAGTCGATGAAGTCGGCGAGGGTGGCGTTGCCGAACTTGTGGCGGGCGAAGTGGGTGTTGATGCCGGCCAGGAAGTCCTTCTCGCCGAGCCAGGCGACCAGCTGCCGCAGCGCCGAGGCGCCCTTGGCGTAGGAGATGCCGTCGAAGTTGAGCAGCGCGGCGGCGGTGTCGTCGACGGCCTCGGGGGCGACGGGGTGGGTGGAGGGGCGCTGGTCCGCGTCGTAGCCCCAGGCCTTGCGGTTGACGCCGAAGTCGGTCCAGGTGTCGGTGAAGCGGGTTGCCTCGGTGAGGGTCTGGTAGCCCATGTACTCGGCGAAGGACTCGTTCAGCCAGATGTCGTCCCACCACTTGAGGGTGACGAGGTCGCCGAACCACATGTGGGCCATCTCGTGGGCGACGACCATGGCGCGGGTCTGCCGCTCGGTGTCGGTGACGGCGGAGCGGTAGACGAACTCGTCGCGGAAGGTGACCAGACCGGGGTTCTCCATGGCGCCCGCGTTGAACTCGGGGACGAAGGCCTGGTCGTAGGAGTCGAAGGGGTAGGGCTCGTCGAACTTCTCGTGGTACCGGTCGAAGCACGCGCGCGTGACGTCGAGGAGCTCGTCGGCGTCCGTGTCCAGGTAGGGGGCGAGGGAGCGGCGGCAGTGCAGGCCGAAGGGCAGGCCGCGGTGCTCGGCGCGCACGGAGTGCCAGGGGCCGGCGGCGACGGCGACGAGGTAGGTGGAGATCAGCGGGGTGGCGGCGGCCTTCCAGAGGCCGTCGCCGGTGTGCTCGGTGACGCCGTTGGCGAGGACGGTCCAGCCTTCCGGGGCCTGCACCGACAGCTCGAAGACGGCCTTGAGGTCGGGCTGGTCGAAGGCGGCGAAGACGCGCTGGACGTCCTCCATGAACAGCTGGGTGTAGACGTAGGTCTCGCCGTCGGTGGGGTCGGTGAAGCGGTGCATGCCCTCGCCGGTGCGGGAGTAGCGCATGTGCGCGTGCACGCGCAGTTCGTGTTCGCCGGCGGTGAGGTTCTTCAGGGGCAGCCGGTTGCCGTCGAGGGCTTCCGGGTCCAGAGGTTGTCCGTCGAGGGTGACGGAGCGCAGCTCGGCGGGCTTGACCTCGACGAAGGTGTCCCCGTGCGCGCGGGCGCTGAACCTGATCAGGGTGCGGGAGTCGAAGGTCTCGTCCCCGGTGGTCAGGTCGAGTTCGATCGTGTAGCGGTGGACGTCGAGGAGCCCTGCTCGGGTCTGCGCTTCGTCGCGCGTCAGTACGGACATGCAGGACATGCTGCCTGATGGCACTGGCATGGCACAGAGGCGGATCGGTACGCGCCCAATGTCCGGTCTATGCGCGGTCTTTTTCGAGCTCCCCGGCGTGCGCCCCCGTGGGCCGCTGGGGCGGCACATGCACGTCGGGGTGGGGCAGGGCGGGCCGCTGTGGGTGTGCGGCGGTCTCGGTGTGCTCCCGGACCTGAGCGCGCAGCCGGCGCACCTCCTGCTCCAGGGCGAGGTGGTGCTGGTGGGCGTCGAAGAGGTAGCGGACCTTGGTGCGCAGGGCCCAGGGGTCCACGGGTTTCATGACGAGGTCGGCGACGCCGAGGCCGAAGGCGGCGGTGGTCAGTTCCTGGTCGGGGCCGAAGCCGGTGAGCAGGATCACCGGGATGTGCTGGGTCTGTTCCACGCGCCGCATGTAGCGCACGACCTCCAGTCCGCTCACGCCGGGCATGCGCACGTCGAGCAGGAGCAGGCCTACCTGGCCGCGCAGCACCTGCTTGAGCGCCTCGTCTCCGCTGGTGGCCCGGCCGAGCAGATAGCCCAGCGGGGCCAGGGCGCTCTCCAGCGCGTACAGCGTGTCCTCGTGATCGTCGACGATGAGGATCCTGGTATCCGACGGCATGGCCCGACGCCCCTCCCTCGTGGAGGACCAGAGTAGTCCGGGACACTGACGCGCAGTACTCGTCAGCTGACATGCTGTGCACAGCGCAGCATGCCCCGCGCGGGACGCCGTGTCACTCCCCCGGAGGGTGGTCGCGTGAGGTCAGTCGCGGCCGGGCGCTGTGCCGTTGAGCGTCTCGTCCGCGATGCGTTCGTGGTGGCGAATGACTTCGGCGACGATGAAGTTCAGGAACTTCTCCGCGAAGGCCGGGTCCAGTTTGGCGTTCTCGGCGAGCGCGCGCAGCCGGGCGATCTGGCGGGCCTCACGGGCCGGGTCGGCGGGCGGCAACTGGTGCCGGGCCTTGAGGTGGCCGACCTGCTGGGTGCACTTGAACCGCTCGGCGAGCATGTGGACGACGGCCGCGTCGATGTTGTCGATGCTGTCGCGCAGGCGGGCGAGTTCCGTGACGACGGCAGGGTCGACGTCACCGGTGCCGGTGTTGCTGGTGGTCATGGCAGGTCAGCCTAAGGGGCGCAGGCCCGGCGGCCGCGGGCCGTCTCACGACTCGGCGGTGCTCAGCCGCTTGTCGAAGCCTCGCTCAGCCGCTTGTGGAAGTAGATCTCCTCGTGTCCGCCGGGCACGCCCTCGATGCGGGCCCGTTCCCGGAAGCCGAGCCGCGGGTAGCAGCGGGCGCCTGGAAGCTGTCCGTGGAGACGATCATGTCCGTGCAGCCGCGCCGGACGGCCTCGGCCTCCGCGGCGCGCATCAGCCGGCCGCCCCAGCCGGCGGGCTGCTGGTCCGCGCGCACCCAGAGCATGTCCACGGCAGAGTTCGTCGTCCTGCCCGCCCACCTGGAGCGAGGCGGCGACGGAACGCTGTTCGCTGGTCACGGCCCGGATTCTGTCGGCGGGCGGGAGCGGCGACGACCGGTTTTCGCGGCGGCGGAGCGCCCCTGTGGGCGTCACACTTTCGTACAGTGGAACCGGGTTCAGGGGCGTCTTGGGGGTGAGGCGTGGCGAACGACGGGCCGGTCGAGCACGGCTACCCGCATCTGGAGACGGTGCGGGCGGCCATCACGGCGCTGTACAAGCGACTGTCGTACGACACGATCCAGACGTTCGCGACCAGTGTGCTCCCCGCCGACGTGGCGTTCTGCGACACCGACGACCTGTATCTGGGGGCGCAGCGGGTGGCGCACGAGCTGGTGCGGCACTACCGGCTGCCGGACGCCCGGCTGATCGTGAGCTTCCGGGAGATGCGGCACGCGGCGAACGTCGAGCTCGCGGCCGGGCCGGAGTACTTCGTGGAGCTGAACGACCGGTTCCGTACGCATCGGCGGGACATCGGGGCGGCCCTGGCGCACGAGGTGATGCATGTGTATCTGCACCGCCTCGACCTGTCGTTTCCCGGCGTCCGGGACAACGAGATCCTGACGGACACGGCGACGACGTATCTGGGCGCGGGCTGGCTGCTGCTGGACGCGTACCGGGAGGACCGGGCGTCGTCCCAGAAGCTGGGTTATCTGACGCCGGAGGAATTCGGGTACGTGCTGGCCAAGCGCGCGCTGGTCTTCGGCGAGGACCCGTCGGTGTGGTTCACCAGCCCGCAGGCGTACACGGCGTACGTGAAGGGGATGGAGCTGGCCCGGCGCGATGAGCAGCAGCCGCCGCTGACCGCGGCGGGCTGGGCGGGGCGGCGGCGGTACGCGCGCGACCGGCGGCACGCGCCGGCCGGGCCGCCGCAGCCGGGTGTGCGGTACTCGTTCACTCCCGACGGGGGTGGGCGGCTGCGGGTGTCGTTTCCGTGTCCGACCTGCCATCAGCGGATCAGGGTGCCGGTGCGGGGGCGGGTCCGGGCGCGGTGTGCGTTGTGCCGGAGCGTGTTGGAGTGCGACACGTAGGCATTCCCCAGTGCGCGCGCCTCCGGGTGCGCCTTTCAAGCCGTACGCCACCGTTCAAGTCCCGTACGCCACCGTTCAAGTCCCGTACATCGCCTTGCAAGTCCCGTACACCGCCTTCAAGCTCCGTACACCGGCCCCGGCTCGTCCGCCTCCGCCAGCAGTTTCCGCGCCGCCTCCCCCGCCTCTGCCGGAACCCACCGTTCCCCCTTGTCCGCGCTCGGACCCGGGCGCCAGCCCTCCATCACCGTGATCCGGCCGCCCTCCGCCTCGAAGACCCGGCCCGTGACCCCCGCGCTCGCGGCCGAGCCGAGCCAGACGACCAGGGGGGAGACGTTCTCCGGGGCCATCGCGTCGAAGCCCGAGTCGGGCGCCGCCATGGTTTCGGCGAAGGTCCGCTCCGTCATACGGGTCCGGGCGGCGGGGGCGATCGCGTTGACCTGGACGCCGTAGCGGCGCAGTTCGGCCGCCGCGACCAGCGTCAGGGCGACGATCCCGGCCTTGGCGGCGCTGTAGTTGCCTTGTCCGACCGAGCCGAGCAGCCCGGCTCCGCTGCTGGTGTTGACGATCCGGGCCTCCGGCGGGCGGCCCGCCTTGGCCTCGGACCGCCAGTGCGCGGCGGCGTGCCGCAGGGGCAGGAAGTGGCCCTTGAGGTGGACGCGTACGACGGCGTCGAAGTCGTCCTCGTCGAGGTTGACCAGCATCCGGTCGCGCAGGAAGCCCGCGTTGTTGACGAGCGTGTCGAGCCGGCCGTACGTCTCCAGGGCCGTCCGGACGAGAGAGGCCGCGCCCTCGGTCGTGGCGATGTCGCCGCCGTGCGGCACCGCCTCGCCGCCCGCCGCGCGGATCTCCTCGGCGACACGGGTGGCCGGGCTGCCGGGCCCGGGCATCCCGTCGGCTCCGGGTGTGCCGTCGAGGCCGACGCCGAGGTCGTTGACGACGAGCCGCGCGCCCTCGGCGGCGAAGGCGAGGGCGTGGGCGCGGCCGAGCCCCCGGCCCGCGCCGGTGACGACGACGACCCGCCCGTCACAGATTCCGCTCATCTCAGGTCTCCTTGTGCGCGGTCGAGACGCCCAGGAACGCGGGGCGCTCCCCGCCCCCGTGGACGAGCAGACTCGCCCCGCTGATGTAGGCGGCGGCGTCCGAGGCGAGGAAGACTGCGGCCCGGCCGACGTCGGACGGCTCGGCGAGACGGCCGAGCGGGACGGTGCGGGCGACGGCGGCTACGCCGTCCCGGTCGCCGTAGTGGAGGTGGGACAGTTCGGTGCGGACCATGCCGACGACGAGGGTGTTGACCCGGATGTCGGGCGCCCACTCCACGGCCATCGAGCGGGCGAGGCTCTCCAGGCCCGCCTTGGCGGCGCCGTAGGCGGCGGTGCCCGGGGACGGGCGGCCTCCGCTGACGCTGCCGATCATGACGATCGAGCCCCTGGCCCGCCGTAGGTGCTCGTACGCGGCGAGGGACACGGTCAGCGGTGCCACGAGGTTGAGCTCCACCACGCGCGCGTGCCGGTCGGCGTCGGCGTGGGTGAGCGGGCGGTGGGGGCTGCCGCCCGCGTTGTTGACGAGGACGTCCAGCCGGGGCAGCTCGCCGCACAGCCGCCGGACGGCGTCGGCGTCCCGGACGTCCAGCGGCACGAACTCGGTTCCGGGCACCGGGACTTCCGGTGGGCGGCGGGCACAGACCACGACCTCGGCTCCCGCCCGTGCGAAGGCACGCGCGATGCCGGCCCCGACGCCCCGGGTCCCGCCCGTGACGACGGCGACCCTCCCGTCCAGCTCCATTCGCTGCTACCTTCCACCTAACAAACGTTTGGTGGAAAGGTAGCTGATGCGGCCATGGGTGTCTCCACCTCGTGCGTGGAAAAGGGCATAGCCGTCGTCACGGTCGACTTCCCGCCGGTGAACGCCCTGCCGGTGGCCGGCTGGTTCGCCCTGGCCGACGCGGTGCGCGCGGCCGGGCGCGACCCGGAGGTGCGGTGCGTGGTGCTGAGGGCCGAGGGGCGCGGGTTCAACGCGGGCGTGGACATCAAGGAGATACAGAACGACCCGAACGGCGCGCTGATCGGCGCCAACCACGCCTGCGCGGAGGCCTTCGCCGCCGTGTACGACTGCGCGGTGCCGGTCGTGGCGGCGGTGCACGGCTTCTGCCTGGGCGGCGGTATCGGGCTGGTGGGCAACGCGGACGTGATCGTGGCGAGCGAGGACGCCGTCTTCGGGCTGCCCGAGCTGGACCGGGGTGCGCTGGGCGCGGCCACCCACCTGGCCCGGCTGGTGCCGCAGCACCTGATGCGCGCCCTGTACTACACCTCGCGCACGGCGACCGCGGCCGAGTTGCACGCGCACGGCTCGGTGTGGCGGGTCGTGCCGCGCGGGGAACTGCGCGCTGCAGCCCTGAGGCTGGCCCGCGAGATCGCCGCCAAGGACGGGCGGCTGCTGCGCCTGGCCAAGGCCGCCATCAACGGCATCGACCCGGTCGACGTGCGCCGCAGCTACCGCTTCGAGCAGGGCTTCACCTTCGAGGCGGGCCTCAGCGGGGTGGCGGACCGGGTGCGCGCCGGCTTCGGGAAGGAGGGCACGTAGGTGAGTGACAAGACGATGACGGTCGACGAGGCCGTGTCCCGCCTGTCCAGCGGCATGACCCTCGGCATCGGCGGCTGGGGCTCGCGCCGCAAGCCGATGGCCCTGGTGAGAGCACTGCTCCGATCCCGGATCACCGATCTCACGATCGTCTCGTACGGCGGCCCGGACATCGGCATGCTGGCCGCCGCCGGGCGGATCCGGAAGCTGGTCACGGCCTTCGTCACCCTGGACTCGATCCCCCTGGAGCCGCACTACCGCGCGGCCCGCGAGCGTGGGGCCTTCGACCTGACGGAGATCGACGAGGCGATGTTCATGTGGGGCCTGCACGCGGCGGCGAACCGGCTGCCGTTCCTGCCCGTGCGGGCCGGCATCGGCTCGGACGTGATGCGGGTCAACCCCGGCCTGCGGACGGTCACTTCGCCGTACGAGGACGGGGAGACGTTCGTGGCGATGCCCGCCCTGCGGCTCGACGCGGCCCTGGTGCACGTCAACCGCGCCGACCGGCTGGGAAACGGGCAGTACCTGGGCCCGGACCCGTACTTCGACGACCTGTTCTGCGAGGCGGCGGACACGGCGTACGTCAGCTGCGAACGGATCGTCGACACGGCCGAGTTGACGAAGGCGGCACCGCCGCAGACCCTGCTGCTCAAGCGGCACACGGTGACAGGCGTCGTGGAGGCCCCGAACGGGGCGCACTTCACGTCCTGCGCACCCGACTACGGCCGGGACGAGGCCTTCCAGAAGACGTACGCGACGACACCCTGGTCTCAGTTCGCGGCCCGCTTCCTCGCCGGGGACGAGCAGGCGTACCAGTCGGCCGTCGGGGAGGGGACATGACGCGCGTCAGCCGCGCGGAGTACTGCGTGATCGCGTGCGCCGAGGCCTGGCGGGGCGACGGTGAGGTGCTCGCGAGCCCCATGGGGCTGATCCCCTCCGTCGGCGCCCGCCTCGCCCGGCTCACCTTCGCGCCGGACCTGCTGCTGACCGACGGCGAGGCGCTGCTGGTCCGCCCGGACGGGACGACGGAGGGCTGGCTGCCGTACCGGCAGCATCTGGCCCTGGTCACCGGAGGCCGGCGGCACGTGATGATGGGCGCGAGCCAGATCGACCGGTTCGGCAACCAGAACATCTCCTGCATCGGCGACTGGGAGCGGCCGCGGCGGCAGCTGCTCGGGGTGCGCGGGGCACCGGTCAACACCCTCAACCATCCGACCAGTTACTGGATCCCCAGGCACTCCCGGCGGGTTTTCGTCGAGCGGGTCGACCTGGTCTGCGGAGTCGGGTACGACCACGCCGCCGGGGCGCGTCACCACCGCATCCCGCGGGTCGTCTCCGACCTGGGTGTCTTCGACTTCGCCACCCCGGACCGTTCGATGCGGCTGGCCTCGCTGCACCCGGGGGTCACGGTGGAGCAGGTCAGGGAGGCGACGGGCTTCGAGCTGAGCGTCCCGGACGAGGTGCCGCCGACCCGCGAGCCGACCGCCGAGGAGCTCCGGCTGATCCGCGAGGTCGTCGACCCGGCCGCCGCTCGTACCAGGGAGGTCGCCGCGTGATGGAGACGGCGCTGACCCGGCTGACCGGGGTCCGTCATCCCCTCGTGCAGACCGGGATGGGCTGGGTGGCGGGGCCGCGTCTGGTCTCCGCCACGGCGAACGCGGGCGCTCTGGGCATCCTGGCCTCCGCGACGATGACGCTCGACCGGTTGCGCGCGGCCGTCCGGGAGGTCCGGGCCCGTACCGACGCGCCGTTCGGGGTGAACCTGCGCGCCGACGCGGCGGACGCCGGCGACCGGGTGCGGATCCTGATCGAGGAGGGCGTCCGGGTCGCCTCCTTCGCCCTGGCCCCCTCCCGGGAGCTGATCGGCGAGCTCAAGGAGGCCGGGGTGGTCGTCATGCCGACGGTGGGGGCGCGGCGGCACGCCGAGAAGGTCGCCGGGTGGGGCGCGGACGCGGTCCTCGTGCAGGGCACGGAGGGCGGCGGGCACACCGGCGAGGTGGCCACGACGGTGCTGCTGCCGCAGGTGGTCAACGCCGTGGACATACCGGTCGTGGCGGCGGGCGGGTTCTTCGACGGGCGGGGACTGGTCGCGGCTCTGGCCTACGGCGCGGCGGGTATCGCCATGGGCACGAGGTTCCTGCTCACCTCGGACTCGACGGTGCCGGAGGCGGTGAAGGCGCGGTACCTGGCGGCGACGGTGCGGGACGTGACGGTCACCCGGGCGGTGGACGGGCTGCCGCATCGCATGCTGCGCACGGAGCTGGTGGACGCGCTGGAGGACGCGGGCCGGGTGACAGCCCTGTTCCATGCGACGCGCAGGGCGTCCCGCTTCCGGCGGCTGTCCGGCCTCACCTGGCGTCGCATGGTCCGCGACGGCCTCGCCCTCCGGCACGGCAAGGACCTGACCTGGAGCCAGGTCCTGCTCGCCGCCAACACACCGATGCTGCTCAAGGCGTCCATGGTGGACGGCCGTACGGATCTGGGCGTGATGGCGTCCGGGCAGGTCGCCGGAGTGATCGACGACCTGCCCTCGTGCGCGGAGCTGGTGGAGCGGATCATGGAGGAGGCCGAGGACACCCGCCGGCGTCTCACAGCCTCTCGATGATCGTCACATTGGCCTGGCCACCGCCCTCGCACATGGTCTGCAGGCCGAACCGGCCGCCGGTGCGCTCCAGTTCGTGCAGCAGGGTCGTCATCAGCTTCACGCCGGTCGCGCCCAGCGGGTGACCCAGGGCGATGGCACCGCCGTTGACGTTGACCTTCTCCGGGTCCGCGCCGGTCTCCTTCAGCCAGGCCAGGACGACCGGGGCGAAGGCCTCGTTGATCTCGACCAGGTCGATGTCGCCGATGGTCATGCCGGTCTTCCTCAGGGCGTGGGCGGTGGCCGGGATCGGGGCGGTGAGCATGCGGATCGGGTCCTCGCCGCGCACCGAGAGATGGTGCACACGCGCGCGGGGGGTGAGCCCGTGCTCGCGCACGGCCCGCTCCGAGGCCAGCAGCATCGCCGCCGCCCCGTCGGAGACCTGTGAGGAACAGGCGGCGGTGATCGTGCCGCCGTCGAGGACCGGCTTGAGCCCCGCCATCTTCTCCAGGGACGTGTCCCGGCGCGGGCCCTCGTCGGCCGCGACCTCCCCGTACGGCACGGTCTCGCGGTCGAAGCGGCCCTCGTCGATCGCCCGCACCGCCCGCTGATGGGACCGCAGGGCGAACTCCTCCTGGTCCCGCCGGCCGATCCCCCACTTCGCGGCGATCATCTCGGCGCCCGCGAACTGGTTGACGGGCTTGTCCCCGTACCGGGCCCGCCAGCCCGCACTGCCCGCGAACGGGCCCTGGGTGAGCCCCAGCGGCTCGGCGGCCTGCCGGGTGGCGAAGGCGATGGGGATCATCGACATGTTCTGCACCCCGCCGGCCACGACCAGGTCCTGCGTGCCGGACAGCACGGCCTGCGCCGCGAAGTGCACGGCCTGCTGCGAGGAACCGCACTGCCGGTCGACGGTCACGCCCGGCACCTCCTCGGGCAGCCCGGCCGCCAGCCAGCAGGTCCGCGCGATGTCCCCGGCCTGCGGCCCCACCGCGTCCAGACAGCCGAGGACGACGTCCTCCACGGCCGCCGGGTCGACGCCCGAGCGGCTCATCAGCTCTTTCAGCACATGCGCGCCGAGATCGGCCGGATGGACGGCGCTCAGCCCTCCCCCGCGCCGCCCGACGGGCGTGCGGACCGCTTCGACGATGTAGGCCTCGGCCATGGCAACTCCCTCGGGGATAAGGGCTATTCGCGTACGGCGATCCCGTCCAGCACCATCGACAGGTACTGCCGGGCGATCTCGTCCGGGCTGTGCCGCCCGCCCGGCCGGTACCAGGACGCGGCCACCCACACCGTGTCGCGCACGAACCGGTAGGTGAGCCGGACGTCGAGGTCGGCCCGGAAGGCCCGTTCGGCGACGCCGCGCTCCAGCGTGGACAGCCACGCCTTCTCGAATCTGCGCTGCGACTCGGCGAGGAACGCGAACCGCTCCTGCGCCACGAGCTGCTTGCTCTCCTTCTGGTAGATCGCGACGGCCGCGCGATGCCGGTCGATCTCCCGGAACGACTCGGTGACCAGGGCCTGCAGCGTCTCACGGGGCCCGAGTCCGGCACCCAGCACGGCGTCGTAGCCGTCCCAGAGCTCCTCGAGGAAGGTGCGCAGGATCTCCTCCAGCATCGACTCCTTGGAGTCGAAGTGGTAGTAGAGGCTGCCCGCGAGCATCCCCGCGTGGTCCGCGATCTTGCGGACGGTGGTGGCGTTGTAGCCCTGCTCGGCGAAGACCTCGGCGGCGGTGCCGAGGAGTTCGCTGCGGCGGTCGCGGGCGGCGGCGGGCTCTGCGGCGGTCACCTGGGGTTTCTTCTTCGTAGGAGGCACAGGTCCATTGTCCTAGGGGTGCCGGCTGCTGACGGACACCACTTCCCCCGTCATGTACGAGGAGTAGCCGGAGGCCAGGAACACGATCACGTTGGCCACCTCCCAGGGCTCGGCGTACCGCCCGTAGGCCTCGCGTGAGATCAGCTCGGCGAGCAGCTCGGGCGTGGTCACCTTCACCAGGTGCGGATGCATGGCGAGGCTGGGCGCGACGGCGTTGACCCGCACGCCGTACTCGGCCGCCTCGACCGCCGCGCACCGGGTCAGCGCCATCACTCCCGCTTTCGCGGCGGCGTAGTGGGCCTGCCCGGCCTGGGCGCGCCAGCCGACGACGGAGGCGTTGTTGACGATCACGCCGCCGCTTTCCCGCATGTGACGGAGTGCGGCCCGCAGGCACCGGAACGTGCCGTTCAGCGTGACGTCCAGGACGCGGGACCACTGTTCGTCGGTCATGTCGACGAGGTCCGCGGTGCCGCCGAGACCGGCGTTGTTGACCACGACGTCGAGGCGTCCGTGTTCCCGGACCGCCGTGTCGAAGAGGGCGCGGACCTGCCTCTCGTCGGTGACGTCGCAGGGTGCAGCGGCGACCGACGCCGCGCCGAACTCGCCGGCCAGCTCCGCCTGGTGCTCCTTGAGCCGCCGCGCGTGCGCGTCGCTGATCAGGACGCGCGCGCCCTCCTCCAGGAAGCGGCGCGCGGTGGCCCCGCCGATTCCCGCGCCGGCCGCGGCGGTGATCACGGCGGTCCGCCCCTTCAGCACGCCGTGGCCGGGCACGTACGACGGACTCTCGACGTCTGTCATGGCCTCACGCTAACCTACCAAACACTTGTTAGGGAAGGAGGGCGGTCGTGGATCTCGCGTTCTCGCCGGCGGACGAGGAGTTCCGCACCGAGGTGCGGGAGTGGCTGCACGCGCGCGTGCCGCGCGAGCCGCTGCCCTCGCTGGAGACGGCGGAGGGCTTCGCCGCCCACCGCGCCTGGGAGGCGGAGCTGGCCGCGGACCGCTGGTCGGTGGTCGACTGGCCGTCGCAGTACGGCGGGCGGGACGCGGGGCTCCTGCGCTGGCTGGTCTTCGAGGAGGAGTACTACGCGGCGGGCGCCCCGGGGCGCGTCGGGCAGAACGGCATCCACCTGCTCGCCCCGACCCTCTTCGCCCACGGCACCGAGGAGCAGCGGGCCCGGGTGCTGCCCCCGATGGCCTCCGCAGAGGTGGTCTGGGCGCAGGCCTGGTCGGAGCCCGAGGCCGGTTCGGACCTGGCGTCCCTGCGGGCGAGGGCCGTGCGCACGGACGGCGGCTGGCGCTTGAGCGGCCAGAAGACCTGGTCCTCGCGGGCCGCGTTCGCCGACCGCGCGTTCGGCCTGTTCCGCAGCCACCCGGACACCGCGAAGCCGCACCAGGGCCTGACGTACCTCATGTTCGACCTTCGCGGCCCGGGGGTCACGGTCCGCCCGATCGCCCGCCTCGACGGCAAGCCGGCGTTCGCGGAGCTGTTCCTGGACGAGGTCTTCGTGCCCGACGAGGACGTGATCGGCGCACCCGGCCAGGGCTGGCGGATCGCGATGGCGACGGCGGGCGCCGAACGCGGGCTGATGCTCCGCTCCCCCGGCCGTTTCCTCGCCGCCGCGCGGCGGCTGGGCGAGTTGTGGCGGGAGCGGGGCGGTCCGGTGTCGGAGCGGGAGCGGGTGGCCGACGCCCTGATCGGCGCCCGCGCCTACCAGCTCTTCACGTACGCGGCCGCCTCCCGCTTCCTGGACGGCGGGGCCGTCGGCCCGGAGTCGAGCCTGAACAAGGTCTTCTGGTCCGAACTGGACCTCGCCCTGCACGAGACGGCCCTCGATCTCCTGGGCCCTCAGGGCGAGCCGGCGGACACGGACTGGGCGGAGCGGTACGTCTTCGCACTCGCCGGTCCGATCTACGCGGGCACGAACGAGATCCAGCGCGACATCATCGCCGAGCGCCTGCTCGGACTGCCGAAGGGACGCCGCTGATGCGTTTCCTCCTCGACGCCGAGCAGCGCGCCTTCGCCGCCTCGCTGGACGCCTTGCTGACGGCGGCGGACACACCGGCGGTGGTGCGGGACTGGAGCCGGGGCGACCATGCGAGCGGGCGGGCGCTGTGGTCCCGTGTCGCCGAGGCGGGCGTGTTCGCGCTGGCGGTTCCGGAGACCTGCGAAGGCGGCCTGGGGCCGCGACCGGTCGACCTGACCGTCGCCTTCGTGGAGTTGGGCCGTCACGCGGTACCGGGGCCGCTCGTCGAGACGGTCATGGCGGCGGTGCTCCTCAGCGGTGCGGACCCGGGCACGGCAAAGCGACTGCTGCCGCCGCTGGCGTCGGGCGGGACGATCGCGACAGTAGGGACCGAGCAGTCGTACGCCCTCGACGGCGACGCCGCCGGCCTGCGCCTGTCCTGTTCCCCCGACGGCATCCGCCTCTCCCCCGGCCACGGCCCCGTCCGCCCCGCGCTCGACCCGGCCCGCCGCCTCACACCCCTCACCCCGGGCGGCGAACTCCTCCTGGCCGGTCCGCTCACGGAACAGGCCCTCGCCTGGGCCCGCCTCGCCACCGCCGCGCAGGCCCTGGGCGTGGGCCTGGCGCTCCTCGACCGGACCGTCGCCCACGTGAAGCGGCGCTGTCAGTTCGGGGTGCCCGTCGGGTCGTTCCAGGCGGTCAAGCACCGGCTGGCCGACGCGAAGATCGCCCTGGAGTTCGCACGTCCGCTGGTCTTCGGTGCCGCCCTGAGCATGCGGCCGGCGGAGGTCGCCGCCGCCAAGGTCGCCGCGTGCGAGGCGGCGTACAGCACCGCCCGCACCGCGCTGCAACTGCACGGCGCGATCGGCTACACCGCGGAGTACGGCCTGTCGCTGTGGCTGACCAAGGCCCGGGCCCTGCGCACGGCCTGGGGCGACCCCCACGAGTGCCGGGCCCTGGTCGTCAGTGCGGCTGGTGATCGCCGCTGGTGATCTCCCGGTACTCCTCCACCGTCGGCTTCTCGATCCGCGCGTCCGGCCCGAACATCGCCTTCGCGAGCCGGGCACGCAGCCGCTCGGACCGCTTGACCTTGCGGCGGACGCCCCCCGCGTCGACCCGGGGCCCCATCTCGTACGGCGGGCGCTGCTCGTGCTGGGTGAGGGTGAAGAGCTCCCCCTGCGAGAGGGGCTCGTGCGTTTCGATGTACTCGCCGTTCGGCAGCCGTTTGATGGTGCCGGTCTCCCTGCCGTGCAGCACCTTGGCGCGGTCGCGGCGCTGGAGGCCCATGCAGATCTTCTTCGTGACGATGAAGGCGACGACCGGCAGCACGAAGACGCCGATCCGCACGAACCAGGTGATCACGTTGATGGACAGATGCAGATGCGTGGCCACGATGTCGTTGCCGCCGCCGATCAGCAGCACGGCGTACAGGGTCAGCCAGGCCACGCCCAGGCCGGTGCGCACGGGCACGTTGCGCGGCCGGTCCAGGATGTGGTGCTCGCGCCTGTCGCCGGTGATCCACGCCTCGATGAAGGGATAGAGGCCGAGGGCGAGCAGGATCAGCGGGAAGAGCGAGAAGGGGATGAACACGCCGAGCACCAGCGTGTAGCCCCACAGGTTGATCTCCCACCCCGGCATCACCCGGATCAGCCCCTCCGAGAACCCGAGGTACCAGTCGGGCTGGGCGCCCGTGGTGACGAGGTCGGGACGGTAGGGGCCGAAGGCCCACACGGGGTTGATCTGGGCGATCGCGCCCATGACCGTCAGGACACCGAAGACCAGGAAGAAGAAGCCGCCCGCCTTGGCCATGTAGACCGGCAGGAAGGGCATCCCCACGACCGACCGCTCCTTGCGCCCGGGGCCCGGGAACTGCGTGTGCTTGTGGTAGAAGACCAAAATCAGATGGGCGGTCACCAGAGCCAGCATGATCCCGGGCAGCAGCAGGATGTGGACGGGGTACAGCCGCGAGATGATGTCCTCGCCCGGGAACTCCCCGCCGAAGAGGAAGAACGACAGGTACGTCCCGACGATCGGGACCGACAGGATCGCGCCCTGCGCGAAGCGGATGCCGGTGCCGGACAGCAGGTCGTCGGGGAGGGAGTAGCCGGTCAGGCCGGTGATGATGCCGAGCATCAGCAGCGTCCAGCCGAAGACCCAGTTGAGCTCGCGGGGCTTGCGGAAGGCGCCGGTGAAGAACACCCGCATCATGTGCACCAGCATGCCCGTGATGAACACCAGCGCCGCCCAGTGGTGGATCTGCCGGATCAGCAGCCCGCCGCGCACGTCGAAG
>NZ_WWIQ01000001.1:7841-137839 GCF_009862985.1 Streptomyces sp. SID5464 | reverse complement strand
CTGCCGGATCAGCAGCCCGCCGCGCACGTCGAAGCTGATGTCGAGCGTGGACTCGAACGCCCTGGACATGAGCACGCCGTTGAGCTGCGTGTAGGAGCCGTTGTAGGCGACCTCCTGCATGCTCGGCTCGAAGAACAGGGTGAGGTAGACGCCGGTGAGGATCAGGACGACGAAGCTGTAGAGGGTGACCTCGCCCAGCATGAAGGACCAGTGGTCCGGGAAGACCTTGCGCATGTTGGCCCTGGCCAGCCCGTAGAGCCCGAGCCGCCCGTCCGCCCAGTCGGCGAGCCTCTCGCCCTTGCCGGCCGGAGGGCTCCGGCGAGCGGAAGCCGTCCCGTACACCCGTCGTGCGCCGTCGTCGCCCATACGTCGTCGCCTCCCCGTGGGATCCTTCCCAGCGTGGCACGGCAGCGCGGCCACGCAAACGGGGCGTATGGGCGGCTGGGCCAAGGGAGCTAGCGGGCGGCTCAGCGGCTGCCGGGATCGCGCACGATCCCCGCCTTGTCCTCGGCGACCACTCCGTCACTCAGTTCCAGCACCCTGTCGGCCAGGCCGAGGAGTTGGGGGTCGTGGGTGGCGATGAGGGCCGTGACGCCTTCGCTGCGGACCACGGCCCGCAGCAGCTCCATCACCGCCAGGCCGGTGGCGGCGTCGAGCTGGCCGGTCGGATCGTCGGCGAGCAGCAGGGCCGGGCGGTTGGCGAGGGCC
This sequence comes from Streptomyces sp. SID5464, assembly GCF_009862985.1. NCBI lineage: Bacteria > Bacillati > Actinomycetota > Actinomycetes > Kitasatosporales > Streptomycetaceae > Streptomyces > Streptomyces sp. SID5464. The sequence goes on along the minus strand of NZ_WWIQ01000001.1, from coordinate 137,131 downwards.
CGGGCGATGGCGACCCGCTGCTGCTGCCCGCCGGAGAGCTCGGCGGGCCGCTGCGTCTCGTGGCCGGCGAGGCCCACAGCGGGATCGCCGCGATCGCCGTCGTCGTGCTGGTCATGAGCGTCGGTGTGGCCGCCGCCCGCCGGGACGCCGAACTCGCCCTGCTGCGGGCCCGGGGCGGCTCCCTGGGCGGCATCGCCGGGCGGCTGCTGGCCGAGACCGTGGTGCCGGCGGTGCCCGCGGCGGCCTGCGGTCTGCTGCTCGCCGTGCTCGTCGTGGACGGGGCCCGGCCGCTGCCCGCCATGTTCGGGGCGGGCGCCGTGGCGCTGCTGGCCTGTGCCGCGCTACCGGTGCGCGCGGTCGTGGCGCATCGTAGGCCGCGGGCGCACCAGGAGCGTGACGACCTCGCCCACGCCAGGCGCGGCGGGCGCCGCACGGTCGCCGAACTGACCTTGCTGGTGCTGGCCGTCGGCTCGGTGGTGACGCTGCGCCGCCGTGGTACGGACGGGGCGGGCGATCTGCTGGTGAGCGCCGCCCCGGTGCTCGTCGGGCTGGTCGCCGCGCTGGTCCTCGTACGGCTGTACCCGCTGCCCCTGCGGTGGGCCGCCGGCCGGCCGGGCGGCTGCGCGGCGTGGTCGGGTTCCTGGGCCCGCGCGGGCCGCTCACCGGCGGCGGTCGCCACGCTGCCGTTGCTCGCCCTGCTGACGGCCCTGACGACGGCCGCTTTCGGGGGGTCCGTGCTGACGGGCGTGGCGGACGCCCGGGACCGGGCCGCGCTGCTGGGGACGGGGGCGGAGGCGCGGATCGACGACCGAGGCGGTCCGCCGCACGGTCGCGATCCGCGACGGCCGCACCTCGACGGAGGTACTGCGCCGCACGGAGGTCGACGAGGCGGGCCAGGAGTCGGTGACGGCCCGCGAGTACGATGCTCGACCGCGCGGGCCGCCTCCAACTGCCGGCCGAGTACACGGCGGCCCTGGGCATGCGGGACCGGGTGCTGCTGGAGCTGGAGGAGGACCACATCCAGGTGCGGCCGGACGAGAACGGCTGAGGCCGGGCGACGGCGCCTGTGGGCGGCTGGCCCAAGGGGCGGGCGGGTCAGGCCGGGGGCGAGCGGGCCACTCGGGCGGGGTCAGGCCGGCCGCACGATCCCCTGCGCCCGCGCGGCCACCAGCCACTTCGGGAACTCGCCCACCAGCCGGTCGTACAGCTCGGCGTCCGGCACCTTCCGCGGGTCCTCGCCCGCGTGGAAGAACCCGGCGTTGTCGACGACCCGCTTGCCCGGCACGGCCAGCTCGTCGAGCTTGCGCAGGAAGTCGAACTGCTTGCTGCCCGGGTCGCCGAAGCCGATGAACTGCCAGAACAGCGGCAGCTTCGCCGCCTTGCACAGATACCGTTCCGCGGCGAGCTTGCTGGTGGGCCCGCCGTCGGTCTGGAAGACCACGAGGGCCGGCTCGGTGGCCCCGCTGTCGAGGTAGTGGTCGATGACGGCGTCCATCGCCAGGTGGTAGCCGGTCTTGCCCATGTGCCCGAGCCCGGCCACGATCCGCTCGATCCGTCCCTGGTGGCCGGCCAGGGCGATCTCGGTCTCGGCGTCGACGTCCGTGGAGAAGAACACCACCGGCACCGTGCCGTCGTCGTCGAGATGCGCCGACAGCCCGAGCACCCGGTCGGCCAGCGCCTGCACACTGCCGTCCTTGTAGTACGGCCTCATCGATCCGGAATAGTCGACCACGAGATAGACCGCGGCCCGCAGCCCGTCGAGGCCGTGCTTGCGGAGCGACACCCCGGCGCTCTTGTACAGGCCGGCCAGCGCGGGAGCGGTCTCCTCCACCTTGCTGAGACTGATCGCGGCCATCCGGACTCCCCCCTCGGTACCGGCTGTCGGTCACCGGACGGGACCTGAGAGTACGGCACCACGACCCCCACGCTCTGCGATGATGTCCTACTCGTGAAAAGCGTGAGGGGGACGAGTGGAAGCGGGACAGACCGAGGCCGCTGGAGCGGGCAGACGGCGGGCGTTGGTCGTCGGGGTGGGGCGGACCCCCGCGCTGGAGCGGGACGAGCATCTCGCCCGGCGTTTCCCCGCCCTGGACAGCGCCGTCGAGGACGTCGAACTCGTGAGCCGCGCGCTGCGCCAGTCGCACTACGAGGTACGGCCGCTGCACGACCCGGGCGGCCCCGAACTGCTCGGCGCACTCCAGGAGTTCTTCGACGAGTGCTCCCCCGGCGACACGGCGTTCCTCTACGTGTCCTGTCACGGTACGACCGTGGGCAAGCGGGACCATCTGCTGCCCGCCGACGTCCAACCGGGCCGCGTGGACCCGGCCGGCGGCCGGTCGCTCCTCGACCGGACCCTGATAGCCGCCGACCCCGAGGGACTGCTCGACGGGCTGCCCGCCGGCGTGACGACGGTCGTCTGCCTGGACATGTGCCGCACCGAGGAGCCCACGCCCCTGGCCGAGCAGAGCAGGACGACCGTGCTCTCGGCCACCGAGGACGTGTACTGGCTGTACAGCTGCAGCCGGGGCCAACGCTCCTACGCCGACCCCCAGGAAGGCAGTTGGTTCGGCCGGGCGCTCGCCAAGGCACTCGCGCCGACGACCCAGCCGACCACCTTCGCCGACCTCGTCCGCTACACCCGCACGGCGGTACGCCGGAACGCGTCCGACGCGGGCGTCATGCCGCCCACCGTCGACCGCTACTTCCCGCACGGCCTCAACGCGGACGGCCCCGGCCCCGTGCTGTGCGAGGGCGCGCAGGAGGCGTACCGGTGGACGACCATGATCGAGCAGTCGTGCCTGTGGCAGTACACGTCGGGCACCGCGGCCGTGCACGAGCGGGTCAAGAAGCGGCTCGGCGAGCTCGTCGAGCACATCGTGGACTCCCTCTCCACCGAGGGCGCGCACCGCGACGACCCGTGGACCGACCCCACGTATCCGGTCCGGGTGGTCGATCGGATGGAGATCCTGGTCAAGCGGGCCCGTCTGGAGGGCCGGGACCTGCTCTCGCCCGCCGAGACGGCGGCGCTGCTCGCCGCGCCCGTCGTGCAGGAGGGCATCGTCGCGATCGCGCTGGAAGAGCTGCGCAGGACGATGCCCGAGGGCATGGACGTCAAGAGCGCGGCGGACGACGACCTCGAGGGCCACGACCGCCTGGTGCGGGACGCCGCCCACGACGTGGCCCGCGCGCACTCCCAGGTCCGGCGCACGGTCGCGACGCTGCGCCGCCGCGGCCTGAGGGAACAGACGGCGGCAGCGGACCACTGGCTGCGGCACCGCTTCATCACCGACTGGGACCTGTTGTGGGAACGCACGGGCGACTACGCGGCCGTGGACACGATCCTCGACCTGCTGGTGAGCGCGATCCTGGACGCGGCCACCGACCCCACGGGAACACCGGTCAGGGAGACGACCAGGCTCACCATCGACGGCCAGGTGCGCCAGGTCCTCGGTCATCTGACGGTCCACCCGAGTACGAGTCCGCGCATCAACGACGCGCGCGGCGGCGACGACTGGAGCACCTACCCGCCGGTGCCCGGGAACCAGTGGCGCGCCTCGGACCTCGCCCGTCTGCTGTGGACGGCCGGCCTCCAGGCCGCCGACCCGCGCCGGATGTCGAGCGTCCTCGTCGACCATCTCGGCGCCCATGAACCCCTGGACCCGGACGACGTGGTGGCCGCCCTGTCCGCCGACTTCGGCTACGACGTGACGCCCCTGGGCGAACAGGACGACGGCGCCTACGAACTCACCGTCCGGTTCGCCTGCCCCCATCCGGCGCTGCACGTGGCCGTCGAGGAGCTCGCCGCGCGGACGAACGCGACCGTGAGCCTGCTGCACCAGGAGTGCCAGAAGGCCCGTACGACCCCGCCCGCCCTGCTGCGCGGATTCCCCGAGCGCGTCACCACCGACCAGCTCGTGCCCGTGGCCGAGCGGTACAAGCAGCCCCTGGAGCGCTTCCGGCTGGCCGAGGACGAGATCCGGCCCCTGCTGATGGGCACCCAGCTCTACGGCGATCCCATGCTGGCGGTGCGCGAGCTGTACCAGAACGCCCTGGACGCCTGCCGCTACCGCGACATGCGCCGGCAGTACGGCGCGGCGCAGGGGCGGCCCGAGCCCGACTGGCAGCCGAGGATCACGTTCACCCAGGGCTGGGACGCCGACGGCAGGCCGTACATCGAGTGCACGGACAACGGTTCCGGCATGAACCGCGCCAAGCTGACCTCGATGTTCGCCCGCGCCGGCAAGCGGTACGAGCAGGACCCCGAGTTCGTCCAGGAACGCCGCAACTGGCGCCGCGCCGAGCTCGGCGAGATGCCCCTCAACTCCCGTTTCGGCATCGGCGTGTTCAGCTACTTCATGCTGGCCGAGGAAGTCGTCGTCTGGACGAGCCCGGTGGACCACTACGGCCGTACGCTCCAACTGGAGCCGCTGCGCGCCGACATCCAGTCGGGCTCCGGGCTGCTGAGGATCGGCGAGGATCCGCATGTGGCGCTGGACGGCGGGACGCGGGTGCGGCTCTATCTGGGCGAGGACTCCACCGTCCCGCCCTCGCTGGTGGACACGCTCGAGTCCTTCCTGTGGGTGGCGGACTTCGAGGTGGAGGCACGGGAACTCACCAAGGACGACAGCGCGACGGCCGTACGCCACCGGCGCTGGGAGCCCGGAGCGCTCACACCGCCCACCCCCAAGCCCTGGTACGGCGACGCCGTCCAGGGCGCCCGCGACATCTGGCTGGTGCAGGGGCAAGGGGGGTGGCTGCTGGACGGAGTGGTCATCAAGGGCGCGCCGGAGTCGTGGGGCCACATCGTCAACCTGCGGGAGCGGCATCGGCCGGAGCCCAGTGTGGACCGCAACAGCCTGATCTCGTACGACGAGGAGGCGGTGACGTCCGAGTTGCTGGAAGCCGCGCCGAGGGCCGCCGCGCGGTGGCGGGAGGTCCTCCTGTCGTGGCTGTGGGCGCTGGCCACGAGGTCGCCCCGACTCGCCCTCGAAGTGCTCGACTCGCTGCCCGACGACACCATGGCCATCATCTTTCCCACGACAGCGCTCCCCGATCGGGCCCTGCCGCGTACGGTTCCCCTCGCGACCGTGGGGTGCCTGCCCATGGACGAGAGCGCGGGGAACAGCCGGGGCCCCTGGCGTGGACTGCTCGGCGAGTACCAGAGCGCGCTCGCCAGACAGTGGCAGAAGGCACGGCTCGCTCTCCACCAGGGGGGAAAGTCCTTCCTGCCGCCCGGGTACCCCCGCCCGTCCGGAATGGACGCGATCCTCTTTTCGAAGGAGGACTCCACCCCGCGCGGATGGGAGACGGTGCTGCGCGCCGCACACCTGACGGACACGCCGTCGGCAGAGCCGCTCAAGGCCCTCCGCCGCTACGCGATCCTGGGTATGGAGGTTCCCCCCACGACGGACATCCGCGCACTTCGGACCGCACGGCCCACGACGGAACTGGTGGAGCTGTCCGGGATGTGGCGCTCCATGCTGCTCGCGGGGTCCTGGAACGTGCCCGCCCTGTACGCTCCCCTCCTGCTGATCGCCGCGCGACACCGCATGACCCTCGGGGAGGCCGTCGCTCTCCTGGAGGAACTCCGGACCTGGCAGCCCGAGTTGCCGCCCCCGCCCGCCCTGGACGCCGACCTGGCCGCCGAGGTCCCCACCCGAGGTGACGCCGCGCTGCTGGTGAGCAAGGAACTGGACGAGGAACGGCATGTGTGGCCCGGTGAGCTGGGCGTCGTGGATCTTCTCGTCCGGGCCGAACCCGGAGTGCCCGTCAGCGACCTGGCGGCTCGGGTCCGGCGGTTCGAGCCGCTCGGCTTCTCGCTGCGGGAAGACCCCTCGCCCGCCGCCGTCGAGCACGGCCCACTCGATGCGATGGAGCGTTCCCTGTTCGCCCGGTCGGTCGGTGCCCGCCTGGACGTGACCCGGTGGCGTGGCGACGATCTCCGCATGGCCGACCTGCTCGTGCTGGCCGCGGAGTTGCAGACTCCGCCCGGTGAAGTGGCCGCACGCCTGAACGCCCTCACTCCGGTGACCGGGATTCGCGCCGACGAGCCGCCCGCCGAGGTGGCCGACTGGATCCCCTCCTCCCTGGCGGCCGAAGTACTCACTACGATCCGTCGCCGTGACACCGGTATCGCACCCTGGGAGTTCATCAGGGTCATCACCCGCAGGGCCTCCCGCACCCCGAGCCTGTCGCCCCGGTCGGACATCGACCTCGACGAGATCGAAAAGGTCCTGCGGCGCATGAGCACGGCCGGTCTCCTCGCCCCGGGCTTCGAGGACCGCATCGACGAGACCGTGCGGCAACTGGGGGTCTGGGACCACCCCCTCAACCGTGGACACGCGATCGGGGCGGCCGGCAGGCAGCTGGACGAGCAGGGTGTGACACCCCCGGTCCTCGTCCAGCTCAGTGCCTCGGAGCGACGCCCCATCGGCGACATCGTGCGGCGGCTGACGGGCCAGGACCAGATCCTTCCCATCGCCGTCACCCAGCCGGCCCCCGAAGTCCTGGACCTGCAAGCGACCACCCAGGACGTCACCGCGCTCCTGCGGCACCCGTCGGACGGCTTCCCGCCGTCCCTCCGGCTCCGGCGACTGCTGCACCACGCGTACGGCACACGCCGCACACTCGCCGCCTCCATCGAGCACCTCACCCGCTTCGTCCCGCTCGGCGGCCCGCCGCCCCCCTGTGCTCTCGACACCCCCGAGTTCGCGGCCGTGGGGGACCGCGCACCGGACCTGTTCGACCTCGCCGCCTTCAGCCCGGGTCTCCTCGGCGTCGACGACGAGTCCTGCACCCTGGGCCCCCTCGAACTGGTCCGCACCGCCGGCCGTTTCGACTGGACCCTCGGCAGGACGTACGACCGCTACGCCCCCTTCGCCTGCCTCGGCCTGGAGGTCACCGTCGGCAGGCCCGAGGGCGAGGTGGCCGAGCGCGTCCCCGACTGGCAGGACCTGATCATCCTCACGGAGCAGCTCACCGGCCGGGCCCCCGCCCTGACCGGCGCCGTCTCCCAGGACCACATCACGCTCTGCGCGGAGGAGACGGACCTGTTCGAGACCGAGGTGCGCGAGCGGCTGGCCCGGTACGCGGCCCTCTTCTCCCTCGACCTCCCCGCCGAAGCCCCTCTCCCGGAAGGCACCGCCGAGTGACGCCCCCGATCGAGTACGACCCCGACGCCGTCCACACCCCCGTCCTCACCTTCCGCTGGGTCGTGCGGAGGAACGGCGACGACGCCCAGTACGAAGCCTCCGGGACCTGCCCAGTCTGCAGCTGCCCGATGACGAGGACGTGGCCCTTCGGGCAGCCCCCGGTCGCCAAGGGCGGCTGGTTCGGCAGGCGCGAGGAGCCGGGGCCCGAGCCGTTCCACACCCTGTGCCAGTGCCGCACCCTGCACATGAACCGCCCCGCGAGCGAGCCGCGGGGGTGCGGCGCCCTGCTGACCATCGCGGCGCCGCCCTCGCCCGGGCAGTCCGGGGCGACGCCATGACCTTCACGCCCACGCCGCAGCAGCTCCGCGACGCGGACCGCCGCTGCCGCGAGATGGCTTCCCCGGAGCGACAGTTGCAGGCGGCGCTGCATCAGGCGGAGGGATACCGCAACTTCCTCGCCTCGCTCACCGGCCTGCTCGCGGCCGTGTTCGTGCTGAAGGGCCAGGAGGACCTGAGCAAGCTGGCGGACACCCCGCGCTGGTGGGTGATCGGGCTGCTGATCGCCGGGTTCCTCGCCCTGATCGCCGCTTCCTGGCTGGGCGTTCTCGCCGTGCACGGACGGCCCGGCGAGGAGATCCTGCTGGAGGCGGGCAGGCTGCTGCGGTACGAGAAGAAGCGGACGAAGACCATCTGGCTGCTGGTGGAGTGCGCGCGCTGGCTCGCCCTGGTCGGTGTCCTGTGCGTCGCCGCCGCGGTGATCGTCACCTGGGTCGCGCCCGGCGGCAAGTAGCGGGGAAAGGCGACAGCGCCTGCCCGGTCGTCCGGTCGGGGACTGTGGGGCAGGCGCTGTCGGTGTTCCGTACGCCGTTGTACGGGACGTCTTTTCGATGGCCGTCAGACCATCAGGGCCCGATCCGTCGGCCGGATCGGCGCCGGCAGTTCGCTGGCGCCCGTGAGGTGGCGGTCCACCCCGCGCGCCGCCGAACGGCCCTCGGCGATCGCCCACACGATGAGCGACTGGCCGCGGCCCGCGTCACCGGCGACGAACACGCCCGGCACGTTGGTCTGGAAGTCGGCGTCGCGGGCGATGTTGCCGCGCTCGTCGAGCTCCAGGCCGAACTGCTCGACCAGGCCGTTCTCCCGGTCGGTGCCGGTGAAGCCCATGGCGAGCGTGACCAGCTGGGCGGGGATCTTGCGCTCGGTGCCAGGCTTCGGGGTCAGCCGGCCGTCGATGAACTCCACCTCGGTGAGGTGCAGCCACTGCACGTTGCCGTCCTCGTCGCCCTCGAAGTGGGTCGTCGAGACCGAGTAGACGCGCTCGCCTCCCTCCTCGTGGGCCGAGGTGACCTTGTAGAGCATCGGGAAGGTCGGCCACGGCTGGTTGACCGGGTGCCGCTCGTCGTTCGGGCGGGGCATGATCTCCAGCTGCGTGACGGAGGCCGCGCCCTGGCGGTGGGCCGTGCCGACGCAGTCGGCGCCGGTGTCGCCGCCGCCGATGACCACGACGTGCTTGCCCTCGGCCGAGATCGGGGGCGCCACGAAGTCGCCCTCCTGCACCTTGTTGGCCAGCGGCAGGTACTCCATGGCCTGGTAGATGCCCTTGAGTTCGCGGCCGGGCACCGACAGGTCACGGGCCGTGGTGGCACCGACGGCCAGGACGACCGCGTCGTACCGCTTCTTCAGGTCCGTCGCCTTCAGGTCGCGGCCGATCTCGATGCCCGTGCGGAAGCGGGTGCCCTCCGCGCGCATCTGCTCGATACGGCGGTTGATGTGCCGCTTCTCCATCTTGAACTCGGGGATGCCGTACCGGAGGAGGCCTCCGATGCGGTCCGCGCGCTCGTAGACGGCGACCGTGTGACCGGCCCGGGTCAGCTGCTGGGCGGCGGCCAGACCCGCGGGGCCGGAGCCGATGACGGCGACGGTCTTGCCGGACAGGCGCTCCGGGATCTGCGGGGCGACGTCCCCGGTCTCCCACGCCTTGTCGATGATCGAGACCTCGACGTTCTTGATGGTGACCGGCGGCTGGTTGATGCCGAGCACACACGCCGACTCACAGGGAGCGGGGCACAGACGGCCCGTGAACTCCGGGAAGTTGTTCGTGGCGTGCAGCCGCTCCGAGGCGGCGGCCCAGTCCTCGCGGTAGGCGTAGTCGTTCCACTCGGGGATGAGGTTCCCGAGCGGGCAGCCGTTGTGGCAGAACGGGATGCCGCAGTCCATGCAGCGGCTGGCCTGCTTGCTGATGATCGGCAGCAGGGAGCCGGGGACGTAGACCTCGTTCCAGTCCTTGACGCGCTCCTCGACGGGGCGGGACTTGGCGACCTCGCGCCCGTGGTTCAGGAAGCCCTTCGGGTCAGCCATTGATCGCCGCCTCCATCATCTTCTCGTGGGTCTCGGTCTCGGAGAGACCGGCTCGCTCGGCGGCGTCCTTGGCGGCGAGCACTGCCTTGTACGTGCTGGGGATGATCTTACTGAAGCGCGCCACGCCTCCCGTGGGGTCGTCCCACTCTGCCAGGAGCTTCTCGGCGACGGTCGAGCCCGTCTCCTCCTGGTGGCGGCGGACCACCTCGTGCAGCCACTGCTTGTCGGTGTCGTCCAGCGCCTCGACCGCGTCCAGGTTGCCGACGTTGACGTTGTCGCGGTCGAGGTCGATGACGTACGCGATACCGCCGGACATACCGGCCGCGAAGTTGCGGCCCGTCTCGCCGAGCACCACCGCGTGACCACCGGTCATGTACTCGCAGCCGTGGTCGCCCACGCCCTCGGAGACGACCGTCGCACCGGAGTTGCGGACGCAGAACCGCTCGCCGACCTTGCCGCGCAGGAACATCTCGCCGCCGGTCGCGCCGTAGCCGATCGTGTTGCCCGCGATGACGCTGTACTCGGCGAGGTGGTCGGCCGCGCGGTCCGGGCGGACCACGATCCGGCCGCCCGAGAGGCCCTTGCCGACGTAGTCGTTGGCGTCGCCCTCCAGGCGCAGCGTGACACCGCGCGGCACGAAGGCGCCGAAGGACTGGCCGGCGGAACCGGTGAAGGTGATGTCGATGGTGTCGTCGGGCAGGCCCGCGCCACCGAACTTCTTCGTCACCTCGTGGCCGAGCATGGTGCCGACCGTGCGGTTGATGTTGCGGATCTGCACCTGCGCGCGGACCGGCTGGGCCTCGGTGGCGTCCGAGGCGGACAGGGCGTCCGCGGCGAGCTTGATCAGCTGGTTGTCGAGCGCCTTCTCCAGACCGTGGTCCTGGGCGATCAGCTGGTGGCGGACCGCGCCCTCGGGCAGCTCGGGCACGTGGAACAGCGGAGCCAGGTCAAGGCCCTGCGCCTTCCAGTGGTCGACGGCACGCGTGACGTCGAGGGTCTCGGCGTGGCCGACGGCCTCCTCGATGGAGCGGAAGCCCAGCTCGGCGAGGATCTCGCGGACCTCTTCGGCGATGTACTGGAAGAAGTTCACGACGTACTCGGCCTTGCCGTTGTACCGCTCGCGCAGCACCGGGTTCTGCGTGGCGATGCCGACCGGGCAGGTGTCCAGGTGGCAGACGCGCATCATGACGCAGCCGGAGACGACGAGCGGCGCGGTCGCGAAACCGAACTCCTCGGCGCCGAGCAGCGCGGCGATGACCACGTCGCGGCCGGTCTTCAGCTGGCCGTCGGTCTGCACGACGATGCGGTCGCGCAGGCCGTTGAGCAGCAGCGTCTGCTGGGTCTCGGCGAGGCCGAGCTCCCAGGGACCACCGGCGTGCTTCAGCGAGGTCAGCGGCGAGGCACCCGTGCCGCCGTCGTGGCCGGAGATGAGGACGACGTCCGCGTGCGCCTTGGAGACACCCGCGGCGACCGTGCCGACGCCGACCTCGGAGACCAGCTTCACGTGAATCCGCGCCTGCGGGTTCGCGTTCTTCAGGTCGTGGATCAGCTGGGCCAGGTCCTCGATGGAGTAGATGTCGTGGTGCGGGGGCGGCGAGATGAGGCCGACGCCCGGCGTCGAGTGCCGCGTCTTGGCGACCCACGGGTAGACCTTGTGGCCGGGCAGCTGGCCGCCCTCACCGGGCTTGGCGCCCTGCGCCATCTTGATCTGGATGTCGTCGGAGTTGACCAGGTACTCGGAGGTCACACCGAAGCGGCCGGACGCGACCTGCTTGATGGACGACCGGCGGGCCGGGTCGTACAGGCGCTCCGCGTCCTCGCCGCCCTCACCGGTGTTGGACTTGCCGCCCAGCTGGTTCATGGCGATGGCGAGGGTCTCGTGCGCCTCCTGGGAGATGGAGCCGTACGACATGGCGCCCGTGGAGAAGCGCTTGACGATCTCGGAGACCGGCTCGACCTCGTCGATCGGGATCGGCTTCCGGTCGGACTTGAACCCGAACAGGCCGCGCAGCGTCATCAGCCGCTCGGACTGCTCGTTCACGCGCTCGGTGTACTTCTTGAAGATGTCGTAGCGGCCGGAGCGCGTGGAGTGCTGGAGGCGGAAGACCGTCTCCGGGTCGAACAGGTGCGGCTCGCCCTCGCGGCGCCACTGGTACTCGCCGCCTATGTCGAGCGCGCGGTGCGCCGGGGCGATGCCGGAGGCCGGGTAGGCCTTGGCGTGCCGGGCGGCGACCTCCTTGGCGATGACGTCGATGCCGACGCCGCCGATCTTGGTGGCCGTGCCGTTGAAGTACTTCGCGACGAAGTTCTCGTCGAGACCGACGGCCTCGAAGACCTGGGCGCCGCGGTAGGAGGCGACGGTCGAGATGCCCATCTTGGACATGACCTTCAGCACGCCCTTGCCGAGGGCGTAGATGAGGTTGCGGATGGCCTTCTCGGGCTCGACGCCGGGCAGGAAGGTGCCGGCGCGGACCAGGTCCTCGACGGACTCCATCGCCAGGTACGGGTTGACGGCGGCGGCGCCGTAGCCGATGAGCAGGGCGACGTGGTGGACCTCGCGGACGTCGCCGGCCTCGACCAGCAGGCCCACCTGGGTGCGCTGCTTGGTGCGGATGAGGTGGTGGTGGACGGCCGCGGTGAGCAGCAGCGACGGGATCGGCGCGTGCTCGGCGTCCGAGTGCCGGTCCGACAGGACGATCAGCCGGGCGCCGTTCTCGATCGCGGCGTCGGCCTCGGCGCAGATCTCCTCGATCCGCGCGGCCAGCGCGTCACCGCCGCCGTGCACCCGGTACAGGCCGGACAGGGTCGCGGCCTTGAAGCCGGGCATGTCGCCGTCGGCGTTGATGTGGATGAGCTTGGCCAGCTCGTCGTTGTCGATGACCGGGAAGGGCAGCACGACGCTGCGGCAGGAGGCCGCGCTCGGTTCGAGCAGATTGCCCTGCGGGCCCAGCGACGAGCGCAGCGAGGTGACCAGTTCCTCGCGGATGGCGTCCAGCGGCGGGTTGGTGACCTGCGCGAACAGCTGGGTGAAGTAGTCGAAGAGCAGGCGCGGGCGGTCCGACAGCGCGGCGATCGGCGAGTCGGTGCCCATCGAGCCGATGGGCTCGGCACCGGCCTTGGCCATCGGCGCGAGGATGACGCGCAGCTCCTCCTCGGTGTAACCGAAGGTCTGCTGGCGGCGCGTGACGGAGGCGTGGGTGTGGACGATGTGCTCGCGCTCGGGCAGGTCGCCCAGCTCGATCTCGCCGGCCTCCAGCCACTCCGCGTACGGGTTCTCCGCGGCGAGCTGGGCCTTGATCTCGTCGTCCTCGATGATGCGGTGCTCGGCGGTGTCGACGAGGAACATGCGGCCGGGCTGCAGGCGGCCCTTGCGGACGACCTTGGCCGGGTCGATGTCCAGGACGCCGACCTCGGAGCCGAGGACGACGAGGCCGTCGTCGGTGACCCAGTAGCGGCCGGGGCGCAGGCCGTTGCGGTCGAGGACCGCGCCGACCTGGGTGCCGTCGGTGAAGGTGACACAGGCCGGGCCGTCCCAGGGCTCCATCAGGTTCGAGTGGAACTGGTAGAAGGCGCGCCGGGCCGGGTCCATGGAGTCGTGGTTCTCCCACGCCTCCGGGATCATCATCAGCACGGAGTGCGGCAGCGAACGGCCGCCCAGGTGCAGGAGTTCGAGGACCTCGTCGAAGGAAGCGGAGTCGGAGGCGTCCGGCGTACAGACCGGGAAGATCCGCTCGATGGCCTTCTCGTCGGACCCGAACAGGTCGGAGACGAGCTGCGACTCGCGGGCGACCATCCAGTTGCGGTTGCCCTTGACGGTGTTGATCTCACCGTTGTGCGCGACGAAGCGGTACGGGTGGGCCAGCGGCCAGGACGGGAAGGTGTTCGTCGAGAACCGGGAGTGCACGAGCGCGATCGCGGAGGCGAAGCGGCGGTCGGACAGGTCCGGGAAGAAGGGCTCCAGCTGGCCGGTGGTCAGCATGCCCTTGTAGACGATGGTCCGGGCGGACAGCGAGGGGAAGTACACGCCGGCCTCGCGCTCGGCGCGCTTGCGCAGCACGAAGGCCTTGCGGTCGAGGGCGATGCCCTCCGACACGCCGTCGCTGACGAAGATCTGACGGAAGACCGGCATGGTCGACCGGGCGGTGGCGCCCAGCAGCTGGGGAGCGACCGGCACCTCGCGCCAGCCGAGCACGGTCAGGCCCTCGTCGGCCGCGATCGTCTCGATCTGCGAGACGGCGTCGGCGGCGGAGTCCTCCGGCAGGAACGCGGTGCCGACGGCGTAGGCACCGGCCGCGGGCAGTTCGAATCCGGCCACGTCGCGGAAGAAGGCGTCCGGGACCTGCGACAGGATGCCGGCGCCGTCGCCGGAGTCGGGCTCGGAGCCGGTGGCACCGCGGTGTTCGAGGTTGCGCAGGACGGTCAGAGCCTGCTCGACCAGGGTGTGGGACGCCTCGCCGGTAAGGGTGGCGACGAAGCCGACGCCACAGGCGTCGTGCTCGTTGCGGGGGTCGTACATACCCTGCGCAGCAGGGCGAGCATCCATGAAGGACCAGTTCTGGCCATTCGCGGAGTGCTGGGACGGCTGGCGCGGCGTACGCATCGGCTCTCCCGTCGTCGTCATGTGGCATATGCAAGTGCCGAGGGACGACGTTGGCCCTCGCGTGATCGCAAAATTTCGTGCAGGTTACATGATGGAGCGGTTCTCGGGAACCGGGATAATCCGTTCCAACATGCGGACACCGGCGGCTCGCGGCGGGGGTACCGCACCGACGGTGGAAGCTATGGGGGGCCTGTACGGAACGACCGGGTGAGATCGATGCCCGTCGGACCCGAGTGCGGGACGGGCGTCTTCGCCCACCACACTGAGCGCGCCCACGGGCCTCGTTGCCCGCAGCGCTTACGGCTCATGCCCGGTGGTTGCGCATTCGAAACCAGCGAGTAACGGCTACTTATGCGGCCCATCGCATAAGTCCGAGCCGAGCTATCCTACGGCCGTCCCGAACAAGCTGCCCAGGGCGTACGTCACACCGGCCGCCGCACCTCCCAGCACCAGCTGCCGCAGCCCGCTGTACCACCAGGTGCGTGCCGTCACCTTGGCCACCACCGCGCCGCACAGGAAGAGCCCGAGCAGCGCCAGCAGCACGGCCGGCCAGAGGCTGCTCGCACCCAGCAGATAGGGCAGTACGGGGATCAGCGCGCCCAGCGCGAAGGAGCCGAAGCTCGACACCGCGGCCACGGTGGGCGAGGGCAGATCGCCGGGGTCGATGCCCAGTTCTTCCCGGGCGTGGATCTCCAGCGCCTGCTCGGGGTCCTTCGACAGCTGCCGGGCGACCTCGTCGGCCAGCCGCGGCTCGACCCCGCGCGCCCGGTAGAGCGCGGCGAGCTCGGCCTCCTCGTCCTTCGGGTGCTTGCGCAGCTCGCGCCGCTCCACGTCCAGCTCGGCCTCGACGAGCTCGCGCTGCGAGGCGACGGAGGTGTACTCGCCGGCGGCCATGGAGAAGGCACCGGCGGCCAGGCCCGCGAGTCCGGTGAGGACGACGGTGTGCTGGCTGACCGAGCCGCCCGCGACACCGGTCATCAGGGCCAGGTTGGAGACGAGGCCGTCCATCGCGCCGAACACCGCGGGACGCAGCCAGCCGCCGTTCACGTCCCGGTGGGTGTGGTTGTCCCGGTGCGCCTCGTGCAGCGCCGCCTCGGTCTCGATGATGGCCATGAAAAATCCCCGATCCCCTTGCCGAACCAGTTTCCCTGGACACGTTCCAGATTTTTACAACACCCAAAGTACGCCGTGAATTCCATTGCCGCCAGCAAGGAAAGGCTGGGCTAACCTGCGGTTTTACCCTTCAGTGCTCACCTGATGACGATCTTGCACAGATGTCGACCGGGTGATGCTGTGGCTCCCGAGGCTCGGGGCGGTCGCCGCAGTGGGACACATCCCGTATGGCATCGATCGCCTGCATCCCCTCCGTTCCGGCGCCCGGGGACGCCGCAGAACTCCGCGAACGGGCACGCGGCGCCCTGCTCGGCCTGGCCGTCGGTGACGCGCTCGGGGCCCCGGCCGAGAACCTGAAGCCCTCCGAGATCCGCGCGCGGTGGGGCCGTATCACCGGCTACGTCGCCGAGAACCCGGCCGGCACGGACGACACCGAGTACGCGATCTTCTCCGGCCTCCTCCTGGCCCGGCACGGCTCGGCACTCACCCCGGCGCACGTGGAGGCGGCCTGGCACGAGTGGATCGCCGACCGCGACGAGGGCCCGTTCCGAGGCGCCGGCTTCAGCGAGCGCGGCACGCTGGAGAACCTGCGCCGGGGCCTGGCCGCCCCCATCTCCGCCCAGCACCGGCACGCC
Source organism: Streptomyces sp. SID5464 (assembly GCF_009862985.1). NCBI lineage: Bacteria > Bacillati > Actinomycetota > Actinomycetes > Kitasatosporales > Streptomycetaceae > Streptomyces > Streptomyces sp. SID5464. The sequence goes on along the minus strand of NZ_WWIQ01000001.1, from coordinate 121,274 downwards.
TGGAGCGACGGCCTGGCCATGCGCGCGGCACCCTTCGGGGTGTTCGCGGCGGGCAGCCCGGCGGAGGCGGCCCGGCTGGTGGCGATCGACGGCTCGGTGAGCCATGACGGCGAGGGCATCTACGGCGGGCAGGCGGTGGCGGCGGGCGTGGCGGCGGCGATGGCGGGCGCGCAGCCGGTCGCGGTCGTGGCCGCCGCCCTCGCGGTCGTGCCCGACGACTCCTGGACGGCCCGCTGCCTGCGCCGCGCGGTGGCGGTGGCCCACCTCGGCGAACGCGCGGTCCGCTCCGCGGTCGTCATCGGCGGCTACCCCTGGACCGACCTGGCCCCCGAGGCGGTCGCCCTCGCCTTCGGCGCGTACGCGGCGGCCGACGGCGACTTCGAGCAGTCCGTCCTGACGGCGGTGAACATGGGCCGCGACGCGGACACGACGGCGGCGGTGGCGGGCGCCCTGGCGGGGGCCACGCGGGGCGTCTCGGCGATCCCAGAGGCCTGGAGGACCCCCATCGGCCCGGTCCGCGGCCGGTGCCTCCCGGCGATGGCGGGTTACCACGTACTGGACGTGGCGGACCTGCTGACACCGGCGGTCAGCGGCCCGGAGCCGGTGCCCAGGGACTTCGTCCTGGCGGCCGACGGAACACAGGCCCCTTCATGACGGCACGCGAACCGGCGGCCGCCGACGGCGGGGACGCCCCACCGGAGACCACGGCCCCACGGGAGACCACGGCCCCACGGGAGACCAGGGCCCCACGGGTGACAGTCACGAGCGGTGCGCGGGTGGGAGACAAAAAGGCCGAAGGCCTCCTGCTCGGCATGGCCGCCGGCGACGCCGCCGGCTGGCCCGCCGCCCGCCACCGAGCCGCCCGCATGCCCGACTGGACCCGCCGCCTCACCCGCGAACTGGACACCTTCGCCGAACACAACGCCACCACCACCCTCCCCGTCCCCATCGCCCTGAACCAGCCCCCCGAGCCCCTCCGCCTGGGCCCCTCGGACGACGCCGAATGGGCGGCCTTCGCCGCGGAAGCCCTCCTTCGCGCGGGCGACGACACCGTCCTGAACGACCTCAGCCGAGAACGCCGCATCCGCGCCGCGATCGACCTCACCTGGAACGCCATCGCCTGCGAAGTTGCCGCCGCGGCGGACCGCGCGCCGGAGATCGAGTCCGCCGTCCTCCCCCTCCGGGCCCGCATCTCCGTCCGCGCCGGCCTCGGCAACCTCGCCACCGGCCTGCGCCCGCCCGCCACCGGCCACGACAACCCCCACTACTTCGACGACGCCGCCTGCGTACGGGCGTGCGTCCTGGCCGTGGCCCACCCGGGCGACGCCCGACGCGCCGCCGACCTCGCCGAGTTCGACGCCCGTTACACCCAGGACGGCGACGGCGTGCACGGCGCCCGCGCGATGGCGGCGGCCCTCGCCCTCGCCCTGGCCGGCGCGGACGTCGACGCCTGCGTCACCGCCGCGCTCGCCGAGCTGCCCGAGGAGACGGAGATCGGCCGCAACGCCCGGCACGCGCTGCACCTCGCGGCCGAGGCGGACAGCGCCTTCGCCCTGGTCCCGCCCCTGGAACACCAGATCGTCGACCACGTCTACAGCTACGGCATCGCCGCCGCCGAAACGGTCCCGGTCGCCCTGGCCCTGGCCACAGCGGCCCGCGGCCGCATCGCGGAGGCGGTCCCCGCCGCGGCCTGCCTGTCCCGCGTCGCGGACTCCGCCCCGGCCCTGGCGGGCGCCCTCACCGGCGCGCTGGGCGGCGGCGCGTCGATCCCGGCCTCCTGGCGGGAGACCTGCCGCACGCTCTCCGGCTGCGTCCTGCCCCGTCTCACCGGCACGGACCTAGTGGAACTCGCCGGACTTCTGGAAGCCGCACAACCGGCCCGCCCCGGTGGATGATGCGGCCATGCAGCCCAAACCACACCAAAACGCCACACTCGACGAGCGGATCACCGGAGCCCTGGTCGGCGCCGCCGTCGGCGACGCCCTCGGCGGCCCCGTCGAGGGCTACTCGCCACAGCAGATCCTGGAACGCCACGGCGGCCGCGTCCACGGCATCGTCGGCCCCTGGCACGGCGACGACTGGCGCACGGCCCGCCCCCTCGCCCCGTACCACAAGGGCGACGGCCACGTCACCGACGACACCTTGATGACGCACGCCCTGGTCCGCGTCTACGCCCGGGTCCGCGACCACCTCGACGCCTACGCGATCGCCGACCACCTCGTGCCCGACCTGATGACCGAGGCACGCTGGATCCCGGAGCTGGAGACCGAGGCCCTCCCGCTGCACCGCGTCTTCCTGGCGGAGAAATGGCTGGTGACCAGGATCCACTACGGCCATGCCGACCCGCGCGAGGCCGGCACCGGCAACATCGTCAACTGCGGTGCGGCGATGTACATGGCCCCGGTCGGCCTGGTCAACGCGGCCAACCCGCGGGCGGCCTACACCGAGGCCCTCGACATCGCCGGCGCGCACCAGTCGTCGTACGGCCGTGAGGCGGCGGGCGTCCTGGCGGCGGCGGTCGCGGCGGCGTGCACGCCGGGAGCCACCCCGGACTCGGTCGTCTCGACCTGCCTGTCCCTGGCGAAGGACGGTACGCGCACCGCCATCGAGCGGGTCTGCGAGGAGGCCTCCCGCCACACGGACTTCGAGTCGGCACTGGGCCCCCTGCGCGAAGCGGTCGCCCCCTACGACACGGTCGGCCCCGACTACCGCACGCCTTCCCTCGCCGCCCGCCGCCCCTCCCGCCTCCACGCGATCGAGGAACTGCCGGTAGCCCTGGGCATGGTGCTCGTGGCTCGGGGCGATTACCACCACGCGGTCCTGGGCGCCGTCAACTACGGCCGCGACTGCGACTCCATCGCCACGATGGCCGGCGCCCTGGCCGGCGCCCTGGGCTCGCCCGTCCCCCAGGACTGGGCCAAGACGGTCGCGGAGGCCAGCCGCCTGGACCTGTGGGAACCGGCCACGACCCTCACGGCCGTCACCCGCGAGATCTTCACCCGGGACACCTCCCGCCGCCGCTCCCACGAACAGGCCTTCGCATCCCTCGGAGGCCCGGAATGCTCCGCCTGACCTGGGTCCAGCCGGAGGACCTGATCGGCCACGAGCTGCGCCAGGCGACGCAGGACGGCCGAGAACCGTCGAGGATCGCGTCCCGCTGGCGAGCGGCAGGCGGCCCGGAGGCCCCCCGAACCGCAGGCGCGTCCCCGACTCCGGTGTCCCGTTACCTCCGCCAACTGGCAGAAGACCTCCTGGACGAACTGGCGGACCTGCCAAGCGCCTTGGCGGACGACGAACCAACGGACCTGACAGCGATCAAGTCCCTGTGCCCGGCTTGGCCATTCCGTGGGAGGGTGGGCGCAGGCGGCACCCCGCCAGCGCGGGCGAGCGACCCGCCCCCCACCCCAGCCATCACGCCGCAACACCTGGAATCCGCCTGGCTCGGCCGAGCCGTCGGCTGCCTCCTGGGCAAACCGGTCGAAAAACTCCCCCTGGACGCCATCCGCCACCTGGCCAGGTCCACCGGCAACTGGCCCCTCACCACCTACTTCACGGCCCGGGGCGTCCCCCGGGAACTCCTCGCCGCACACCCCTGGAACCGCCGCTCGGCACAATCCTCCCTCGCCGAGAACATCGACGGCATGCCCGAGGACGACGACCTCAACTACCCCCTCCTCAACCTGATCCTCCTGCAACGCCACGGCAAGACCTTCACCACCACGGACGTGGCCCGCACCTGGCTCGACGAACTCCCCGCCGGCCGCACCTTCACCGCCGAACGCATCGCCTACCGCAACCTCCTCACCGGCCTGGAACCCCCGCACACCGCCCGCCACCGCAACCCGTTCCGCGAATGGATCGGCGCCCTGATCCGCGCCGACGTGCACGGCTGGACCAACCCCGGCGACCCGGCCACCGCCGCGGAACAGGCCCACCGCGACGCCACCCTCACCCACACCGCCAACGGCGTCTACGCGGCGATGTTCACAGCGGCCACCATCGCGCAGGCCGCGACAGGCGAACACGACGTCCACACCTGCCTGCGCACCGGTCTCGCCGTCGTCCCGCCACGCTCCCGCCTCGCCCGAGCCGTCCACCACGCCGTCCGACTGGCCTGCGAACACGACGACTTCGACACGGTCGTCGACCACCTGCACGCCACCCACGCCGCCACCCACCACTGGGTGCACGCCGTCCCCAACACGGCCCTCATCGCCGCCGCCCTCACCCACGCCGACGGCGACTTCTCGGGCTCCGTCTGCCGCGCGGTGAGCGGCGGCTGGGACACCGACTCCAACGGCGCGACCGCCGGCAGCATCGCTGGCCTGCTGGCCGAAGACCCCGCTGTGCTCCCCGACCGCTGGACGGCCCCCCTGAAGAACCGCCTGGCCACCTCCATCGGCGACTTCAACGGCATCGGCTTCGACACCCTCGCCCACCTCACACACCGGGAGACCCACCGCTCATGACCGCGCCCCTCACCGGCCTCCGCGTCCTGGACCTCGCCACCCTCTTCGCCGGCCCGCTCGCCGCCACCCTGCTCGGCGACTTCGGCGCGGAGGTCGTCAAGGTCGAGCACCCGTCGAAACCGGACCCGTCCCGCGGCCACGGCCCGTCGAAGGACGGCGTGGGCCTGTGGTGGAAAATGCTCGGCCGCAACAAGCGCACCATCACCCTCGACCTGTCCAAGCCCGGCGGCCGCACCACCCTCCTGCGCCTCGCCGCCGGCGCCGACGTGATCATCGAGAACTTCCGCCCCGGCAGCCTGGAGAAGTGGGACCTGGGCTGGCCGGAGCTGTCGGCCGCCAACCCCCGCCTGGTCCTGGCCCGCGTCACCGGCTTCGGCCAGTTCGGCCCCTACGCGCACCGCCCCGGCTTCGGCACCCTCGCCGAGGCGATGAGCGGCTTCGCCGCGATCACCGGCGAACCGGACGCGCCCCCGACGCTCCCGCCGTTCGGCCTGGCCGACTCCATCGCGGGCCTGACGACGGCGTACGCCGTGATGACGGCCCTCGCCGCCCGGGACAGGACCGGGGAGGGCCAGGTCGTCGACATGGCCCTGATCGAGCCCATCCTGGCCGCCCTCGGCCCCCAGCCCCTCTGGTACGACCAGCTCGGCCACGTCCAGCCCCGCACCGGCAACCGCTCCCCCAACAACGCCCCGCGCGGCGTCTACCGCACCGCGGACGGCACCTGGGTCGCCGTCTCGACATCGGCCCAGTCGGTCGCGGAACGCGTGATGCGCCTGGTGGGCCGCCCGGAACTGATCGACGAGCCGTGGTTCGCCACGGGTGCCGACCGCGCCCGCCACGCCGACGTCCTGGACGAGGCGGTCGGCTCCTGGATCGCCGCACGCACCCGCCCGGACGTCCTGGCCGCCTTCGAGAAGGCCGAGGCGGCCGTGGCCCCGGTCCAGGACGTCCGGGACGTGATGGCGGACCCGCAGTACCAGGCCCTGAACACCATCACCACCGTCGACGACCCGGAGCTCGGCCCCCTGCGCATGCAGAACGTCCTCTTCCGGCTCTCCGCCACACCCGGCGCGATCCGCTGGGCCGGCCGCCCCCACGGCGCGGACACCGACGAGGTCCTCACCGAACTGGGCCTGTCCCCGGCCGACCTCACGGCGCTGCGCGCGGAGGGCGCCCTGTGACGGCGTTCCCGCTCACCTGGCTCTACGCCCCGGGCGACCGCCCCGACGTGGTCGCCAAGGCCCTCACCTCCGGGGCCGACATCGTCGTCGTCGACCTGGAGGACGCCGTCGCCCCCGACCGGAAGGCGTACGCCCGTGCCGCGACCGCCGAGCTGCTCGCCGACCTGCCGCCGGTCCCGGTCCACGTCCGCGTCAACGCCCTGGACAGCCCCTGGGGCGAGCAGGACATCGCGGCCCTGGCCCCGGCTCCCGGGCTCTCCGGCCTCCGCCTCCCCAAGATCAGCTCGTCCGCCGAGGTCACCCACGTCGCACGCCGAGCCGCTCGGACCGACCTGTACGCCCTCCTGGAGAGCGCCCTGGCGGTGGAACAGGCGTACGCCATCGCCGGCGCCCACCCGCACCTGCGCGGCATCGCCCTCGGCGAGGCCGACCTGCGGGCCGATCTGGGCGTACGCGACGACACCGGCCTCGACTGGCCCCGCTCCCGGGTGATCGTCGCGGCCCGGGCCGCCGGCCTGCCCCCGCCGGCCCAGTCGGTGCACCCGGACACCCGCGACCTGGAGGGCCTCGCCGCCTCCTGCGGCCACGGCCGTGCCCTGGGTTTCCTGGGCCGGGCCGCGATCCACCCCCGCCAGCTCCCGGTGATCGAACGGGCCTATCTGCCCACCGAGGCGGACGTCGAGCAGGCGGAGACGGTCCTCAAGGCCGCCGCCGCGGACCGGGGCGCCCAGGCCCTCCCGAACGGCCGCTTCATCGACGCGGCGGTGGTGACGGCGGCCCAGCGCACCCTGTCCCTGGCCCGCCGCCGCTGACGCGCCCGGCACGCTCCGAGGGCGCCCGGAACGTTCCGGGCGCCCTCGGCGGTGTACGGACGGTCGTCAGGTCTTCTTCGCCGACCCGGCCTCGTTCTTGGCCTCGTCTTCGGCGTCGCCGTCCTTGCCCTCGGCTTCGCCGTCCTCGCCCTCGTCGCCGGCCTCGCCGTCCGCCTCGGCGGCACCGTCGGCGGCCGCGGGCTCCACGACCTCTTCCCGGCCGGGCCGCTTCTTCGACGACACCACGAGGTACGTGACCGCGAGCAGGAACACGAGCATCGCGGTCCACACGTTCAGCCGGAGGCCCAGGATGTGGTGGGCGTCGTCGACCCGCATGTACTCGATCCACGCCCGGCCCGTGCAGTACGCCGCGACGTACAGCGCGAACGCCCGGCCGTGTCCCAGCCGGAAGCGGCGGTCCGCCCAGATGACCAGGAGCGCGACGCCGATGCACCACAAGGACTCGTACAGGAACGTCGGGTGGTACGTGCCCGGCACCCGGCCGTCCGCTGAGGACGTGATCTCCAGGGCCCACGGCAGGTCGGTGGGCTTGCCGTACAGCTCCTGGTTGAACCAGTTGCCCCAGCGGCCGATCGCCTGGGCGAGGGCGATGCCGGGCGCGACGGCGTCGGCGTACGCCGGCATCGGGATGCCCCGGCGCCGGCAGCCGATCCAGGCGCCCAGCGCGCCCAGCGCGATCGCGCCCCAGATGCCGAGGCCGCCCTCCCAGATCTTGAAGGCGTCCACCCAGTCACGGCCCTCGCTGAAGTACAGCTCGTAGTCCGTGATCACGTGGTAGAGCCGGCCGCCCACGAGGCCGAACGGCACGGCCCAGACCGCGATGTCGGCCACCGTGCCGGCCCGCCCGCCCCGGGCGATCCAGCGCTTGTTGCCGAGCCAGACGGCAACGAAGACGCCGATGATGATGCAGAACGCGTAGCCGCGCAGCGGAATGGGGCCGAGGTACAGCACCCCGCGTGACGGGCTGGGAATGAAGGCAAGTTCCATGGCAAGGTCGACGCTACCGTGCCGGACCGGGGCCGCGGCAGGCAGCCCGGCTACGGGTCCATAACGGGCGCGTGAGAAAGGCCCTTACCCCTTGTTCTGCTCCTGCACCATCTGCTTCAGCTTCGCCGGGGTCATCGTCCGGTCCTGGTAGATGTTCTTGCCGTCGAACAGGACGGTCGGCGTACCCGAGAAGCCGCCCTTGTTGAACGCCTGGTGGGACTTGGCGACCCACGCGTTGTGCGTGCCGTCCTCGACGCACTTGCGGAAGGCGGGGGTGTCCAGGCCGTCGACCTTGCCGGCCAGCTCGATCAGCTTGGCGTTCCTGGCGTAGGCGTCGTCGACCTCCGGGGGCTGGTTGTCGAAGAGCACGTCGTGGTACTCGGGGAACTTCCCGGCGTCCTGGGCGCAGGCCGCGGCGTTGGCCGCGTTGCGGGAGCCGGTGCCGCTCATGTTGCCGTCGATGAGGGTCACGAGGTGGTACTCGGTCTTCAGCTGGCCGGCGTTCGTCAACTCGTGGATCACCGGCCGGTACGCCGTCTCGAAGGCCTTGCAGGCGGGGCAGCGGAAGTCCTCCCACACCGTGAGCGTGGACTTGGCGCTGTCCTTGCCGACCGGGATGGCCAGGCCGTCCTTGCCCTGTGCTCCCGACGGCGCCACGACCGGGCCCGCCGCCTCGCTGTCGTCGTCCTTCCCGGCGTTGGCCGCGACGACGCCGATCACCGCCGCGAGCCCCAGGACGGCCACGACGGCACCGCCCACGATCAGCGCGCGCCTGCGCTTGTCCGAGGCCTTCTGCTTCTCGCGCTCCACCGCCAGCTTCTCCCGGGCGGTGCGCTTTCCCTCACGGTTCTTCTCGCTCACACCCCGGAAACGAACCGGGGAGGCGCACCGCGCCTCCCCGGCCCCAGGTCCACCCGTACGAGGGACCCGTATGACTACCCGGCTTCTTACGCCTGTCCGCGCACGCCCTTCGCCAGGCCGGCCGCCAGGGTGCGGACGGCCTCGACACCGGCCGCGTCGTCCGGGGCGTCGAGCATGGCCTTGACGAAGGCCGAGCCGACGATCACGCCGTCGGCGAAGCCGGCGACCTCGGCGGCCTGGGTGGCGTTGGAGACGCCGAGCCCGACGCAGACCGGCAGGTCCGTGCCGGTGGCCCGGGTGCGTTCCACCAGGTCCTCGGCCTGCGAGCTGACCGACTCACGGGTGCCGGTGACGCCCATGAGGGAGGCGGCGTAGACGAAGCCGCTGCCCGCCGCGGTGATCTGCGCGAGCCGCTCGTCCTTGCTGCTGGGCGCGACGACGAAGACGGTGGCGAGACCGTGCTTCTCGGCGTGCTCCCTCCACAGCGCCGACTCCTGCACGGGCAGGTCGGGCAGGATGCACCCGGCGCCGCCCGCCTCGGCGAGCTCGGCGGTGAACCGCTCGACGCCGTAGCGGTCGATGGGGTTCCAGTACGTCATGACGAGGATCGGCTTGCCGGTGGCCGCGTGGGTCTCGCGGACCGTGCGCATCACGTCGGCGATCCTCACGCCGCCGCGCAGGGCGATGTCGTCGGCGGTCTGGATGACGGGCCCGTCGAGGACGGGGTCGCTGTGCGGCAGACCGACCTCGACGACGTCGGCACCGCCGTCCAGGGCGGCCTTGATCGCCTCGATGCCGCCGTCCACGGTCGGGAACCCGGCCGGGAGGTAGGCGATGAGGGCGGACCGGCCCTCGGACTTCGCCGCGGCGAGGGTGTCGGTCAACAGCTGGATCTTGCCGCTCACTTGGCGTCCCCCTCGATCTCGGCGGTGTCGGTGTCCGCGTCGGCGGCGACCTCGGCGTCGGTGTCGTAGAGGCCGAAGTAGCGCGCGGCGGTGTCCATGTCCTTGTCGCCGCGGCCGGACAGGTTGACCACGATCAGCCCGTCCTTGCCCAGCTCCTTGCCGACCTCCAGGGCGCCGGCCAGCGCGTGGGCGCTCTCGATGGCCGGGATGATGCCCTCGGTGCGGGACAGCAGGCGCAGGGCCTGCATGGCCGCGTCGTCGGTGACCGCGCGGTACTCACCGCGGCCGGAGTCCTTGAGGTAGGAGTGCTCGGGCCCGATGCCCGGGTAGTCCAGACCGGCCGAGATCGAGTACGGCTCGGTGATCTGCCCCTCGTCGTCCTGGAGGACGTAACTGCGGGAGCCGTGCAGGATGCCGGGCTCGCCCGCGGTCAGGGTCGCCGCGTGCTCGCCGGTGTCGACGCCGTGGCCGGCCGGCTCGCAGCCGATGAGGCGGACGGACTCGTCCGGGATGAAGGCGTGGAAGAGGCCGATGGCGTTGGAACCGCCGCCGACGCAGGCGACGGCCGCGTCGGGGAGCCGGCCCGCGCGCTCCAGGAGCTGGCGGCGGGTCTCCACGCCGATGACCCGGTGGAAGTCGCGGACCATGGCCGGGAAGGGGTGGGGGCCGGCGACCGTGCCGAAGAGGTAGTGCGTGTGGTCGACGTTGGCGACCCAGTCGCGGAACGCCTCGTTGATCGCGTCCTTCAGCGTGCGGCTGCCGGACTTCACGGCGATGACCTCGGCGCCGAGCATGCGCATGCGGGCGACGTTGAGGGCCTGGCGCCGGGTGTCGATCTCACCCATGTAGATCGTGCACTCGAGGCCGAAGAGCGCGCAGGCCGTGGCCGTGGCCACGCCGTGCTGGCCGGCGCCCGTCTCGGCGATGACCCGGGTCTTGCCCATGCGCTTGGTGAGCAGGGCCTGGCCGAGGACGTTGTTGATCTTGTGGGAGCCGGTGTGGTTGAGGTCCTCGCGCTTGAGGAAGACCCGGGCGCCACCGGCGTGCTCGGCGAACCGGGGCACCTCCGTGAGCGCCGACGGGCGGCCGGTGTAGTTGACCAGGAGGTCGTCGAGTTCCCTGGCGAACTCCGGGTCGTGCTTGGCCTTGTCGTACTCGACGGCGACCTCGTCGACGGCGGCGACGAGGGCCTCGGGGATGAACTTGCCGCCGAACGCGCCGAAGTAGCCTTCGGGGTTGGGGGTTCGACCCTCGGGGTCGGGGATGAAGAACTGACTGGGCATGCGGAAACCTCACGGTGAGTGTGTTGGGTGCACTGGTCGCCGTGGGGGCGGGGATCGGCTGTCGGCCGCGGGCCGTCAGTGGCTGGTCGCGCCCGCGCGGCGGTAGCCGCACATTGAACAGAGTCCCGCGCCCCTGACGGGGCGCCGCTGCCATCGCATGCCGTTCACCTGGCCCGGCTCGTCACCGATGACGTACCGGACGCGGCGGCCGTGTACGCGGCGCGCGGGCGCACGGCAGCCGCGGGGGCGGCAGCCGCGCGCGAGGCGGGCGTACCGGTCCACGGTCGTCATGGTGAGAGTCATCGGGGCCAAGCCTAGCGGGAGATCAGCCCCGGCCGTGCCGGAGGGCCGGATGTTCGCCTGCCGCCACCAGGTCGGAGACCGCCGTCTTGGGGTCCTTGCCGGTGACGAGGGACTCGCCCACCAGGACCGCGTCGGCGCCGGCGTTGGCGTAGGCGATGAGGTCGTGCGGGCCGCGGACGCCGGACTCGGCGATCTTGATGATGTGGTCGGGGATCTCCGGTGCCACGCGCTCGAAGGTGCCCCGGTCGACCTCGAGGGTCTTGAGGTTGCGCGCGTTGACGCCGATCACGCGGGCGCCGGCGTCGACCGCGCGCTCGACCTCGTCCTCGTCGTGCACCTCGACGAGCGGCGTGAGCCCGATGGACTCGGCGCGCTCGATGAGGGACTCCAGGGCGGGCTGGTCGAGGGCGGCGACGATCAGCAGGACGACGTCGGCGCCGTAGGCGCGGGCCTCCCACAGCTGGTACGACGTGACGATGAAGTCCTTGCGCAGGACCGGGATGTCCACGCGGGCGCGGACCGCTTCGAGGTCGGCGAGGGAGCCGCCGAAGCGGCGCTGTTCGGTGAGGACGGAGATGACGGCCGCGCCGCCCGCCTCGTAGTCCGCGGCGAGTCCGGCCGGGTCGGCGATCGCGGCGAGCGCGCCCTTGGAGGGGCTGGAGCGCTTGACCTCGCAGATCACCTTGACGCCGTCCCCGCGCAGTGCGGCCGCGCCGTCCTTGGCCGCGGGAGTCTTCGCCGCGCGCTCCTTGAGCTCGTCGAGGCTGACGCGCGCCTGCCGCTCCGCGAGGTCGGCACGGACTCCGTCGATGATCTCGTCGAGCACACTCACGCGAGCGGCCCCCTTCCAGACTCTTGACAGTTCCATCGACCGATCGAAAACCGATGGTCACTGCGATGGTATCCGCAGCGGTGCGCAGGCTTCGCATCCGGTTGACGCCGGTCCCACTACCTGGACATCCGCCAGTTGATCAAGGATGGAGCCAGCCACCGAAGGGCAGGTTCCGGACAACGGTGAAGACCAGCAGCAACGCGCCGAGGCTCCACACCAGCCCCGGGCGGGGGTCGATCCGCATCGGGCGCCCGCGCACCGCGTGGACCACCCATACGGTCCACAGCACGGCGAACGCCAGATAGCCGAGGACGGCGAGCGCGTTGGCGTGCAGTGCCGCCGGGAAGTCGCCGTGGACGAAGGCGTGCGCGCTGCGCAGTCCGCCGCAGCCGGGGCAGTACAGGCCGGTGTAGTGCAGCAGCGGGCAGACGGGGTAGTGGCCGGGTTCGTTGGGGTCGACCGCGCCCACGTAGGCGAAGGCGGCGGCGACGGCCGCGAGCACCCCGGCGGGGACGGCCAGTCGGCCCGCGACGCTGTGCGTCACCCTTCGGCTGTCGGCGTTCACGGTACGCATTGTGCCCGGCACGCGCGTGAGGGGCGGTCCCGGCACCCGAGTGCCGGCCGCCCCTCGCGTGACAACGGGGTTGTTCGTGATCAGCCCTCGGCGCGGGCCGGCTCGCGGTCGCCCGTCATCTTGTGCGGCTGGTGCAGGTCCTTGGGCTGGCCGAGGCCCATCATCCGCATGATGCCGCCGACCACACCGCCGAGGAGCACGACGACCATGCCCGCCCAGAAGCCCACGGGCTGGTCCATCACCATGAACGCGCCCGCGACGCAGAAACCGATGAAGGCGATCGTGACACCGGTCCAGGCGGCCGGGGTGTGACCGTGGCTGCTGCCCGCCATTGCTTGCTCCTCGTTGCTGTGTGCGTGTCTGAGCAGGACGCTCGGGCCCATTGTCCCGCACGCGCGCGTAACCGGTGAGCGGGGGTGCTCCTGGGATGCTCCCCGCTGCTCCGGGTGGCTCAGGCCCCGGTGGGGTCCTCGCCCCGGTCGAGCGCCTTCCACAGGTCCTCGGGCCGGTCGGGGTCGACGGCGGGGGCCTTTCGGCGCGGCTGGGGCGCGCCGTCGCGCTCGTAGCGGCCGGACATCGCGGGCCACAGCCGGCCGTAGCGCAGGGCGAGCAGCCCGGCCAGGAGGATCAGAACGCCGCCGACGGCCGCGACGTACGGCCAGGCGGTGTGGCTGAGGGTGTCCACGGAGGCGGAGGTGTCCCCGGAGGCCTGGGCGGCCTGCTCGTCGAGCGCGGAGCCGTCGGAGGCGCCGAGCAGGGCGGCGGCGACGATGCCCGCGCCGGACAGCGCCAGCAGCCCGGCCACGATGAAGCGGCCGGCCCGGCGGACGGCGAAGACGGCGACGAGCGCGGCGAGGCCCACTATGGCGAGCGCCGCGGGTACGCCCGTGACGTCGCTGCCCTTGGCGGTCAGGGGGAAGGCGCCGCCGGCCACCGTCGCGGTGCCCTCCGCCCAGCGCTGCCGGGTGGCGAGCAGCGCCACGGCCGCGCCGAGCGCACCGCCCAGCAGCGCCACGGCGAGGCTCAGACGGCCGGCCCGGGCGGATCCGGCGGCTTCGGAACGGGGGTGAGGTGCAGCAGTCACGTACCCCACTATCGCCTGAACCCCGGGCGAACCGTCACCCGGGGGTTCATCTCAGGCCTTTCCCAGCCGGTTCGCCGTGTGTACGGCCCTGAGGACCGCCGCCGCCTTGTTGCGGCACTCGGTGTCCTCGGCGACCGGGTCGGAGTCGGCGACGATGCCCGCGCCGGCCTGCACGTACGCGGTTCCGTCGCGCAGGAGGGCGGTGCGGATGGCGATGGCGGTGTCGGAGTCGCCGGCGAAGTCGAGGTAGCCGACGCAGCCGCCGTAGAGCCCGCGCCGGGAGGGTTCGAGTTCGTCGATGATCTGCATGGCGCGGGGCTTCGGGGCGCCCGAGAGGGTGCCGGCCGGGAAGCAGGCGGTGAGGACGTCGAAGGCCGTGCGCCCGGCCGCCACGCGGCCTGTCACGGTCGAGACGATGTGCATCACGTGCGAGTACCGCTCGACGGACATGAAGTCGACGACCTCGACCGAGCCGGGCTCACAGACCCGCCCCAGGTCGTTGCGGCCCAGGTCGACGAGCATGAGGTGCTCGGCGCGCTCCTTGGGGTCGGCGAGCAGTTCGTCGGCGAGGGCCTGGTCCTCCTGCGGGGTGGCGCCGCGCCAGCGGGTGCCGGCGATGGGGTGGACCATGGCGCGTCCGTCCTCGACCTTGACCAGGGCCTCGGGGGACGAGCCGACGACGTCGAACCCGTCGAAGCGGAACAGGTACATGTACGGGGACGGGTTGGTGGCCCGCAGGACCCGGTAGACGTCCAGCGCGCTCGCCGTGCACGGCGTCTCGAAGCGCTGGGAGGGGACCACCTGGAAGGCCTCGCCGGCCCGGATGCGTTCCTTGATGTCCTCGACGGCCTCCTGGAAGTCGGGGCCGCCCCACAGCGCCGTGTACTCGGGGAGCTCGGAGGGCGGGAGCGCGGCCGGGGGCTGCGCGACCGCGCGGGAGAGGTCGGCCTCCATGGCGTCGAGCCGGGCCACGGCGTCCGCGTAGGCCTCGTCGACGCCGGTCTCCAGGTCGTTGTGGTTGATCGCGTTGGCGATCAGCAGGACCGAGCCCTCCCAGTGGTCCATGACGGCCAGGTCGCTGGTGAGCAGCATGGTCAGCTCGGGCAGCTTCAGGTCGTCGCGCTCGCCCGGGCCGATCTTCTCCAGGCGGCGGACGATGTCGTAGCCGAGGTAGCCGACCATGCCGCCGGTGAACGGCGGCAGGCCGTCCTGGTGGGGCGTGTGCAGGGCCTCGATGGTGGCGCGCAGGGCGGCGAGGGGGTCGCCGTCGACGGGGACGCCGACGGGCGGGGCGCCGAGCCAGTGGGCCTGCCCGTCGCGCTCGGTCAGCGTGGCCGCCGACCGCACGCCCACGAAGGAGTACCGGGACCACGAGCGGCCGTTCTCCGCGGACTCCAGCAGGAAGGTGCCCGGGCGCTCGGCGGCCAGCTTGCGGTAGAGCGCCACCGGGGTGTCGCCGTCGGCGAGGAGTTTGCGGGTGACCGGGATGACCCGCCGGTCGGTGGCGAGCTTGCGGAACGTCTCGAGGTCCATGGCCGCTGACCTTACTGATCCGAGGCGGGGGCGTCGGAGCCGCCGTCCTTGAGGAGCACGTCCTGGTCGAAGCAGGTGCGCGCGCCGGTGTGGCAGGCGGCGCCGACCTGGTCGACCTTCACCAGGACGGTGTCGGCGTCGCAGTCGAGGGCGACGGACTTCACCCACTGGAAGTGGCCGGAGGTGTCGCCCTTGACCCAGTACTCCTGGCGGCTGCGGGACCAGTACGTGCACCGGCCGGTGGTCAGGGTGCGGTGCAGCGCCTCGTCGTCCATCCAGCCGAGCATCAGCACCTCTCCGGTGTCGTACTGCTGGGCGATGGCGGGCAGGAGGCCGTCGGCGCTGCGCTTGAGGCGGGCGGCGATCTCCGGGTCGAGACGGCTGGGCGTGCTGGTCATGCCGTCCATTGTGCCGGGCGCCACTGACGGAGCAGGTGGAGTGTCCACTGGGCGGACCCGACGGCCGGTCGTAGGCTGGGCGGCATGTCGACCCATGCCAAGCGCGAACGACTTCTCCTCGCCGATCTGTTGGAGACCGCGGGCCCGGACGCGCCCACCCTGTGCGAGGGCTGGACGACCCGGGACCTCGCGGCGCACGTGGTCGTGCGGGAGCGCCGCCCGGACGCCGCCGGCGGGATACTGATCAAGCAGCTCGCGCCGCGCCTGGACCGGGTGATGGCGGAGTACACCGACAAGCCGTACGAGGAGCTGATCCAGCTGATCCGTACGGGGCCGCCGCGTTTCTCGCCCTTCTCGCTCAAGCAGGTCGACGAGATGTCGAACATCATCGAGTTCTACGTCCACACGGAGGACGTCCGGCGCGCCCAGCCCGACTGGTCGCCGCGCGAGCTCGACCCGGTCTTCCAGGACGCCCTGTGGTCCCGGCTGGAGCGCACCGCCCGGCTGATGGGGCGGGGCGTCCCGACGGGCCTGGTGCTGCGCCGTCCGGACGGCCAGACGGTCGTCGCCCACCGGGGCGCGCCGGTGGTCACGGTGACGGGTGAGCCCTCCGAGCTGGTGCTGTTCTCCTACGGCCGGCAGAGCGAGGCCAAGGTCGAGCTGGACGGCGACGAGGACGCGATCGCGAAGCTGCACGAGACGAAGCAGCTCGGGATCTGAGGGGCCGTGAGGAAACCCCGGGCATGAGGAGGCCCCGGCCGCAGCACGCGGCCGGGGCTCCCGACACGCGGGTCACCGCACCGGGTGACCCGCCTCCCGCAGCGTCTCCTTGACCTGGCCGATGCGCAGGTCCCCGAAGTGGAACACCGACGCGGCCAGCACGGCGTCCGCGCCCGCCGCGATGGCCGGCGGGAAGTCGGCCAGCTTGCCCGCGCCGCCCGAGGCGATGACCGGGACGGTCACGTGCCCCCGCACTGCCTGGATCATCTCCAGGTCGTAGCCGTCCTTGGTGCCGTCCGCGTCCATGGAGTTGAGCAGGATCTCGCCGGCGCCCAGCTCCGCGGCCTGGTGCGCCCACTCGACGGCGTCGATGCCGGTGCCGCGACGGCCGCCGTGGGTGGTCACCTCGAAGGAGCCGGACTCGGTGCGGCGCGCGTCCACCGACAGGACCAGGACCTGGCGGCCGAAGCGTTCCGCGATCTCCCGGATCAGCTCCGGGCGGGCGATCGCGGCCGTGTTGACGCCGACCTTGTCCGCGCCGGCCCGCAGCAGCTTGTCCACGTCCTCGGCGGTGCGCACCCCGCCGCCGACCGTGAGCGGGATGAACACCTGCTCGGCCGTGCGGCGCACCACGTCGTACGTCGTCTCGCGGTTGCCCGACGAGGCGGTGATGTCCAGGAACGTCAGCTCGTCGGCGCCCTCGGCGTCGTACACCTTGGCCATCTCGACGGGGTCGCCCGCGTCGCGCAGGTTCTGGAAGTTGACGCCCTTGACGACCCGGCCGTTGTCCACGTCCAGGCAGGGGATGACTCGGACCGCCAGGGTCATGAATCCACCGTTCCTCTGAATGCCTCTAGTTCCACCGACACCAGGACGCGCGGGTCGACGAAGCCCTCCACGACGAGGAAGGTCGCGACCGGGCGCACGGAGTCGAACAGCTCCTTGTGGGCCCGGCCCACCTCGTCGAGGTCGCGCGAGTGGGCCAGGTACATCCGCGTACGGACCACGGACCCGATGCCGAGCCCGAACTCGCCGATCGCCTCGAGGGCGCTGGTGAAGGCCGCCTTGGCCTGCTCGTACGGATCGCCCTCCCCGTACAGCACATCGCCCTTGAAGGGTGTCGTGCCCGCCACCAGCACCCGATCGCCCGCCGCCACGGCGCGCGCGAAACCGAAACTCTCTTCCCAGGGACTTCCGCTCTGCACGCGCCGTACGGCATCGCTCATGACGACACAGTCTCCAATGCCTCTTCCAGGGTGAACGCCTTCGCGTACAGCGCCTTCCCTACGATCGCGCCCTCGACACCGAGCGGCACGAGGCCGGCGATGGCCCGGAGGTCGTCCAGCGAGGACACGCCGCCGGAGGCCACGACAGGGCGGTCCGTCGCGGCGCACACATTGCGCAGCAGTTCCAGGTTCGGGCCCTGGAGCGTGCCGTCCTTCGCGATGTCCGTGACGACGTACCGCGCGCAGCCCTCCTTGTTGAGGCGCTCCAGCGTCTCGTAGAGGTCGCCGCCGTCGCGGGTCCAGCCGCGGCCGCGCAGGGTGGTGCCGCGGACGTCCAGTCCGACCGCGATCTTGTCGCCGTGCTCGGCGATGACCTTGGCGACCCACTCGGGGGTCTCCAGGGCGGCCGTGCCCAGGTTCACGCGGGTGCAGCCGGTGGCCAGGGCGGCGGCGAGGGTGTCGTCGTCGCGGATGCCGCCGGACAGCTCCACCTTGATGTCCATCGCCTTGGCGACCTCGGCGATCAGCTCGCGGTTGTCGCCGGTGCCGAACGCGGCGTCCAGGTCGACCAGGTGCAGCCACTCGGCGCCGGACCGCTGCCAGGCGAGGGCGGCCTCCAGGGGCGAGCCGTAGGAGGTCTCCGTTCCGGACTCGCCGTGCACCAGGCGCACCGCCTGGCCGTCGCGGACGTCGACGGCGGGGAGGAGTTCGAGCTTGCTCACAGTGTTCCGATCCAGTTGGTGAGGAGCTGGGCTCCGGCGTCGCCGGACTTCTCGGGGTGGAACTGCGTGGCCCACAGGGCGCCGTTCTCGACGGCCGCGACGAACGGCTTGCCGTGCGTGGACCAGGTGACCTTGGGGGCCTCCATCGCCGGGTTGTGGGTCTCCAGCGACCAGTCGTGGACGGCGTAGGAGTGCACGAAGTAGAAGCGCGCGTCCGCGTCCAGGCCGGCGAACAGCTGCGAGCCGGGCGCCGCGTCCACGGTGTTCCAGCCCATGTGGGGCACGATCTCGGCCTGGAGCGGCTCGACCGAGCCGGGCCACTCGTCTAGGCCCTCGGTCTCCACGCCGTGTTCGATGCCGCGGGCGAAGAGGATCTGCATGCCGACGCAGATGCCCATGACCGGGCGCCCGCCGGACAGCCGGCGGTCGACGATCCAGTCGCCGCGTGCCTCGCGCAGGCCCTTCATGCAGGAGGCGAAGGCGCCGACGCCGGGCACGAGCAGCCCGTCGGCGTTCAGGGCCTTGTCGTAGTCACGCGTTATCTCGACGTCGGCTCCCGCGCGCGCGAGGGCTCGCTCGGCGGAGCGGACGTTGCCGAAGCCGTAGTCGAAGACGACTACCTTCTTCTGCTTCTTCGAGGGGGCGCTCGATGGGGCGCTCAATTCCACACCTCCAGCCTCACGACACCGGCCGCCAGGCACATCGCGGCGCCGATGGAGAGCAGCACGATCAGGCCCTTGGGCATCTTCTGCTTGACGAAGGAGTAGATCCCGCCGACGAGGAACAGGCCGACGACGATCAGCAGGGTCGAGATGCCGTTCACAGGGCGCCCTTCGTGGAGGGGAGGATGCCGGCCGCGCGCGGGTCGCGTTCGGAGGCGTAGCGCAGGGCCCGGGCCAGCGCCTTGAACTGGCACTCGACGATGTGGTGCGCGTTGCGCCCGTAGGGCACGTGCACGTGCAGCGCGATCTGGGCCTGGGCCACGAAGGACTCCAGGATGTGCCGGGTCATGGTGGTGTCGTACTCGCCGATCATCGGCGCCATCTTCTCGGGCTCGGTGTGCACGAGGTAGGGGCGGCCGGACAGGTCGACGGTGACCTGGGCGAGGGACTCGTCCAGCGGGACCGTGCAGTTGCCGAAGCGGTAGATGCCGACCTTGTCGCCGAGGGCCTGCTTGAAGGCGGCGCCGAGGGCGAGGGCGGTGTCCTCGATGGTGTGGTGCGAGTCGATGTGCAGATCGCCCTCGGTCTTCACGGTCAGGTCGAACAGACCGTGCCGGCCGAGCTGGTCGAGCATGTGGTCGTAGAAGCCGACGCCTGTCGACACATCGACCTTTCCGGACCCGTCGAGGCCGATCTCGACGAGCACCGACGTCTCCTTGGTGACTCGCTCCACGCGTCCCACGCGGCTCATGTGCTCTGCTCCTTCTTCAGTTCACGGACCGCGTCGAGGAACGCGTCGTTCTCTTCGGGGGTGCCGGCCGACACCCGCAGCCACCCGGGGATGCCGTTGTCCCGGACCAGGACGCCCCGGTCGAGGATCTTCTGCCAGGCCGTGTGCGCGTCCTCGAACCTGCCGAACTGCACGAAGTTGGCGTCGGACTCGACGACGTCGTAGCCGGTGGCGCGCAGTTCGCGCACCAGGCGGTCCCGCTCGGCCTTGAGCTGCTCGACGTAGCCCAGCAGCGTGCCGGTGTGCTCCAGGGCGGCCAGGGCCGTCGCCTGGGTGACGGCCGACAGGTGGTAGGGCAGCCGAACGAGCTGGACGGCGTCGACGACGGCCGGGTGCGCGGCGAGGTAGCCGAGGCGCAGGCCCGCCGCGCCGAACGCCTTGGACATCGTGCGGGAGATGACGAGGTTCGGGCGCCCGTCGAGCAGCGGCAGCAGCGAGTCGCCGTGGCTGAACTCGATGTACGCCTCGTCCACGACCACCATCGACGGTTTCGCCGCCTGCGCGGCCTCGTAGAGCGCGAGGACCGTCTCGGGCGGGACCGCGTTGCCCGTGGGGTTGTTGGGAGTGGTGACGAAGACGACGTCGGGCCGGTGCTCGGCGATCGCCTTCTCGGCGGCCGGGACATCGATCGTGAAGTCCTCGTTGCGGGGGCCGGAGATCCAGCCCGTGCCGGTGCCGCGCGCGATGAGCCCGTGCATCGAGTACGACGGCTCGAAGCCGATCGCGCTGCGGCCGGGCCCGCCGAAGGTCTGGAGCAGCTGCTGGATGACCTCGTTGGAGCCGTTGGCGGCCCAGACGTTGGCGAGGCCGACCTCGTGTCCGGAGGTGTCCGTCAGGTACTCGGCGAGCTTCGTGCGCAGTTCGACCGCGTCCCGGTCGGGGTAGCGGTTGAGGTTGCGGGCCGCCTCTCGGACCCGCTCGGCGATGCGCTCGACCAGCGGCTCGGGCAGCGGGTAGGGGTTCTCGTTGGTGTTCAGCCGTACGGGGACGTCCAGCTGGGGCGCGCCGTAGGGGGACTTGCCGCGCAGTTCGTCCCGTACGGGCAGATCGTCGATGCGTACGTCGCTCACTTGCTCTCGGGTACCTTCCAGCCGAACCTGGCCTTGATCGCCGCGCCGTGTGCGGGCAGGTCTTCCGCCTCCGCCAGCGTGACCACGTGGTGCGCCACCTCGGCCAGCGCGTCCTGCGTGTAGTCGACGATGTGGATGCCGCGCAGGAAGGACTGGACGGACAGGCCGGAGGAGTGGCAGGCGCAGCCGCCGGTGGGCAGGACGTGGTTGGAGCCGGCCGCGTAGTCGCCGAGGGAGACCGGGGCCCAGGGGCCGATGAAGATCGCGCCGGCGTTCTTGACGCGGTCGGCCACGGCGGCGGCGTCGGCCGTCTGGATCTCCAGGTGCTCGGCGCCGTACGCGTCGACCACCTTCAGGCCCTCGTCGATGCCGTCGACCAGGACGATCGCGGACTGCTTTCCGGACAGCGCCGGGACGATCCGGTCGTCGACGTGCTTGGTGGCCGCGACCTGCGGCTCCAGCTCCTTCTCCACGGCGTCCGCGAGGTCGGCGGAGTCCGTGACGAGGACGGCGGCGGCCAGCGGGTCGTGCTCGGCCTGACTGATCAGGTCGGAGGCCACGTGCACCGGGTCGGCCGTCTCGTCGGCCAGGACCGCGATCTCGGTCGGGCCGGCCTCGGCGTCGATGCCGATCCGGCCCGTGAAGTAGCGCTTGGCGGCGGCGACCCAGATGTTGCCGGGGCCGGTGACCATGTCGGCGGGCGGGCAGGATTCCGTGCCGTACGCGAACATCGCGACGGCGGTGGCGCCCCCGGCGGCGTAGACCTCTTCGACGCCGAGCAGGGCGCAGGCGGCGAGGATGGTCGGGTGCGGCAGCCCGTGGAACTCGGCCTGGGCCGGGGAGGCGAGCGCGATGGACTCGACGCCGGCCTCCTGCGCGGGCACGACGTTCATGACCACGGAGGACGGATACACGGACCGGCCGCCGGGCGCGTACAGCCCGACCCGCTCGACCGGAACCCACTTCTCGGTCACCGTGCCGCCGGGCACCACCTGCGTGGTGTGCGTGCTGCGGCG
This sequence comes from Streptomyces sp. SID5464, assembly GCF_009862985.1. Classification (NCBI taxonomy): domain Bacteria; kingdom Bacillati; phylum Actinomycetota; class Actinomycetes; order Kitasatosporales; family Streptomycetaceae; genus Streptomyces; species Streptomyces sp. SID5464. The sequence continues at coordinate 99,822 of NZ_WWIQ01000001.1, read as the reverse complement.
CTGCTCGCGGTGGACGGTCCGGGCGCGCCGGATGGACTCCTCCAGGGCCGCGCGCACGGCCGGGTCGAGTTCCTCCAGCGCGCGCGTGAGCGCGGCGGCCGGGACCCGCACCTGGTCGAGCCTGACCCCGTCGAACCGCTCGGCGAACTCGATCAGCGCCGCGTCGCCCCGATGATGCACGTCCTCGCAGATCGGACGCACCTTCTCCAGGGCGGCCGACACGTCGAACTCGGCTCGGGGCAGCAGGTCACGCAGGGCGGGGCCCTCGGGAAGGGCGTCGCCGCGCAGATCGATTCGGGAGATCACGTGCTCAATTCTCTCAGACCCGAATGACGCGCCGTTCGCTCGTATCAATGGCTGATACAGACCGCCGACCACACCCGGAAGATCCCCTTCACTTTTCGCGTTCGGGCCGTCACTCAGCGGGCATGAACAGGTGTACGAGGCATCTGACCCGCGAGTATCCGGGGAGGAAGGAAGAGACGTGACCGAGGGGGCCGGCGTGCGCGCCGGGGAACTGCCCGACGACCTGACCGCGGCCGAGGCCGGAATGTGGCAGGCGTTCCGCAACGGCAGCGTGTACGACCTGAGCAGCGGTGACCCGGTGGTGGACGATCCGCACGGCGGCCACCCGTGGGACGAGGACCGGACCGTGCGGGCCCGGATCGTCTGCTGGCTGCTCCTGGACGGCCCGCCCGCCCTGGCCGGCCGTGTGTCGTCGCTGAAGCTGGCCGGCGTGCTGATCAGCGGCTCGCTGGACCTCGCGGGCGGCACGGTGGTGCCGTACGTCGAGATGCGCCAGTGCCGGTTCGAGCAGGACGTACTGCTGCCGGAGGCCCGCTTCACGACCGTACGGATGGTGGACTGCTCGGTGCCGCGGCTGGAGGCGGCCCGGGTGCAGACGGAGGGCGATCTGCACCTGCCGCGCTGCCGCTTCCACCGCGGCATCCGGCTCACGGACGCGCAGATCGGCACGGACCTGATGCTCAACCAGGCGATCGTGCACCGGGACCGCAGCGGCCGGTCGATCGCCGCGGACGGCCTGACCGTCGGCCAGGACTTACAGGCCGAGCTGCTGGAGTCGCACGGCGAGCTGAGCCTGCGCGCCGCCACCGTCGGCGTCTCCCTGAGCCTGCGCGGCGCCCGCCTGGCCAACCCGTACGAGCGGCTCGCCCTCAACGCCCCGCAGCTGACCGTCGAGCGCAGCCTGTATCTGACCCCGGCGGGCGTCGGCGCCCAGGCGATGAGCGGGATGACCCCGGCGCGCGGGACGCGGATCCAGCGGTTCTCGTGCGAGGGCGGGATCCGGCTGGACGACGGGCGGTTCGGCGACGCGGTCGACTTCGAGCGGGCCAGATTCACCCTCACCGACGACCAGGAGCTGTCGCTGCGCCGGGTGCAGACGCCGGAGCTGCGGTTCCTCGGCGAGCATCCCGCCCGCGGGCGGGTCGTGCTCTCGGGGGCGAAGATCGTCAACCTGATGGACCGGGCGGACGCCTGGCCCGGCCCGGGGCGGCTGCACATGGGCGGCTTCACCTACGAGAACCTCGTGCCGCGCGGGCCGTTCCCGCTGGCCGAGCGGCTGGAGTGGGTGGCGGCGGCGACCGCCGAGTACAACCCGGAGCCGTACGAGCGGCTCGCGGCCGTGCTGCGGGCCGGCGGGGAGGACGAGGACGCCCGCGAGGTGCTGCTCGCCAAACAGCGCCGGCACCGGGAGGGCCTGCCGCCGGCCGCCAAGCTGTGGGGCTACGCGCAGGACTGGGCGGTCGCCTACGGGTACCGGCCGGGCCGGGCCGCGGTGTGGATGGCGGTGCTGTGGGCGGCGGGCTCGCTCGCCTTCGCACAGGCCGGGCATCCGCCGCTGAAGCGCGGTGAGCATCCGGAGTGGAACCCCACGCTGTTCACACTCGATCTGCTGCTGCCGGTCATCGACCTGGGCCAGGTGGGCTTCTGGCAGTTGCGCGGGGGCTGGCAGTGGCTGGCGACGGCGATGATCCTGCTGGGCTGGATCCTGGCGACGACGGTGGCGGCGGGGGCGACGCGCTTGCTGCGGCGCAACTGATGATGCTGGTGTGACCGCCGTTGTTGAACTGTCACACTTTTACCTTCTCTTGACCTTGGGGCGTACAACTTTCCGCGAGTTCACCGAACCATCTGGCGCCGCCGTGACCAGCGGACTTTCAATGGTCGGCACCATGGCCATGCAGCTGCCGTTCATCCGCCCGGGCCGGATGACTAGGACCGCCTCCCACCCCGTCGGCGGGCCGCGCCCCGACGACGAGGTGCTGCTCGACGCGCCCGACGCACGGCTCAGTCCGGCGCTGGTCGCGGCCGCCCGCGGCGACCACGGACCGGCCTCCGGGCTGCTCCAGGCCACCCGGGCGGCGGCCGAGTGGGAGCGGCGCGACCGGTACATCACCCGGCTGGCCGCCTTCGCCCGCTCGCGCCCCGACTGGCTGGACGCCTGGCTCGCCACCGCCCCCCACGACCCGGACGCGCTGCTGCTCCGGGCCCAGCTGGCCGTGGACCGCGCCTGGCAGTCGCCGGCCCGGGCCGAGATGCTGCGCGAGGTGAGCCCGCTGATCACGGCCGCCGCCCGGGGCGACCACGGCGACCCGGTGCCCTGGCGGCTCGCGCTGGACCACGCGCGCGGCGCCCAGGCCGGACACACCTACTTCGAGCAACTGTGGGCTGCGGCGGTCCGCCGCGCGCCGCACCACTACGGCTGCCACGAGTCGGCCCTGCGCTATCTGGCCGCGTCCTGGCACGGCTCGCACCAGGAGTGCTTCGACTTCGCCGATCGGGCCGCGCAGGACGCGCCCGCCGACGCGCTCGTCCAGGCACTGCCGCTGCGGGCGGCCTTCGGCTACCTCACCGACGGCTGCGGGCCCGAGCTGCCGCGCGAGCGGCTGGACGCGGCCGCCGACCGGGCGATCGCGCTGTCCCCGCGCCTGCCGGCGGCCGACCCCTGGCCGGCCCGGATGCGGAACCTGCTCGTCTTCGTCCTGGTGTGCCTGGAACGCTGGCCGGACGCCCAGGAACAGCTGCGCCTGAACGGCCCGTACGCCACCTCGTTCCCCTGGGACCAGGTGTCGGACGACCCGCTCGGCCACTTCCTGCGGGTACGCGACGACATCCGGTCCGCAGCAGCCGGCCGGCCGCCCGGGCATCCACGGAGTGAACGGGGCGGACGAGTCCGCCCCGGCGACCATTAGGCTTTTGCGTCGTGACCACCGTCCGGCTCCCCCTCTTCCCCCTGAACTCGGTGCTGTTCCCGGGGCTCGTGCTCCCGCTCAACGTCTTCGAGGAGCGGTATCGCGCCATGATGCGCGAACTGCTGAAGACGCCGGAGGACGAGCCGCGCCGGTTCGCCGTCGTGGCGATCCGCGACGGCCACGAAGTGGCCCCCAGCGCGCCCGGCATGCCCGACCCCACGTCGCTGCCCGAGCGGGGGCCCGCCGCGGGCTTCGGCACGGACCCGGCCAAGGCGTTCCACAAGGTGGGCTGCATCGCGGACGCGGCGACGATCCGGGAGCGGACCGACGGCTCCTTCGAGGTGCTGGCGACCGGCACGACCCGGGTGCGGCTGCTGTCGGTCGAGGAGTCGGGTCCGTTCCTGACGGCCGAGCTGGAGCCCCTGCCGGAGGAACCCGGCGACGAGGCGGCGCCGTTGGCCGAAGGGGTGCTGCGGTCCTTCCGCCAGTACCAGAAGCGGCTGGCGGGCGCGCGGGAACGGTCCCTGACCACCGGCGCCGACCTGCCCGACGAGCCGGGTGTGGTGTCGTACCTGGTGGCCGCGGCCATGATGCTGGACACCCCCACCAAGCAACGCCTGCTCCAGGCCCCCGACACGGCTTCCCGCCTGCGGGACGAGCTGAAACTCCTTCGCTCCGAGACGGCCATCATCCGTAATCTGCCGTCGTTGCCGGCGTCGGAGCTGACGCGCGGCCCGACGAGTCTCAACTGAAGCGGACGGCAATGGCGAAGAAGTCGAAGAAGCAGCAGCAGGCGGGCGGCACCCCGGCGACGGTCGCCCTGACGGCGGCGGGCGTGGAGTTCACGGTGCACTCCTACGACCACGACCCCGCCCACCCCTCCTACGGCGAGGAGGCGGCCGAGGCGATGGGCGTCTCACCCGACCGCGTCTTCAAGACCCTGGTGGCGGACGTCGACGGCGCGCTGACGGTCGCGGTGGTCCCGGTGGCGGGCCAACTCGACCTGAAGGCCCTGGCAGCGGCGGTGGGCGGCAAACGCGCGACCATGGCCGACCCGACCCTGGCGGAACGCACGACGGGCTACGTCAGGGGCGGCATCTCGCCCCTGGGCCAGCGCAAAAAGCTCCCGACGGTCCTCGACGCATCGGCATCCGCCCACCCGACGATCTGCGTCTCGGCCGGCCGGAGGGGCCTGGAGGTGGAGCTCGCTCCGGAGGACTTGGCGAAGCTGACCGACGCGGTCCTGGCCCCGATCGGCCGCCCGTAGCTCCGCTTAGCTGCGCTTAGCTGCGCCCACCCGCCCTCAGCACCGACGCCGAGCACTACGCAACCGGCGGTGCCTGATACGGCCCGTCCGAGAGCTCCGGCTCCGGGTCCCGAGGCCCGAACAACGCCGTCAACCCGAGATGCACCACCAACGCCGCAAGCGGCCAGGCCAGCAACGCCCCCTTCGCCCCCAACTTCAGCGGCGCGGAGAACGTCACCCCCCGCCCCACTTCCCGCGCATGCGCGACCACGTCCTCCGCAGGCCCGAGCCACACCCCGATCCGCCAGGCCAGCAACGACCCGAGCAGCCCCCCGACGGCCAGCCCCACCACCAGCGGCACACCCCCGCGCCGCCGCAGCAGAAACACGACCAGGGCGCTGACGAACCCGAAGGCCAGCCCGAGCAGCGCGAACGTGCCGTCGACCCCGACGGCCTGCTCCCCCTCGGTGTCCTTGAGGTAGACGACCCAGTTCCCCTGGGCCACGTCACCGACCAGCGGCACGTGCGGCGCGAGCCACCACCACAGCACACCCAGCAGCACCCCGCCGAGCGCCACCGCCACGGCGACGACGCCGGCCTCCCGCAGTTCCGTCTTCATGCCGGGACCGTCCTGTCCGTACCAGCCGTGCCCGGCGTACTCGGCATGCTGGGACCCGGGAGCCGGAGCCCCGGACCCGGCGCCCGGCGGCTGCCACGAATCCTGTGCGGAACGTTCATGCGGCGGTGGTGGTGGATTCAGTGGTGCGGTCACCCTGCCATCGTGCCAGGCCCGCCTGTACCCCGCGTCACCGGACGATCCCTCCCCGCTCACCGGACGGCCGCCCGGCGGTACGCCCAGGTCGCCACGCCCAGCGAGACGACACCCACGCACCCGCACACGGCGAGGTCACCGAGCACGAAGGCCCAGTCGGGATGCGGCCCGAACGTCCGCGCGAAGGCCTCGACGCCGTACGTCGACGGCAGCAGGTCCCGCGTGAAACGCACCGCCTCCGGCATCCGCTCGGCCGGCAGCACGCCCAGCAGCAGCGCCGCCGACATGCCCAGCTGCCCGAGCAGCGTGGCCAGCTCCGGCCGGGGCGCGAGCAGCCCGAGCGCCGCCCCCAGCCCGGCGAGCGCGGCGCCCGCCAGCGGGATCACGGCCAGCAGGACCCACAGATGGGCCAGCGGCAACCCGAACAGCACACAGCCGAACACCGCCGTCACGACGGTCCCCGGCACGGTGAACGACGCGTACGCGCCCGCCGCGCCCAGCACCACCGCCGCCGGCGGTACCGGCAGCGTCGCGTAGTGGTCGAGCCCGCCACTGGCCCGCAGCTGCCCGAAGTACTGCGCGAGCAGGTTGAGTGCGACGAAGGCCACCACCAGCACGGACGACCCGGCGACCACGGCCTGCGCCTCCGCCCCGTCGTCCACGACCCCGCGCATCAGGATCATGATCCCGATCGACTGGAAGGTCGCCACGAACAGCAGCGGGATCCGCGCGACCCGCGCCCGGGACAGCTGCGCCCGGTACACGGCCGCCAGCGACGGCCACAGCCGCGCCCGAGGCCCGAGCTCGGCCGCGCCCGCGGCGGGCTCGTCCACGGCCACGGCACCGCCCGGCAGGACATCGGCGGGTACGACACTCACGTCGCGCTGCTCCCCTTCGTCGGGTCCACTGCGGCAGTCGCCCTGTTCACTACGTACGCGGCGGCCCGCGCGCTCAAGGCTTCGGTGCTCCTCACGCCTTCACCAGCCCCTGCTGCACGGCACCGCCCAGGGCCAGGTACACGTCCTCCAGGCTCGGCGTGGCCAGCGTGAAATCGTCCAGGGCGGCGAAGGCGGCCCCTCCGGTGACGGTGGCGACGACCGCCCGGGCCTCCTCGGGTCCGAGCCGGAGCGTCCACAGGCGCCCCGACTCCACGGCGCGGTCCCGCAGCGCGGCCACCTCGGGGACGTGCAGCGGCGGCGCGTCCCGCCACACCAGGTCGACCCGCACCTCGCCGGCGACCTGTTCCTTGAGCCCGGCCGGGGTGTCGCAGGCGATCACCCGCCCCCGGTCGAGGACGGCCACCCGGTCGAGCACGGTCTCGGCCTCGATGACGTTGTGGGTGACGAGCAGCACGGTCGTCCCGCGCTCGGCCCGCCGCCGGTCGACGGCGGACCACACGGCCCGCCGCGCCACCGGGTCCATGCCGGTGGTCGGCTCGTCGAGCACGAGCAGCGGCCGCTCCCCCACCAGCGCCGCGGCGAAGCACGCCAGGCGCCGCTGGCCTCCGGAGAGCTTCTTCAGCGGCCGCCCGGCGAGCGGGGCGAGCCCCAGCTCGTCGAGCACGTCGTCCCGCTCGGCCCGCGCCCGCCGGACGTCCAGGCCGCGCAGCCGCCCGGTGGTCTCGGCGGCGAGCGACACGGTCAGCTCGTCGAGGGCGGTGGATTCCTGCCCCAGGTAGGCGAGGATCCGCGCGGCCCGCTCCGGGTGGCGCACGATGTCGTGCCCGAGGATCTCCACGCTGCCGCGGTCGGGGCGCATCAGCCCGGTGAGCTGCCGCACGAGGGTGGACTTGCCGGCACCGTTCGGCCCGAGCAGGCCGAAGATCTCGCCGCGCCGGATGTCCAGCGTCACGTCGTCCGTGGCGCGGACCTCGGGTGTTCCGGGCGCGCCGCGCCGGCCGCGTACGGCCGGATAGGTCTTGGTCAGCCCGCGCACCGCGCACACGACGTCACCATCGTGCCGAAATGCCTGTGCCGCGCGCTTACTCACAAGGGACGAGACTACGGGGTCGACCGCCCCGGTCCGCTCTCGGGTCGGTCCACAACGGGAAATCCGTCGGCAAAGTCCTCATTCCCCGACCGGCGCGTGCTCCACTCCCGTGCGCACGCCGATCTCCTTCCAGAAGCCGGCCCGGATGGCGTACCGGTCCCGCTCGTCGATCTGGTCGTCCTTGTGGGCGAGCAGGCCGAAGCGGGCGGCGTAGCGCAGCAGCTCGCCGTCGACGCGGTGCGGGATGCGCGGGTACATCCCGGACAGTTTCTGGAGGTGGCTCTGGTCGCCGAGGCGCTCGACCCAGCGCCGGGCGAAGACCTGCCCCACCTCGTAGGGGTCGCCGCCGACCGTGGTGATGTCCTCCTCACGGTCGGCCCACCGCTGTTCGGCCGTGGTCAGCTGGGCGAGCGTCGGCATCGAGGCGGCCTCGGGGGGCTCGGCCGTGGGCCGGTCGACCCAGCCCTTGTCGGAGGACCACCGGAGGGTGGCGGAGGCGGGGTGCTGGGCGGACTGGGGGCCTGGGGCGCGCAGGGCGGCCAGGTCTTTGGGCGTGGGGACGCCTTTGGGGGCGGGCGCCCGTTCCTCCGCGCCGTTGTGCCCGGGGCCGGCCGCGGGGTGCTGGGGCTGCGGGGCGGGGCGCTCGGCCGCGGCGGCGAGCGCGGACTCGGGCAGCGGGGCGGAGAGGATCGCGGCGATCTCGGGCCGGGGCGCGGGCTGCGGGGCGCACACGCCGGTGTGCTCCTTGGCGCGGACGGCCTTGGTGATCCAGGTCCGGTCCAGGACGCGCCGCTCGTCGGCCTCGGCGACCAGGTCCTCGGACTGGTTGTAGTCGCCGTCGGCGGCCTGCACGGCCCACAGGTGGACGGCGACGCCGTGCTCCTTGGCGGCCATCATGCCGGGCAGCAGGTCGCCGTCGCCCGTGACGAGGACGACGTCGGAGCAGGCGCGGTTGCGGGCCAGCTCGGTGAGCTCGGCATGCATGGCGGCGTCCACGCCCTTCTGCGCCCAGCGGCCGTCGCTGCGGGTCAGCGCGCCCAGCCGGACGGTGACCCGGGGCATCACGCGCAGCCTGCGGTGCTCGGGCTGCGGGACCCGGTCGGGGGCGCCGTCGAACCAGTAGATCCGCAGCAGCGGCTGCTGTGTGTCCGACTCGGCGCGTTCGCGCAGCCCCTGGATGAGGGCGGTGTGATCGACGGTGATGCGGGATCGTGAGGGCTCCCCGGCGAGGAGACTCGCCGCTGCCCCCAGCAGATACCCCGCGTCCACCAGGACGATGCAGCGGTCCACACGACTCACCCTCTTCCCGGGAGGTTTGCTTCGGGCTTGCTTCGAGTCTGCCCGACGGCGCGGAGGTTAACGGCGGGAACTCGATCTTCGGCGTGGCGTTTCGCTCCGGCCTGCTCCGACTCCCCCTGTCACGCAGGGTAATTGTCCGACATGCGATCGTTGTCGGCCTGTGTGAATCTGGTCCCGGCCCTGGCCCCTAGATCCCCCACAGGAGGCATCACCATGGCCAAGAACAAGAACCGTGACCGTAAGCAGCAGCGTCCGACCGAGCGCGGGCAGCGTGCGGACCGCAGCCCGGCGACCGAGGCGGAGCCCCAGACCGAGGCCGAGCTGACCCCCGGTGACGTGGCGTCCCGCAAGCGGAAGCGCAGCTTCGGCCACAACTGACATCTGTGTGACGGGTTGTTGAGACCCGCGCACATGCGCGAGGGGCGTACCAGGTACCGGGTACGCCCCTCACGCGCATCGAAAGCCGTCCGCGGCCTCGGTCATCCCGCCAGGCAGGACGGCCCGAGCAGCACCTTCAGGTCACCGAAGAGCGCCGGGTCCGGCTTCACCCGGTGCCGGTCCAGCCGCAGCACGGTCGTCTTGGTCGGTCCCTGGAGCTTGATCCGGACCTCGCTGTCGCCCTTGTGGTGGCTGAGGACCTCGCCGAGGCGGCTGACCAGCGGCGGAGTGACCCGGGTGGCCGGGATGGTCAGCACGACGGGCGCGTTGGTGCCCGCATTCGACAGGTCGGGGACCTGCAACTCCATCGCGACCAGCCGCGGCACGTCCTCGCGCTTGTCGAGGCGGCCCTTGACGAACACCACGGCGTCCTCGACGAGTTGGGTCGAGACGAGCTGGTACGTCGCGGGGAAGAACATGCACTCGATCGAACCGGCGAGGTCCTCGACGGTGGCGATGGCCCAGGCGTTGCCCTGCTTGGTCATCTTGCGCTGCAGGCCCGAGATGATGCCGCCGATGGTGACCACGGAGCCGTCGGAGTAGTCACCGCCGGTCAACTGGGAGATGCCCGCGTCGGCCTTGTCGGACAGGATGTGCTCCAGGCCGAACAGCGGGTGGTCGGAGACGTACAGACCGAGCATCTCCCGCTCCTGGGCGAGCAGATAGGTCTTGTCCCACTCCTCGGTGGTGAACTCCACGTCGAGCCCGAAGCCCGGCTCGCTGCTGTCGTCCTCGCCCATGCCGCCGAAGAGGTCGAACTGCCCCTCGGCCTCCTTGCGCTTGACCGCGACCACGTTGTCGATCATCGGCTCGTACTGCGCGGTCAGGCCCTTGCGGGTGTGACCCATGGCGTCGAAGGCGCCGGCCTTGATCAGCGACTCGGTGGTGCGCTTGTTGCAGACCACCGCGTCCACCTTGTCGAGGTAGTCCGGGAACGAGGTGTACTTCCCCTTGGCCTTGCGGCACCTGATGATCGACTCGACGACGTTCGTGCCGACGTTGCGGACGGCGGAGAGGCCGAAGAGGATCACGTCGTCGCCCTGGGCGGCGAAGTTGGACATCGACTCGTTGACGTCCGGCGGGAGCACCTTGATGCCCATGCGGCGGCACTCGTTGAGGTAGACGGCCGACTTGTCCTTGTCGTCCTTCACGGACGTGAGCAGCGCGGCCATGTACTCGGCGGGATGGTTCGCCTTGAGGTACGCCGTCCAGTACGAGACGAGTCCGTACGCGGCGGAGTGCGCCTTGTTGAACGCGTAGCCGGCGAAGGGGACCAGCACGTCCCAGAGCGCCTGGATGGCTTCGTCGCTGTAGCCCTTCTTGCGGGCGCCCTCCTGGAACAGCACGAAGTTCTTCGCCAGTTCCTCGGGCTTCTTCTTGCCCATCACGCGGCGGAGGATGTCGGCCTCGCCGAGCGAGTAGCCGGCGATGATCTGGGCGGCCTTCTGCACCTGCTCCTGGTAGACGATCAGGCCGTAGGTGACGTCCAGGACCTCCTTGAGCGGCTCCTCCAGCTCGGGGTGGATCGGTGTGATCTCCTGCTGGCCGTTCTTGCGCAGCGCGTAGTTCGTGTGGGAGTTCATGCCCATGGGGCCCGGGCGGTACAGGGCCGACACGGCGGAGATGTCTTCGAAGTTGTCCGGCTTCATCAGCCGGAGCAGGGAGCGCATCGGGCCGCCGTCGAACTGGAAGACGCCGAGGGTGTCGCCGCGCTGGAGCAGTTCGAAGGTCGTGGGGTCGTCGAGCGGGAGGCTCAGGAGATCGATGTCGATCCCCTTGTTGGACTTCACCATCTTGACGGCGTCGTCCATGATCGTGAGGTTGCGCAGACCCAGGAAGTCCATCTTCAGCAGGCCGAGCGACTCACAGCTCGGGTAGTCCCACTGCGTGATGGTCACGCCGTCGGTGTGCCTGACCCAGACCGGGACGTGGTCGGTGATGGTCTCGCTGGACATGATCACGCCGGCGGCGTGCACGCCCATCTGCCGGACCAGGCCCTCGACGCCCTTGGCGGTGTCGATGACCTTCTTCACGTCCGGCTCGTTCTCGTACATCGCCCGGATCTCGCCCGCCTCCGAGTACCGGGGGTGCTCGGGGTTGGTGATGCCGTCGAGGTTGATGCCCTTGCCGAGGACGTCGGCGGGCATGGCCTTGGTGAGGCGGTCGCCCATCGCGTACGGGTAGCCCAGCACGCGCGCGGAGTCCTTGATCGCGTTCTTGGCCTTGATGGTGCCGTACGTGCCGATCATGGCGACCTTGTCGGCGCCGTACTTCTCCGTCACGTACCGGATCACCTCGACGCGCCGGCGCTCGTCGAAGTCGATGTCGACATCGGGCATGGAGATGCGCTCGGGGTTGAGGAACCGCTCGAAGATCAGGCCGTGCGGGATGGGGTCGAGGTCGGTGATGCCGAGGGCGTAGGCGACGATCGAGCCGGCCGCGGAGCCTCGGCCGGGGCCGACCGCGATGCCCTGCTTCTTGGCCCACATGATGAAGTCGGCGACCACGAGGAAGTAGCCCGGGAAGCCCATCGAGATGATGGTGTCCATCTCGTACTCGACCTGCTTCATGCGGTCGTCGGGGATGCCGTCCGGGAAGCGGCGGTGCATGCCGCGCAGGGTCTCCTCGCGGAACCAGCTGACCTCCGTGTACCCCTCGGGGATGTCGAACTTCGGCATCAGGTCGCGCTTCTCGAACATGCCCGTGGTGTCGACCATCTCGGCGATCAGCCGGGTGTTGGCGCAGCCCTCCTGCCAGGCGTCCGAGGAGTCGATGGCGTACATCTCGTCCGTGGACTTCAGGTAGTAGCCGGTGCCGTCGAACTTGAAGCGGTCGGGGTCGGAGAGGTTCTTGCCGGTCTGGATGCACAGCAGGGCGTCGTGGGCGCTCGCCTCGTGCGCGTACGTGTAGTGCGAGTCGTTGGTGACCAGCGGGGGGATGCCGAGCTTCTTGCCGATCTCCAGCAGGCCGTCGCGGACCCGGTGCTCGATCTCGATGCCGTGGTCCATCAGCTCCAGGAAGTAGCGGTCCTTGCCGAAGATGTCCTGGTAGTCGGCGGCGGCCTTCAGGGCCTCGTCGAAGTGGCCGAGGCGCAGCCGGGTCTGGACCTCGCCGGAGGGGCAGCCGGTGGAGGCGACGATCCCCTCGGACCACTTGGCGATGGTCTCCTTGTCCATCCGGGGCCACTTCTGCAGCCAACCTTCGGCATAGGCGTCCGAGGAGAGCCGGAAGAGGTTGTGCAGGCCGGTCTTGTCCACCGCCCACATCGTCTTGTGGGTGTAACCACCGGAACCGGAGACGTCGTCCCGCTTCTGGTGCGGCTGGCCCCACTGGATCTTGCGCTTGTTGCGGCGCGACTCGGGCGCGACGTACGCCTCGATGCCGATGATCGGGGTGACCCCGGCCTTCTGCGCGGAGTGGAAGAAGTCGTAGGCCCCGTGGAGGTTGCCGTGGTCGGACATGGCGATGTGCGTCATGCCCATCTCGTTGCACGCGTTGAACATGTCCTTCAGCCGCGCGGCACCGTCCAGCAGCGAGTACTGGGTGTGGACGTGCAGGTGCGTGAACGGCGGCTTTGACACGGCTGCGGCCTCCAGGGAAAACGTACGTCGAATGGGGCCCGACAGGCTGCGGACAGTCTGGGGGACAGCGTCGAAGTCTATGCCTCGCCACTGACACCCGGGGGCCTGACCCGCGTACCTTCGTGCGGGGCTCGCGGGCACTCCCGCGGACCGCCGCACGTTAGCCGGAGGGCGGACCTGCCGCCCCGAGACGTTATGCACCAGGAGGCACCCAGCGATGTCGTTCCCGCAGCTCGACGACGAGCACCGCGGCGAGGAGATCCTCACCGTCTTCGACACCGCCTTCGGCGAGCTCCTGGCCGCCGACCCGGCCGCGTTCCGCGTGAAGTTCCGGAAGATGGCGGCCTCGGCCTTCGCGTTCTACCGGGGCACGGCGTGCCTCTTTTACCACGATCTCGACGACGAGAAGCAGGGCGGGCCGTTCCTGGACGAGCGCACCTCGCGCGTGTGGATCCACGGCGACCTGCACGCGGAGAACTTCGGCACGTACATGGACGCCAACGGCCGCCTGATCTTCAACGTCAACGACTTCGACGAGGCCTACGTCGGCCCGTTCACCTGGGACCTGAAGCGCTTCGCCGCCTCCATCGCCCTCATCGGGTACGCGAAGGCGCTCAGCGACGAGCAGATCTCCGAGCTGGTGACGGTCTACGCGGTCGCGTACCGCGAGCGGATCCACGCCCTGGCCACCGGCGCCAAGAGCGACGAGGTGCCGCCGTTCACGCTGGACACCGCGCAGGGCCCGCTGCTCGACGCGCTGCGGGACGCCCGGTCGCTGACCCGCTTCGGGCTGCTGGAGTCGATGACGGAGATCCGCGACTTCGAGCGCCGTTTCGCGGCCGGGGGCGGCTCCGTCGAGCTGGACGCGGCCACGCGCTACAAGGTCCTCGCCGCCTTCGACGGCTACCTGGAGACGCTCCCGGACAGCTCGCTGGCCCGCCCGGACTCCTACCGCGTGAAGGACGTCGTCGGCCGGCGCGGCATCGGCATCGGCTCCGCGGGGCTGCCGTCGTACAACATCCTGCTGGAGGGCCACAGCGACGCCCTGGAGAACGATGTGGTGATCTACATCAAGCAGGCCCAGACCCCGGCCGTCTCCCGGCACGTCACGGACCAGGCCATCCGCGGCTACTTCCAGCACGAGGGGCACCGCACCGTCATCTCCCAGCGCGCCCTCCAGGCGCACGCCGACCCGTGGCTGGGCTGGACGGAGCTGGACGGCGCGGGCCAGCTGGTCGCCGAGGTCTCGCCGTACGCGGTGGACCTCGACTGGGGCGACATCGACGACGCGGAGGAGATCGCCCAGGTGGTGGCCGACCTCGGCCGGGCCACGGCCACGATGCACTCGGCGGCGGACGACCAGTCCGGTGAGTCCCTGGTGCCGTTCTCCACGGAGCGGGCGATCGACGCGGCGATCGCGGCCGACGAGGAGGGCTTCGCGCCGCTGCTGATCGACTTCGCGCACAGCTACGGCGCACGGGCGCGTGCCGACCACCAGACCTTCGTGGACCTGTTCCGCAACGGCCGGATCCCGGGTCTGTAAGGGCCCCTGAGCCGGGGCTTTGGCCGTCCGCTCACTCACAGGCATCCTTTAGGGGTCCCTTACAGGCCCCCGTGACAGACTCTCCTTTCGCTATGGACATATCCGGGATCCAGCTCAGAGCCGTACGCGCGGCGCTGTTCACGGCAGTGGTCGTGACGCTCAGCACCGCGTCGCACGTGCTGCTGTCCCGGGTCCCGCTCCCGATGGGCACGGTGGCCGCGGTCGCCGCCACCGTGTTCGTGATCGCGTACGCCCTGGCGGGCCGCGAGCGCTCCTTCGGGCGGATCGCGGCCCTGCTGATCCCGCTGGAACTGGCCGCCGACACGGTGTTCACCACGGGGCAGCACGCCTGTTACGGCCGGTCGGGCGGCCCGGTCGCCGGCCCCCTGCGGTCGGTCGGCCTGGACGTGCTGTGCGGGGGCGGTGAGATCGGCACACCACTGGCCCGGATGGCCGGGGCCACCGGCACCGAACGGCTCTCGGCCGCGGTCGCGCACGCCGACCCCGCCACCGCCTGGCTGCTGCTCGGCGCGCACGTCGGCGTGGGACTGGCCGCCGCCGTCTGGCTGCGCCGGGGCGAGCGGGCCCTGGCCCAGTTGCTGCGGGCGGTGGGGGCGACCACGTTCCGGCCGCTGCTGCTGGCGGTCGCCGCCGTGACGGTGACGCGGGCCCCGGCAGGGCGCCGCCTGCCGTCGCGGGCCGTCGACCGCACGCCCACCGCCCGCGAGCGGATCCTCGCCCACTGTCTGGGACGGCGTGGACCGCCGTGCTCGCCCGCCTTCGCGTGAGGCACCTTTCGAGCACCGGCAGTCCCCCTTACGTATTCCGCACACGACGTGTGCGCGTCCCCGACGGAGAACATCACCATGAGCAAGCGGAACACCCAGGCGGCGAAGACGGCGGCCCGTGAGCGGCTGCGCGCCGAACGCGAGCGCGAGGCCAAGCGGGCGAAGGCCAAGCGGCAGATCATCGTCGCCGCCTCCATCGTCGGCGTCCTGGCGATAGCCGGCGGCATCGGCTACGCGGTCGTCCAGGCCAACAAGCCCACGCACTGGGAGGCCCAGAAGGACGCGGAGGTCGTCGCCCCGGCCAACACCACGGGCACCAAGGGCACCACGGTCGTCATCGGCAAGGACTCGGCCAAGAAGACCCTGAAGGTCTACGAGGACCCGCGCTGCCCCGTGTGCGCCCAGTTCGAGCAGACCGTCGGTCCGACCGTGAAGAAGGACATCGACGACGGCAAGTTCAAGATGCAGTTCATCGGCGCCACCTTCATCGACAACAAGGACAACGGCGAGGGCTCCAAGAACGCGCTGAGCGCCCTGGGCGCCGCGCTGAACGTCAGCCCCGAGGCGTTCCTCGACTACAAGGCCGCGCTGTACTCCAAGAAGTGGCACCCGGACGAGACGACCGACGAGTTCAAGAACGACAGTTACCTCATCAAGGTCGCGAACACCGTCCCGGAGCTGAAGAACAACAAGAAGTTCCAGGACGCGGTCGAGAAGGGCACCTACGACGCCTGGGCGATGGCCATGTCGAAGACCTTCGACGACAACAAGGACGGCGTCACGGGCACCCCGGGCTTCGTCATGGACGGCAAGCAGCTCACCGCCGACAGCCAGGGCACGCCGCTGATGACGGTGGCCGACTTCAACCGGGTGGTGGGCGAGGCCCTCAAGAAGTGACGGCGGGTCCGGGACCGGCCACCACGTGAAGAGCGGGCGAACTTCGGGAGTTCGCCCGCTCTGGCGTGTACCGATCAGTAACCTGATCGTCCGTGACCAGTCGATACAGATCATCGAAGCCGTCAGAGGACCTCAACTCCCTCACCCCGCGCCGCCGTACGGTCGTCATGGCCGCGGCGGCGACCGCTGTCCTGGCCGGACCGCTGGCAGCGACCCTGCCCGCGCGCGCCGTCGACCAGGCTCCCGCCTTCCTGCACGGCGTCGCCTCCGGTGACCCCCTGCCGGACGGCGTCCTGCTGTGGACCCGCGTGACCCCCGTCCCGGAGGCCGTACCCGGCTCCGGACTCGGCCCGGACACCGAGGTGAGCTGGGTCGTCGCCGAGGACCGGGCGTTCACCACCGTCGTCGCCAAGGGCTCCACCACCGCGACGGCCGCCTCCGACCACACCGTGAAGGCCGACATCCGCGGCCTGGAACCGGCCACCGACTACTGGTTCCGCTTCTCCGCCGGCGGCACCGACTCCCCCGCCGCCCGCACCCGCACCGCCCCGGCGGCCGACGCGTCCGTCACCGGCCTCCGCTTCGGCGTGGTCTCCTGCGCCAACTGGGAGGCCGGCTACTTCTCCTCGTACCGCCATCTCGCGGCCCGCGGCGACCTGGACGCCTGGCTGCACCTCGGCGACTACATCTACGAGTACGGCACCGGCGAGTACGGCACCCGCGGCACGGTCGTCCGCCCGCACGCCCCGGCCCACGAGATCGTCACCCTCGCCGACTACCGCACCCGGCACGGGCGTTACAAGACCGACCCGGACCTCCAGGCGCTGCACGCGGCGGCCCCGGTCGTGGCGATCTGGGACGACCACGAGTTCGCCAACGACGCCTGGTCGGGCGGCGCCGAGAACCACACGGAGGGCGCCGAGGGCACCTGGTCCGTCCGCCAGGCCGCCGCCAAGCAGGCCTACTTCGAGTGGATGCCGGTGCGCCCGGCGATCGCGGGCACCACCTACCGCCGGCTGCGCTTCGGCAAGCTGGCCGACCTCTCGCTGCTGGACCTGCGCTCCTTCCGCTCGCAGCAGGTCAAGGTCGGCAACGGCGGGGTCGACGACCCGGACCGCACGCTCACCGGCCGCGCCCAGCTGGACTGGCTCAAGGCGGGCCTGAAGGCGTCCGACACCACCTGGCGGCTGGTCGGCAACTCGGTGATGGTCTCGCCGTTCGCCATAGGCTCCCTCTCCGCCGATCTGCTGAAGCCCCTCGCCAAGCTGCTGGGCCTGCCGCAGGAGGGCCTCGCCCTCAACACCGACCAGTGGGACGGCTACACCGACGACCGGCGCGAGCTCCTCGCCCACCTGCGCGCGAACGCGATCCGCAACACGGTCTTCCTCACCGGCGACATCCACATGGCCTGGGCCAACGACGTGCCGGTGGACGCCGGTACGTATCCGCTGTCCCCCTCGGCCGCCACGGAGTTCGTCGTCACCTCGGTCACCTCCGACAACCTCGACGACATGGTCAAGGTCCCGCAGGGCACGGTCTCCGCGGTCGCCGCACCCGTGATCCGCGCCGCCAACCGGCACGTCCACTGGGTCGACACCGACCGCCACGGCTTCGGCGTCCTGGACATCACGGCCGAGCGCGCGCAGATGGACTACTACGTCATCTCGGACCGCGCGAAGCGCGACGCGACCGCCACGTGGTCCCGCTCGTACCGCACCCGCAGCGGCACGCAGAAGATGGAGCGCGTCTACGACGCGGTCTGAGCCCCGGACAACGGCCGGCCAACCGGCTACAAGCTGTCGAGGAAGCCGAGCGCCACCCGCCAGGTGGCCTCGGCGGCCTCCTCGTCGTAGTCCGGCAGGTCTGGGTCGGTGTAGAGGTGACCCGCCCCCGCGTACCGGTACACCTCGACGTCGGCGCCGGTGCGGCCCATCTGGAGGTACCAGGCGCTGAGCCAGTCGTCCGTCTCGAACGGGTCGGGCTCCGCCACGTGCAACTGGACCGGCAGGTCGTCCGCCGTGGCGCCCGGCGCGATGTCCGACGTGCCGTGCAGGAGCAGCAGCCCGCGCGCCTTGTCGTCGCCGAGGGCGAGGGTCTGCGCGATGGAGGCGCCGAGCGAGAACCCGGCGTACACCAGCCCGCGCTCGGAGTACGGAGCGGCGGCCAGCACGGCCCGCTTCAGCAGCTCCTCCTTGCCGATCTTCTCCTTGTGCTCCATGCCCTCCTCGACCGTGTCGAACGTGCGTCCCTCGAAGAGGTCGGGCGTCCACACCTCGTGTCCGGCCGCGCGCAGCCGGTCGGCGGCCTGGAGCACCGCGGGCCGCAGCCCATGGGTCGAGTGAAAGAGCATGATGTTCATGAGGCCATGGTGCCAGCCGGGTGTGACAGGCCGGGATCGCGGCACTACCCAGGACGCCGCCGAAGTCACATGTTCATGCCCCCCGGGAGCCGGTTAGGTTCGGGGGCATGGAGAACCTCCTGCGACCGCTGATCGTGGTCGGTGGCTCGGTCGTGCTCACGCTGGTGATCGGCTGGGCCACCGACTTCCTGCTGCGCAAGGCCGACGAACGGCACCACGACACCCCGCTGTGGGGGCTGCTGCGCCGTGGCCGCATCCCGTACCAGCTCGTGCTCTTCGCGGCCCTGCTGAGAGGGTCGTACGACGAGGCGCAGCTGCTGGAGAGCCGCCGCGAGGGCATCGGCCAGGCGCTGACCCTCGTGCTGATCGGGTCGACCGCGTGGCTGGTGATCCGTATCGCCTCGGCGATCGTCGAGACGTCGTACAGCCGGTACGCCCATGCCCGGGCCCACCGCGACCCGGCCAGGGTCCGGCGGGTGCGCACCCAGGTGACGCTGATCATGCGGGTGGTGTCGGCGATCGTCGGTGTGGTGGCCGCGGCGAGCATGCTGCTGACGTTCCCGGCGTTCCGCGCGGCGGGTGCCTCGCTGCTGGCCTCGGCCGGCATCCTCGGCATCGTCGCCGGTGTCGCCGCGCAGTCCACGCTGAGCAACATGTTCGCGGGGTTCCAGATCGCCTTCGGCGACATGGTGCGCATCGGGGACACCGTCGTCGTGGACGGCGAGTGGGGCACGGTCGAGGAGATCACGCTGACGTTCCTGACCGTGCGCACCTGGGACGAGCGGCGGATCACCATGCCGGTGTCGTACTTCACGTCCAAGCCGTTCGAGAACTGGTCGCGCGGCACGCCCCAGATGACCGGCACCGTCTTCTGGCACGTCGACCACACGGCCCCCGTGGACGACATGCGCGAGAAGCTCCGCGACATCCTGCGCGAGTGCCCGGCCTGGGACGGCCGCGCCTACGACCTGTCCGTCACGGACACCACCCCGAACACCATGCAGGTGCGGGCCCTGGTGACCGCCAAGGACGCGGACGACATCTGGACCGTGCGGGTCACGGTCCGCGAGCGGATGGTCCGCTGGCTGACCGACGAGCACCCGTACGCCCTGCCCCGCGTCAACACGGCGGACGCGGCCACGCCCCCGGCCGCGTCCCGCAACGGCCACCGCCCGTCCCAGGACGGCGTCCCGCCCCAGCGCCGCTTCCACGGTTCGAGCCGGCCGGAGCGCTGACGGCACGGGTCGGCGGCCGCACAGCAGGAGGGCTGTCCGCAGTCGCGGGCAGCCCTCCTGCTGACGCTCTGGTCAGTGACCGCGCTCGGCGCCGCCGTTGACCTGGATGATCTGGGAGGTGATGTGCCCGGCGCCCGGCGAGGCCAGCCAGTGCAGGGTCTCGGCGACGTCCCCGGGAGTCCCGGCCCGCCCGTTCGAGGTCTCGCCGATGAGCCGCGCCCGCCGCTCCTCGGCCATCGCGTCCCCGAAGAACTCGGTGTCCTCGATGTAGCCGGGCGCGACCACGTTCACGGTGACGCCGCGCGGCCCCAGCTCCCGGGCCAGATCATGGGCGTACGGATGCAGCCCTGCCTTGGCCGCCGCGTACGCCCCGCTCCCGGACCCCCGGTAGGCGGCGATGGAGCTGAGGAACAGCACCCGCCCACCTGGCTCGGCGAGCCGCGGCTTCAGAGCCTCCGTGAGCAGGACGGCCGTCAGGGTGTTGAGCCGGAAGTTCACGGTCCAGGTGTGCGCGACGGCGTCCAGCGGATCGTCACCCGGGGCGTCCGGTTCCAGCAGTCCGCTGCCTCCGGCACTGTGCACGAGCACGTCCACGGACCCGAACTCCCGCTCCACGAAGGCGGCGACACCCCGTACGTCCTCCGGCTCGGCGAGATCGGCCGCACAGGTCAGCGCGCCGGGCACCTCGGCCTTCTCCAGCACCTCGGCCCGTCGCCCGAGCAGCAGCACCCGATCCCCACCCGCGGCGAACATCCGGGCCGCCGCGAGCCCAATTCCGGTTCCTCCACCACTTATTACTACGTTCCGTGCCATACGAGCGACCCTACGACCCATCAGCCACCGAGGTCGAACTCAGCGCAGGCTCCGCACGTCCAGATGCCGCAGCACCCGGTCCACCACCTCGGGATCCGCCCCGGGTTCACTCCGCGCCGCCAGCACCTCGTGCCGCGCCGCACTCAGCATCTCCTGCTGGATCCGCCGCACCCGTTTCACCCGCCGAGCGCGCTCCCGGTACGCCTCCCGCCGCTCGTCCTCGGCCAGTTCGGGACTGATCCGCACCCCGATGTCGAAGGCCCGCCGCAGCATCTGCTCGGACAGTTCCTCCGGCATGTCCTCGCTCTCCTCGATCTCCCGCAGCCTCCGCTTCGCCGCCTGCGCCGCCCGGATCGCCAGCGCCTTCGCGAACTCCTTCTCGACATCCGTGTCGGCGCGCACCCCCAGCCACCGCACCAGCCACGGCAACGTGAGCCCCTGTACCACCAGCGTCACCACGATCACGCCGAACGCGATGAAGATGATCTCGTCCCGGCTGGGGAACGGCGAGCCCGCGTCGGTCTCCAGCGGAATGGCCAGCACCAGCGCCACCGAGGCCACTCCCCGCATCCCGGACCACCACATCACCACGGTCTCGCGCCAGCTCACCGGGATGTCCTCGTCGTAGTCCCGTCGCGCGTGCAGCCGCTTCGTCAGCCAGGTCGCCGGCAGCAGCCACAACAGCCGTACGAACACGACCACGCAGACGACCAGCGCCGCCCACCCGAGCAGCTCGCCCCACCGGCCGGACGCCGTGTGGATCGCGTTGTGCAGCTCCAGCCCGACCAGCCCGAACGCGACGCCGGTGACGAGCGTGTCGACGATGTTCCAGAACGTGTGCCCGGCCAGCCGCGTCATGACGTCGTCGGCATCGGACCCGTACTCCGCGAGGAACAGCGCGGTGGTGAGCACGGCGAGCACCCCGGACCCGTGCATCTCCTCGGCCAGGACGTACGAGGCGTACGGCACCAGCAGGGTCAGCCCGATCTGGAGGGTCGCGTCCCCGAGCAGTTCCATCAGTTTGTTCGCGCCCCAGCCCAGCGCGAGGCCCACGGCCACCGCCACCACGGCCGACAGCACCAGATCGAGCCCGGCCTTCCAGGGGGAGAACGTCCCGCTGACGGCGGCGGCGATCGCCACGTGGTACAGGACGATGGCCGTCACGTCGTTGAACAGCCCCTCGCCCTCCAGGATCGACACCAGCCGGCGCGGCAGCCCCAGTTGCCCGGCGACGGCGGTCGCCGCGACCGGGTCCGGCGGCGCGACCAGCGCGCCGAGTGCGAACGCCGCGGCCAGCGGCAGCCCCGGCACGATCGCGTTGGCCGCGGCGGCCACACAGGTCATGGTGACGAACACCAGCGCCACGGCCAGCAGGAAGATCGGTCTCTTGTTCGCCGCGAACTGCCGCCAGGACGTGCGGCGCACGGCGGCGTACAGCAGCGGCGGCAACAGCAGCGGCAGGATCAGGTCCGGCGGGATCTCGACGTTCGGTACGAAGTCGAGCAGCGCGAGCACTATGCCCAGGAGCGTCATCAGCACCGGCGCGGGCACGCTGAACCGGTCCCCGACCGGGACACTGATCACGGCCCCGAGCAGCAGCACGAAAAGCAGGGCCAACTGATCCACGGTCAGCGCTCCGGTAGGTCAGACGTTCACACGACTGACCTCAAGCCTGCCACGCAACTCCCGGGACAAACCGTTTCGGCACCCTTCATGACGGGCTAAAGCGAACGCCGCATCCCCTGGTGCGGAATGCCCGCCTCCAAGTACTCCGGCCCGTAGGCCTCGTAGCCGAGCCGCTCGTAGAAGCCCAGCGCGTGGGTCTGGGCGTGCAGGTCCACGGCGGCGAGGCCACGCGCGCGTGCCGCGTCCTCGATGGCCCGCACCAGGGCGACGCCGACACCGAGTCCGCGCGCGTGGGCGGCCACGGCGAGCCGGCCGAGGGAGCCCACGGACGCGTCGGCTCCCGTCTGTGCCACGGCCGCCTCCCCGAGCAGCAGCCGCCCCGTCCCGAGCGGCACGCCGTCCCCCCGGACCGCCAGCACATGGACGGCCCCCGAGTCGTACGCGTCGTACTCGATGTCCTCCGGCACGCCCTGCTCGCCGACGAACACCTCCTTGCGCACCGCGAAGCACGCCTCACGGTCGGCCGGGCCCTCGGCGACCCGCACCACGTACGGCAGCGACGGCGACGGCGTCCCGCTCATGCGTACGTCTCCTCCCGGACCTGGTCCAGCGCCTTCTGGAGGTCCTCCGGGTACTCGCAGGAGAACTCCGCCCACTGCCCGTCCCCGGGGTGCTCGAAGCCGAGCCGCACCGCGTGCAGCCACTGGCGGGTCAGACCGAGCCGCTTGGCGAGCGTCGGGTCGGCGCCGTACGTCAGGTCGCCGACGCAGGGGTGCCGGTGGGCGGCCATGTGGACGCGGATCTGGTGCGTGCGGCCGGTCTCCAGCTTCACGTCCAGCAGGGACGCCGCCCGGAAGGCCTCGATCAGGTCGTAGTGCGTGACGGACGGCTTGCCCTCGGCGGTGACGGCCCACTTGTAGTCGTGCTGCGGGTGGCGGCCGATGGGCGCGTCGATGGTGCCGCTGGTCGGGTCGGGGTGGCCCTGGACGAGCGTGTGGTACCGCTTGTCGACCGTGCGCTCCTTGAACTGGCGCTTCAGGGACGTGTACGCGTACTCCGACTTGGCGACCACCATCAGACCGGACGTGCCGACGTCGAGCCGGTGCACGATGCCCTGGCGCTCCGCGGCCCCCGAGGTCGAGATCCGGTACCCGGCGGCGGCCAGGCCCCCGATGACGGTCGGGCCGGTCCAGCCCGGCGACGGGTGCGCGGCCACGCCCACCGGCTTGACGATCACGACCACGTCATCGTCGTCATGCACGATCTCCATGCCCTCGACCGGCTCGGCCACCACCTGCACCGGCGCGGGCGCCTGCGGCATCTCGACCTCCAGCCAGGCGCCGCCGTGCACCCGCTCGGACTTGCCGACCACCGATCCGTCGACCGTGACCTTCCCCGCGGCGGCGAGCTCGGCCGCCTTGGTCCGGGAGAAGCCGAACATGCGGGAGATGGCGGCGTCGACGCGCTCGCCCTCCAGTCCGTCGGGCACGGGCAGGGTACGGATCTCGGGAATCGTGCTCACCCGTCGAGTATGCCGGACGGGTCCGACAGCTCCGTACGGAGCCTGTGGACAACTCCGCGCGGGGCCCTTGACGGGCTCAGTCCTTGTGGACGGTCCCGTCGGGGTCGAGCCCCTTGAACGACAGCAGCACGATCAGGATGCCGCCGCACACGATCGCCGAGTCGGCCAGGTTGAACACGGCGAAGTGCTTGGGCGCGATGAAGTCCACGACCGCGCCCTCGAAGACGCCCGGCGCCCGGAAGATCCGGTCGGTGAGGTTGCCCAGCGCACCGCCGAGCAGCAGGCCGAGCGCGATCGCCCAGGGCAGGCTGTAGAGCTTGCGGGCGAGCCGGGCGATCACCACGATCACCGCCGCCGCGATCATGGTGAAGATCACCGTGAAGGCCTCGCCGAAGCCGAACGCGGCGCCCGCGTTGCGGATCGCCTCGAACTTCAGCCAGTCCCCGATGATCTCGATGGGCGGGTGGTGCTCCAGCTTGGCCACCACGATCATCTTGCTGATCAGGTCGAGGGCGTACGCGAACGTGGCGACCGCGAACAGGACCGCGATCCGGCGCTTGCCCCGGGGCCGCCCGGCCGGGGCCTGGGTGCCCTCGGAGTCGGCGCGCCCGCCCGGCGCCGCGTCCTCGCCGGGCCGCCCCCGGCCGTTGCCGGTCGCGTCCGGTGTGTCCGGCGTACCGATGATGCGCTCCGCCTCTGCCACGTGAGTCCCTCAACCTAGGTGCCTGACTGAGGACGAGGGTACGGCACACCCCGGGCGTCCCACGTGCTCAGGAGGCATTCGGCGGCCGGTCAGTACCGGCGTTCCTGCTTCTGCTTGCACTCCACGCACAGGGTGGCCCGCGGGAAGGCCTGCATGCGGGCCTTGCCGATGGGGTTGCCGCAGTTCTCGCACAGGCCGTAGGTGCCCGCGTGCAGGCGCTCCAGGGCGCGCTCGGTCTGGACGAGCATCTCGCGCGCGTTGGCGGCCAGGGCCAGCTCGTGCTCGCGGGTGATGTTCTTGGTCCCGGTGTCCGCCTGGTCGTCGCCCGCGCCGTCCCCGGAGTCCCGCATCAGACCGGCGAGCGACCGCTCCGACGACGTGATCTCCTCACGCAGCCGGATCTCCTCGGACGTCAGCTCGGCACGCGCCTCCTCGACCTCCGCCTCCGTCCAGGGGTCCTCGCCCGGGCGAACCGCGAGCTCACCGGGCTCCGCCGCTGCCGCCCGTGCCTTCGGAACCGCGGTCTTGGCCGCCGTCGCCGTACCAGGAGTCTTCTTCGCACCCACGGTCGTCGCTCCCGTCTGCTGCGCGGCCTCGGCCGCACCCGCCTTCTTGGCCGTGTTGCTCCCGGCCGTGTCCTGTGTGACCGCGCCGGTCCGGGCCGCGCCCTTCCCGACAGCGCCCTTCGTGGTGGTGCTCTCGCCTCCGGCGCGAACGCCCTCGGCCTCGACGCCCTTCTTCCCGACGCCGGCCTTCCCAGCGGCCCCGGCCTTGGCGGCCTTCGCCCTCTTGACCGCGGCCTTCTTTGCCGCCGTCCCCTGGACAGCAGCTTCTTTGGCCACCGCTTCCGTGGCCGGGGCCCTATCGCCCGCGACCTTGGCTTCCGTCTCCTTCGCCGCCGCCTTGTTGGCCGCCGTCTCCTTGGCCGCCGCCTCGTCGGCCGAGGCCCTCTCGCCCGCGACCTTGGCCGCCGTCTCCATGGCCGCTGTCTTCTCGGCCGCCGTCTCCAGGGCCGCTGCCTTCTCGGCCGGGGCTTTGGCCGCCGCCTTCTTGACCGCCGCCTTCTCTGCCGCCGCTTTCCTGGTCGCCGCCTTCTTGGCCGCCGTCTCCATGGCCGGGGCCCTCTCGGCCGAGGCCCTCTCGCCCGCGACCTTGGCCGCCGCTTTCTTGGCCGCCGCCTCCTTGGCGGGGGCCCCTTCACCCGCGGCCTTGGCCGCCGTCTTCTTGACCGCCGCCTTCTCGGCCGCCGCCTCCTTGGCCGGGGCCCTCTCCCCCGCGGCCTTGGCCGCCGTCTTCTTGACCGCCGCCTTCTCGGCCGCCGCTTTCCTGGTCGCCGCCTTCTTGGCCGCCGCCTCCTTTGCCGACGGCTTCGTGGTCGGGGCCTTCCTGGCCGGGGCCCTCTCACCCGCGGCCTTGGCCGCCGCCTTCCTGGCCGGGGCCCTCTCGCCCGCGACCTTGGCCGCCGTCTCCTTTGCCACCGCCTCCTTGGCCGGGGCATTCCCGGCCGCGGTCCTGGCCGTCGTCTTCCCGGCCGTCGCCTTCCCGGCTGCCGTCTTCCTCGCCGCCGGGCTCTTGGCCGCCGCCTCCGCAGGAGCCCTGGCCGCCGCCCCCTCCGCCGGAGCCCTGGCCGCGGCCTTCTTCGGCGCGGCCTTCCTGGTCACAGCCTTCCCGGCCTTGGCCACCGCTTCCTCGGCCACAGCCGTCTTGGCCGCCACCTTCTCGACGGCCGCCTTCGTCTTCTTGACAGCCGCCTTCGTCCCCTCCGTCGCCTTCCCGGCCGCCCCCTTCGCCGCCCGCCCCGCCGAGCCCCCCTGCGTGGTCTTCTTCCCGCCCACGTCCTTGGCCGCACCGCCGGAGGCCTCCGCGGACCTGCCGGACGCCGGCTGCTGTACGGCGGTCTTCTTCGCCACCATGGCCGCGGCCCCTTCACATATTGTGATCTTGCTCGCGAATCGTGCTGGGACGATAAATCGACTTGAGTCCCGCGGCAACGGGGCACACCGCCCGATTCGCCCGCCTCGCGCACCCGCGCGGCGAACCTGCATCCGTTGTGCCCAGCTCCCCGCCCGGTAATCCGCCGAGCCGGACGTCCCAGGATCCGAACACCCATACCTCGCCATTCGGGTCATCAAACCCATACGTCACCTCTGCCGACGTCCCGTAGGCCCCTCTGACCCCGACCGCCCCGGAAAAGCGGTCGGCCGCTGTCCGCGCGGCGCCGTACACTGGGCGGAGCGAAAAGCGTGGATGGGGACGAGTAGCGGCGTACGCAGCCCAGAGCGACCCGGGGACGGTGGGAGCCCGGGGGCGAGCGCGACGTGAAGATCACCCCGGAGCCGCCGGAAGAAAACCGCCGCCGAGCGCAGTGGCCAGTAGAACCGGCATCGCGACCCCAATGAGGGGGCTCACCGACGCACACCCCGCGCCGGAGGGCCAAGGAGGGTGGTACCGCGGGAGCGCGCCGAAGGCGGCGCAGGCACAGACGTAGCTCTCGTCCCTCCGGACGGAAGGCAGCAAGTCCGCCGGAGGAAGCCCGCTGATGACATCGCCGACGTACCGCCAGGTGCCCGCCCAGGTCGACCTGCCCGCCCTCGAGCACGCCGTGCTCGACTTCTGGCGCGAGCAGAAGATCTTCGCCAAGAGCCTGGAACAGTCCGAGGGCCGCCCGGAGTGGGTGTACTACGAGGGTCCGCCCACCGCCAACGGCATGCCCGGTGCCCACCACATCGAGGCCCGCGTCTTCAAGGACGTCTTCCCCCGCTTCCGCACCATGCGCGGCTACCACGTGGCCCGCAAGGCCGGCTGGGACTGCCACGGCCTCCCGGTGGAGCTGACCGTGGAGAAGGAGCTCGGCTTCTCCGGCAAGCAGGACATCGAGGCGTACGGCATCGCGGAGTTCAACGCGAAGTGCCGCGAGTCGGTGACCCGGCACACGGACGCCTTCGAAGAACTCACGAGGCGCATGGGGTTCTGGACCGACCTCAACGCCCCCTACCGCACCATGGACCCCGACTACATCGAGTCGGTCTGGTGGTCGCTCAAGGAGATCTTCAACAAGGGCCTGCTGGTCCAGGACCACCGCGTCGCCCCCTGGTGCCCCCGCTGCGGCACGGGCCTGTCGGACCACGAGCTGGCGCAGGGTTACGAGACGGTCGTCGACCCGTCGGTCTTCGTCCGCTTCCCGCTGACCTCCGGCCCGCTGGCCGGCGAGGCCGCGCTCCTGGTGTGGACGACCACGCCCTGGACCCTGGTCTCCAACACCGCGGTCGCCGCGCACCCCGAGGTGACCTACGTCGTGGCGACAAACGGCGAGGAGAAGCTGGTCGTCGCCGAGCCGCTCGTCGCCAAGGCCCTCGGCGAGGGCTGGGAGACCACCGGCCGGACCTTCACGGGCGCCGAGATGGAGCGCTGGGCGTACCAGCGCCCGTTCGAGCTCGTCGAGTTCCCGGAGACCGAGGGCGGCACGCACTACGTCGTGAACGCCGAGTACGTCACGACCGAGGACGGTACGGGTCTGGTCCACCAGTCCCCCGCCTTCGGTGAGGACGACCTGAAGGTCTGCCGCGCGTACGGCCTGCCGGTCGTGAACCCGGTCCGCGCGGACGGCACGTTCGAGGAGGGCGTCCCCCTCGTCGGCGGCGTCTTCTTCAAGAAGGCGGACGAAAAGCTCACCGAGGACCTCCAGCAGCGCGGCCTGCTCTTCAAGCACATCCCGTACGAGCACAGCTACCCGCACTGCTGGCGCTGCCACACCGCGCTTCTCTACTACGCGCAGCCCTCCTGGTACATCCGCACCACCGCGGTCAAGGACCGCCTCCTCGCGGAGAACGAGAACACCAACTGGTTCCCGGACACGGTCAAGAACGGCCGGTACGGCGACTGGCTGAACAACAACATCGACTGGGCGCTGTCCCGCAACCGCTACTGGGGCACCCCGCTGCCGATCTGGCGCTGCGAGGACGACCACCTCACCTGCGTCGGCTCCCTCACGGAGCTGACCGAGCTGACCGGCACCGACCAGTCGGGCCTGGACCCGCACCGCCCGTTCATCGACGAGGTCACCTTCGCCTGCCCGCAGGACGGCTGCGGCGAGACGGCCACGCGCGTGCCCGAGGTCATCGACGCCTGGTACGACTCGGGTTCGATGCCGTTCGCGCAGTGGGGCTACCCGTACAGGAACAAGGAGATCTTCGAGTCCCGTTACCCGGCGCAGTTCATCTGCGAGGCCATCGACCAGACCCGCGGCTGGTTCTACACGCTGATGGCGGTCGGCACGCTGGTCTTCGACAAGTCGTCGTACGAGAACGTGGTCTGCCTCGGCCACATCCTCGCCGAGGACGGCCGCAAGATGTCCAAGCACCTGGGCAACACCCTGGAGCCGATCCCGCTCATGGACCGGCACGGCGCCGACGCGGTCCGCTGGTTCATGGCGGCCGGCGGCTCCCCGTGGGCGGCCCGCCGCGTGGGTCACGGCACGATCCAGGAGGTCGTCCGCAAGACGCTGCTGACGTACTGGAACACGGTCGCCTTCCAGGCCCTGTACGCCCGTACGACGGGCTGGGCCCCGTCGGAGGCCGACCCGGCGCCGGCCGAGCGCCCGGTCCTGGACCGCTGGCTGCTGTCCGAACTGCACGCGCTCACCGACCAGGTCACCCAGGCGCTGGACGCCTACGACACCCAGCGCGCCGGCAAGCTGCTGTCCGCGTTCGTCGACGACCTGTCGAACTGGTACGTGCGCCGCTCCCGCCGCCGCTTCTGGCAGGGCGACAAGGCGGCGCTGCGCACGCTGCACGAGGTCGTCCAGACGGTGACACAGCTGATGGCCCCGCTGACCCCGTTCATCACCGAGCGGGTGTGGCAGGACCTGATCGTTCCGGTCACCCCGGGGGCCCCGGAGTCGGTCCACCTGTCGGCCTGGCCCGAGGCGGACCTCACCGCCATCGACCCGGAGCTGTCGAAGCAGATGGTGCTGGTGCGCCGGCTCGTGGAGCTGGGCCGTGCCACGCGCGCGGAGTCGGGCGTCAAGACCCGTCAGCCGCTGTCCCGCGCCCTGATCGCGGCGACGGGCTTCGACACGCTGGACTCGGAACTGCGCGCGCAGATCACCGAGGAGCTGAACGTCGAGTCCCTCGCGACGCTGAGCGAGGTCGGCGGCTCCCTGGTGGACACCACCGCGAAGGCCAACTTCCGCGCGCTCGGCAAGCGGTTCGGCAAGCGGGTCCAGGACGTGGCCAGGGCCGTCGCGAACGCGGACGCGGCCGCGCTGTCCCTGGCCCTGCGCGAGGGCACGGCGTCGGTGGAGGTCGACGGCGAGACCATCACGCTGGCTCCCGACGAGGTGATCATCACGGAGACGCCGCGCGAGGGCTGGTCGGTGGCGTCCGACGCGGGCGCGACGGTCGCCCTGGACCTGGAGATCACGGAGGAGCTCCGCCGTGCGGGGCTGGCCCGTGACGCGATCCGCCTGATCCAGGAGGCCCGCAAGAACAGCGGCCTCGACGTGGCCGACCGCATCGCACTGCGCTGGACCGCCACGGACCCGGCGACGGTCGCGGCCCTCACCGACCACGCCGGCCTGATCGCCGACGAGGTCCTGGCGACGGACTTCGCGCAGGGCGACGCGGACGACAGCTACGGCAACCCGTTCACGGACGAGGCCCTGACGCTGGCGTTCCGCCTGCGCAAGGCGTAACCCACAGGGCGTAGGCCACAGACCGAAGGCCCGGACCCGCCAAAGATCTTGGCGGGTCCGGGCCTTCGGCGTTGCGTACGCACGAACGGATGTCGCAAAGGGCCGACGCGTGCGGCAAAAGGGCGGGGCCCCGGGTTCAACCCGGGGCCCCGCCCTGAACGCTGCCGACGTCTACGCCGTACTACTGGCCATCAGGCCGTCAGTTGTCATCCTCGTCGATCAGGAAGCCCCGCATGGGCGAGGGCGCCTGACCCATCGGCGACGGGCCCTGCGGACGCACCGGCGCCATCGGCTGGGTCATCGCCGGAGACATCTGCTGCTGACCGCCGTAGGACGGACCGGACGGCGAGGGAGCGCCGCCCATCGTCTGGTTGCCACCGCCGTACGACGGGGCGCTCGCGCCGGCCGGTGCCATGGAAGGCGCCGGGGACGGCGGGAGGGACGCGGTCGCCGGGGTGCGCGGCGGGGCCAGCGAGTCGTCCGACTGGGTCTCCAGCTGACGCAGCTGCGACTCCAGGTACGACTTCAGGCGCGTGCGGTACTCGCGCTCGAAGCCGCGCAGGTCCTCGACCTTGCGCTCCAGCGTCGCGCGGGCGGACTCCAGGGAGCCCATCGCGACGCGGTGCTTCTCCTGCGCGTCCCGCTCCAGGGCGTCGGCCTTGGCACGGGCGTCACGCTCCAGACCCTCGGCACGCGAACGCGCCTCGCCGACGATCTTGTTGGCTTCGGACCGGGCCTCGGCGATCGCCTGGTCGGCGGTCTGCTGGGCCAGCGAGAGGACACGGGCGGCGCTGTCGCCACCGGGGCCTCCTTGACCGGGGCCGCCCATCGGACCGCCCATGGGGCCGCCCATCGGACCACCCATCTGCTGCTGCATCGGGGGCTGACCCATCGGACCGGGACCCTGGCCCATGGGGCCGGGACCGCCAGGACCCTGGGGACCACCCTGACCGCCGGGACCGGCGGGCAGCTGCGGGGCACCGCTCGGCAGCTGGGGCGGACCACCCATGGGGCCACCCATCTGCTGCTGCGGCGGGCCCGATATGCCGGCGGGTACGGGACCACCAGGACCGCGCATGCCCTGCTGCTGCTGTTGCTGCTGATCCTGCTGCTCCGGAGGCTTGCGCATGTTCTGCTGGTTCTGGGCAGCAGCGCGCGTGGCCGCGGCCAGTTTGGCGCGCAGGTCCTCGTTCTCGCGGAGCAGGCGGGTCAGTTCGGCTTCGACCTCGTCGAGGAAGGCATCGACCTCGTCCTCGTCATAGCCTTCTCGGAGGCGGACGGTCGTGAACTGCTTGTTCCGCACGTCCTCGGGGGTCAACGGCATCTCTTCACCTCAACGTAGTCGTCGGCATTCGGCAAGACCGTAGTTCACATCGCTCACAGCCGGCTCACGATCGAGATCAGGATGTAGACGATGATCATCAGCACGAAGAAGGACAGGTCGAGCGCCACGCCCCCGAGACGCAGCGGCGGAATGAACCGCCGCAGAAGCTTGAGCGGTGGATCCGTGACAGTGTAGGTGGCCTCCAGAACGACCACCATCGCCTTGCCTGGTTGCCATGAGCGGGCGAACTGGAAGACGTAGTCCATGACCAACCGGAAGATGAGCACGATGAGGAAGCACATCAGCGCGATGTAGACGACATCCAAAACCACGCTCATGACCTGTTGCTTCCCTCTCCCCTGTGCCCTGCTGTTACTGCTGCTTCCGGTGTTACGTCTCAGCTCTGGTTGAAGAACCCGCCCTCTGCGATGCGGGCCTTGTCCTCCGCCGTGACATCGACGTTAGCAGGCGACAACAGGAACACCTTCTGCGTCACCCGCTCGATACTGCCGTGAAGACCAAACACCAAACCGGCCGCAAAGTCGACAAGTCGCTTCGCATCTGTGTCGTCCATCTCAGTCAGATTCATGATCACCGGAGTGCCTTCACGGAAGTGTTCCCCGATGGTACGGGCCTCGTTGTAGGTCCGTGGGTGGAGCGTGGTGATCCGGTAAGGCTCTCGTTCGGACACGACCTTGGGCATGATCACCGGTGCGTTCTTCTCCAGACTTGCGCGTTCTTGTGTGATGGATGCCACGGGCGCGATGCGCGCCGGGCGGCCGGATTCCGCGGGTAGCGAAGCGGAACGGGCGGCCGGTTCACGAGGTGCGGACGGCTGTACGACTCGTACCTCTTCGTCCCTTTGGGGCTGATGTGAGCCGTGCGGCTGGTGGGACGGCTCGTGCCGTCGGTGGTCCCGCTCGGGCTCCGGGTCCAGTTCGGGTTCGAAGTCGTCGTCGGGGTCGAATCCGCGGCCGTCGTACCCATCGTCCTCCACGAGGCCGAGGTAGACCGCCATCTTGCGCATCGCGCCGGCCATGCTCTGAGTCCTCCGCTCTGTGGTGGATCGGCTGACGACTGCCAAGTGCCCGCGATCCACGAGGTCCTTGAATCCGCCTATCGGCGGCAATGACCATATTTTCTGCTGTGGTCCGACTTCCTGGCGACGTTACCCGAGCCTGGGGCGGACTCCGAGTACCGCGCTGCCGACGCGCACATGTGTCGCTCCGGCCGCCACGGCCTGTTCGAGGTCCGCACTCATCCCTGCCGAGACCATGGTGGCAGCCGGATGACTCCGGCGCAGGTCAGTCGACAAATCCATCAACCGCCCGAACGCCGCCTGTTCGCGTCCCGCGTACTCCCCGGTCAGCGGCGCGACGGTCATCAGTCCGCCGAGCCGCAGCCCCGGCGCCTGCGCGACGAGGTCGGCCAACTCTTCGATTCCGGCGGGCGCGACGCCTCCCCGCTCACCCCGCTCGCTCTCACCGGCGTCGAGTGCGACCTGGATGAGACACCCCAGCTCCCGTCCGGCGCGGACAGCCTCCTTCGACAGAGCTGTGACGAGCTTGGAACGATCGACGGACTGCACGAAGTCCGCGTAACCGACCACGGATCGCACTTTGTTGGTCTGGAGTTGACCGACAAAATGCCAAGTAAGGGGCAGATCCATACAGGCGGCGGCCTTCGGTGCCGCGTCCTGATCACGGTTCTCGGCGACGTGCCGCACGCCGAGTTCCGCCAGGATCCGCACATCGGTCGCGGGGTAGGTCTTGGTGACCACGATCAGGGTCACCTCTTCGCGCCCCCGACCGGCGGCCGCGCACGCGTCGGCGATGCGCCGCTCCACTTTCGCCAGATTCGCGGCGAGTTCGTCCTTACGGTCCGTCATGCCTTATCAGTCCAGCCACACATAGCCCGCGAGCCGACCGGTGGTGCGGTCGCGGCGGTACGAGAAGTGATCGTCCGACTCCAGCGTGCACACCGGCGATTGCGCCCGGTCACGCACTCCGAGCCGTTCCAGCTGTGCGTGCACTCCGGCGCTCACGTCGACCGCCGGAGTGCCCCAACTCGTCTCGGCGTACGCCGCCGGCTCGATGGCGGACACCTCGGCGCGCATCGCCTCGGGCACTTCGTAACACCGGCCGCAGACGGTGGGTCCGGTGCGGGCGACGATCCGGGAGGGCTCGGCGCCCAGCTCCGTCATCGCGCGTAGCGCGGCCGGGACGACTCCGGCGATCATGCCGGGCCGGCCCGCGTGGGCCGCGGCGGCGATCCCGGCGACGGGGTCGGCGAGCAGTACCGGCACGCAGTCGGCGGTGAGCACGGCGAGGGCGAGTCCCCGCCGCGTCGTGACGATCGCGTCGACCGACGGGATCTCGGGCGAAGATCCCCACGGCCCGTCCACCACCGCCACGTCGGCCCCGTGCACCTGGTTCATCCAGACCACCCGGTCCGGCTCGACGCCCAGGGACTTCGCGGCCAGCTCGCGGTTGGTGCGTACGGCGTCCGGATCGTCACCGACCGCTCCGCCGAGATTGAGCTCCTCATACGGAGCGGCGCTCACCCCGCCCCACCGGTCGGTGAAGGCGAAGTGGGCGCCGCTCACGCTTTCGCGCTGTCCTATCACGTCAGAAGGATCACTTGAGGAAGTCCGGTACGTCCAGTTCCTCGGCCGCGCTGTCCGAGTAGGTCCGCGGCGCCGGCGGGACCGGCGGGGCGACCGGGATGTCGTTGACCGGTTCCGGAGCGGGCTCCGGGTCCTCCTTCGGGGTCACGCTGCCGAGCGAACCGAAGGACGGGCGGCTCTCGGTCTGCCGTGCCGGGGCCGGCTCCTCGCGCTTGGCCGAGGTCGAGCCGATCACGTTCTCCCGGCGGGCCGGGGGCTGGCCGCCGTCGAAGCCGGCCGCGATCACGGTGACCCGGACCTCGTCGCCGAGGGCGTCGTCGATCACCGCGCCGAAGATGATGTTGGCCTCGGGGTGGGCGGCCTCGCTCACCAGCTGGGCGGCCTCGTTGATCTCGAAGAGACCGAGGTCCGAGCCACCGGAGATGGAGAGCAGCACACCGCGGGCGCCGTCGATGGACGCCTCCAGCAGCGGCGAGGAGATCGCCATCTCGGCGGCGGCCACCGCGCGGTCGTCGCCGCGGGCGGAGCCGATGCCCATCAGTGCCGAGCCTGCCTCGGACATGACCGACTTGACGTCGGCGAAGTCGAGGTTGATGAGGCCCGGGGTGGTGATGAGGTCGGTGATGCCCTGCACACCGGAGAGCAGGACCTGGTCGGCCGACTTGAAGGCGTCCAGTACCGAGACCTGGCGGTCCGAGATGGACAGCAGCCGGTCGTTCGGGATGACGATGAGGGTGTCGACCTCTTCGCGGAGCTCGGCGATGCCGTCCTCGGCCTGGTTCGCGCGGCGCCGTCCCTCGAAGGTGAACGGGCGCGTGACCACGCCGATGGTGAGGGCGCCCAGATTGCGCGCGATGTTGGCCACGACGGGCGCGCCGCCGGTGCCGGTGCCGCCACCTTCACCGGCCGTCACGAAGACCATGTCGGCCCCCTTGAGGACCTCCTCGATCTCCTCGCGGTGGTCCTCGGCGGCCTTGCGGCCGACCTCCGGATTGGCTCCGGCGCCGAGTCCGCGGGTGAGTTCACGGCCGACGTCCAGCTTGACGTCGGCGTCGCTCATCAACAGAGCTTGCGCGTCGGTGTTGATGGCGATGAACTCGACGCCCTTGAGACCGACCTCGATCATCCGGTTGATGGCATTGACACCACCGCCGCCGACACCGATGACTTTGATGACTGCGAGGTAGTTCTGCGGTGCTGCCACGTCGAAGGCCTCTCGCCTCGAGTTACGTGTCGCCGAATCACCGTGGCGCGCTGCGCCCCGCGACCCGACGACTGATGCCGAATGGGACGGTCCGTATCGCCGACCCGAACCCTAACCCTGAAGTTTAGGGTTACCAGTGTGTCTGTTCCTTGGAGTCTTCTGAACAGGACACTAAGTCGACAAGTGGCGCTCCTTCAACGAACACGCCGAACCTCCCGTTTTTCTTTTCACCCTATGTGATCAGCCGTAGCACTGCCCAACCAGGGTGCTGGCCTGCGCGGATGTGCGTCAACTCCCTGCTGACGCGGGCGCGGTGGGAACACTCACGTCGAAGTACCGTGCGGCGGGCGAGGCTTTCATCAGGGCGGTGAGCGTACGGGCCTTCGCGGCGCCCTTCTCGCTGCTCCCCCAGGCGATCGTGCGGCCGTCCCGCAACTCCAGCGAGATGTCGTCGTAGGAACGGACCTTGACGATCCGTGTGTCGCGTGCGACGGCGGCCGGAACGGCGCGGGCGACGCCCACCGCCTCGCGCACCAGCCGGGACTCGCCGAAACGGCGCAGGCTCGCGGCGGCGGAACTGGACCGGGAGAGCGTCAATTCCAGTGCGGGAACGCCTTTCGGCGCCTCAGAAACCGTAGCGAAACGGACACCTTCGTCGTCCACTTCGACGAACTTTCCGCCCTTTTGGACAATCAGAACCGGAGTCCGCTCGACCACTTTCAGGTCGATTCCATGGGGCCAGGAACGGACCACGTCAACCGAGTCGATTCGGGGCAACTTCTGCCGCAGTCGCGTCCCGATCGCATCGGTGTCGACGGAGATCAGCGGCTTCCCGAGCGGGACGTCGGCGGCCGCCTCGACCTGATGCGGTGTCAGGACCCGGGTCCCCGACACGGAGACGTGCTCGGCGCGCAGCCAGTCGGAGCCGTAGAACAGCCACACCGTCGGGATGCCGAGGAACACCAGGGCGAGACCCAGAATGACGATCATACGAAGGTGACGTCGCCTCAGGCGCCTGACCGGCGGCGGGCCGGACGACTCCCGCTGGCGTTCACCGCGCTCGGCGGTGGTCGATCCGGCCACGCTCCCCTGCCTTCCGTCATACGGTCCTAGCGGTGTGCACGAGCGGCGGCGATCGCCTCGTACACCATGCCGACGAGCAGGTCGTCGGCGTCCCGGCGGCCGAACTCGGCGGCGGCGCGGGACATCTGGTACAGCCGGTGCGGATCGGCGAGCACGGGCAGGACGTTCTGCTGGACCCACTCGGGGGTCAGCTCCGCGTCGTCGACCAGCAGGCCGCCGCCGGCCTTGACCACCGGCTGGGCGTTGAGCCGCTGTTCGCCGTTGCCGATGGGCAGCGGGACGTAGGCGGCCGGGAGCCCGACGGCGGAGAGCTCGGCGACGGTCATCGCGCCCGCGCGGCAGAGCATCATGTCGGCCGCGGCGTACGCGAGGTCCATCCGGTCCAGGTAACTTACCGGGATGTAGGGGGGCATCCCCGGCATCTGCTGGACCTGCGGCAGTTCGTTCTTCGGGCCGACCGCGTGCAGGATCTGGATCCCGGCCTGCTGGAGCCAGGGCGCGACCGTCTGCACGACCTCGTTGAGGCGGCGGGCGCCCTGGGAGCCGCCGGAGACCAGCAGCGTGGGCAGGTTGGGGTCGAGCCCGAACGCGGCGCGGGCCTCGGGGCGTACGGCGGCCCGGTCCAGGGTGGCGATGGAGCGGCGCAGCGGGATGCCGATGTAGCGGGCGCCGCGCAGCTTGCTGTCCGGGGTGGAGACGGCGACCTGGCTGGCGTACCGCGAGCCGATCTTGTTGGCCAGGCCCGGGCGGGCGTTGGCCTCGTGGATGACGATCGGCACGCCGAGGCGCTTGGCCGCGAGGTAGCCGGGCAGGGCGACGTAGCCGCCGAAGCCGACCACGGCGTCCGCCTTGGTGCGCTCCAGGATCTGCTCGGTCGCCTTGATGGTGCCGCGCAGCCGGCCCGGGACGGTGATCAGCTCGGGGGTGGGCTTGCGTGGCAGCGGTACGGCGGGGATCAGCGCGAGTTCGTACCCACGCTCGGGTACGAGACGGGTCTCCAGGCCTCGCTCCGTGCCCAGGGCCGTGATGCCCACGGTCGGATCCTGCCTGCGCAGGGCGTCCGCGAGGGCGAGCGCGGGCTCGATGTGGCCCGCGGTTCCTCCGCCGGCGAGTACGACATGCACCGAAATTCACCGCTCTCCGGACGAGCGCGCCGCCGAGGCGCGCCGTCGCATCGTGTTCCATCTCCGGGGACTCCGGCCGGAACCGGTTCCCCCAGCCCCCCGCTTTCTACCAAAGCGGGGTTGCCGCATCGCAAGCGCCGCCCGCGCAGCGGGCTCGTCGCGCGCGAAGGCGATCAGCAGCCCGATGGCGAACATGGTCGGCAGCAGGGCGGATCCCCCGTAGGAGAACAGCGGGAGGGGGACGCCGGCGATCGGCAGCAGACCGAGCACCGCACCGATGTTGATCACGGCCTGGGCCGTGATCCAGGTGGTCACGCCTCCCGCGGCATACCTCACGAAGGGGTCCTCCGTGCGTCCGGCCACGCGGATACCCGCATAGCCTAGAGCCGCGAAGAGGGCGAGTACCGACAGCGTCCCCGCCAGGCCCAGTTCCTCACCGGTGACGGCGAAGATGAAGTCGGTGTGGGCTTCGGGGAGTTGACCCCATTTCTCCACACTCGCACCCAGCCCGGAGCCGAAGATTCCGCCGGAGGCGAGGGCGTAGATGCCGTGCACGGCCTGCCAGCAGTCGACCGGGCCGGACTGGGGTTCGGTGGCGCCCAGGCACTGCAGGCGCGCCATGCGGTTGGGGCTGGTCTTGATGAGGATCAGGCCGAGTACGGCGGCTACCGACAGCACTCCGGCGAACAGCCGCGTGGGCGCGCCGGCCAGCCAGAGCAGGCCGAACAGGATGGCCGTGAGGATGATCGCGGTGCCCATGTCGCCGCCGATCATGATCAGCCCGAGCAGCATGAAGGCGGCCGGCACCAGCGGCACGAGCATGTGCTTCCACTGGGTCAGCAGCCTCTTGTCCTGCTTGCGGGCCAGCAGGTCGGCCCCCCACAACACGAGCGCGAGCTTGCCGAACTCACTGGGCTGGATCTGGAAGGAGCCGCCGAGCGCGATCCAGTTCTGGTTGCCGTTGACCGACACTCCTATGCCGGGGATCTGCACGAGGGCCATGAGGAAGACGGCGCCGGCGAGGATCGGGTAGGCCAGGGCCCGGTGCAGCTTCACCGGCATCCGCGAGGCGGCGAAGAGCAGTCCGGCGCCGATCACGGCGGCCAGCAGCTGCTTGCGGAAGAAGTACGAGCCCGGCAGCGACATCTGCAGCGCGGTGATCTGGGAGGCCGAGTAGACCATCACCAGGCCCAGCACGGTGATCAGCAGACTGCCGCCGAAGATGAGGTAGTAGGCGGTCAGCGGCCGGTCCCAGCCCCTGCGCGCACGGTGGTAGAAGGCCAGGACGCGGTTCTCACGGACGAGCCGGGGCGCGGCGGGGCGCCTGGGAGCGCGGGGGACGGGAGGCCGTCCGGTGCGGCTGGTGGGCATCGCCGCTCACCCCGCCATGCCGGAGGGGAACGTCGTGCGGCCGGAACGGCCCCTGACGCTCCCCGGCCGCTCGGGCACCAGCCACATCCGTGTCACGCGTCCCTCCCAGATACGCCCGGCGCCACCGCCGGGCGAGGCGGACCCGGGTCAGCCGTCGACGGAGCCGAGCTCGCGAACGGCGTCCGCGAAAGCGTCCCCGCGCTTGTTGTAGTTGGCGAACATGTCCATGGAGGCGCAGGCCGGAGCCAGCAGCACCGTGTCACCGGCCTGAGCGAGCCGCCGCGCCTCCTGGACCGCCGCGCGCATCGCCCCAGTGTCGGTCCGGTCGAGGTCGACGACGGGTACTTCGGGGGCGTGTCGCGCCAGGGCTTCGCGGATCAGCGCGCGGTCCGCGCCGATCAGCACGGCCCCGCGCAGCCTGGGCGCCGACTTGCTGACCAGCTCGTCGAAGGTGGCGCCCTTCGCGAGCCCGCCCGCGATCCACACGATCTTCTCGTAGGCCGCCAACGAGGCTTCCGCGGCGTGGGTGTTGGTGGCCTTGGAGTCGTCGACGTACGCGACCCCGTCCACGTCGGCCACGTGCGCGATGCGGTGGGCGTCCGGGGTGAACGCCCGCAGGCCGTCCCGTACGGCCTTGGCGGGCACGCCGTACGCCCGCGCGAGGGCCGCCGCCGCGAGGGCGTTGGCGATGTTGTGCGGGGCCGGCGGGTTGACGTCGGCGACCTCGGCGAGCTCCTGGGCGTTCTTCTGCCGGTTCTCGACGAAGGCGCGGTCGACCAGGATGCCCTCCACGACGCCCAGTTGGGAGGGCGCGGGCGTGCCGAGGGTGAAGCCGACGGCCCGGCAGCCCTCCTCGACGTCGGCCTCGCGGACCAGGTCCTCGGTGGACGGCTTGTCGGTGGCATCGGCGTTGTAGACGCAGGCGACGCGATTGCCCTCGTAGATACGGCCCTTGTCGGCGGCGTACGCCTCCATGGAGCCGTGCCAGTCGAGGTGGTCGGGGGCGAGGTTGAGTACGGCGGCCGAGTGGGCGCGCAGCGACGGCGCCCAGTGGAGCTGGTAGCTGGAGAGCTCCACGGCCAGCACGTCGTACTGCTCCTCGCCGAGCACCGCGTCCAGGAGGGAGACGCCGATGTTGCCGACGGCGGCCGTGCGCAGGCCCGCGGCCTTGAGGATCGAGGCGAGCATCTGGACGGTGGTGGTCTTGCCGTTGGTGCCCGTGACGGCCAGCCAGGGGGCGGCGTCCGGGCCGCGCAGGCGCCAGGCCAGCTCGACGTCGCCCCAGACGGGGACGCCCGCCCGCTCCGCCGCCGCGAACAGCGGCTTGTCCGGCTTCCAGCCGGGCGCGGTGACGATCAGCTCGGTGCCCTCGGGCAGGGTGTCGCCGTCACCGAGGCGCACGGTGATGCCGAGCGCCTCCAGTTCGGCGGCCTGCGCCCGCGCGCGCTCGTCGGCGCCGTCGTTGACGGCCGTGACGATCGCGCCGAGGCCGTGCAGCACCTTGGCCGCCGGGACGCCGGAGACGCCGAGCCCGGCGACGGTGACGTGCTTGCCCTTGAGTTCCGAAGACACCGAGGAGGTCACTTGTCCGCTGCCCATCCTGCGTAGAAGAGGCCCAGTCCGACGATCACACAAATGCCCTGAATGATCCAGAAGCGGACCACGACGAGCACTTCGGACCAGCCCTTGAGTTCGAAGTGGTGCTGGAGTGGCGCCATCCGGAAGACGCGCTTCCCGGTGAGGCGGAAGGAGCCGACCTGGATCACCACGGACATGGTGATCAGGACGAAGAGGCCGCCGAGGATGGCGAGCAGCAGCTCGGTGCGGGAGCAGATCGCGAGGCCGGCGAGCACACCGCCGAGCGCGAGCGAACCGGTGTCACCCATGAAGATCTTGGCCGGCGAGGTGTTCCACCACAGGAAGCCGAGGCAGGCGCCCATCAGCGCCGAGGCGACCACCGCGAGGTCGAGGGGGTCGCGCACCTCGTAGCACGCGCCGGGGTTGGTCAGCGTCTGCGCGTTGGCGCAGGACTCCTGGAACTGCCAGACGCCGATGAAGGTGTAGGCGCCGAAGACGAGCACGGAGGCGCCGGTGGCCAGACCGTCCAGACCGTCGGTCAGGTTCACGCCGTTCGACATCGCGAGGATCATGAACAGCGCCCAGACCACGAACAGCACGGGTCCGATCGTCCAGCCGAAGTCGGTGATGAACGACAGCTTCGTGGACGCCGGGGTGTTGCCGCGGTTGTCCGCGAACTGGAGCGAGAGCACCGCGAAGCCGATGCCGACGATCAGCTGGCCGGCCATCTTCGCCTTGGCCCGCAGACCCAGCGAGCGCCGCTTGACGATCTTGATGTAGTCGTCGAGGAAGCCGACCAGGCCCATGCCCACCATCAGGCCGAGCACCAGCAGACCCGAGAAGGTCGGCGCCGCGTCGACGTCCGGGTCGAGATAGCCCGTGATCACCTTGGCCAGGAAGTACGCGGCGACCGTCGCCAGGATGAAGGCGATACCGCCCATGGTCGGCGTACCGCGCTTGCTGGCGTGCTCGCGCGGGCCGTCGTCGCGGATGTACTGGCCGTAGCCCTTGCGCGCGAGGAGCTTGATCAGCAGCGGGGTGCCGACCAGCGTCAGGAAGAGGCCAATGACTCCTGCGAACAGGATCTGCTTCATCATCGGGCGGAAACCTCACCCTCGGCACCGGTCTCGAGCAGCGCCTGGGCAACGCTCTCGAGGCCGACCGAACGGGACGCCTTCACGAGCACGACGTCCCCCGGGCGCAACTCGCTGCGCAACAGGTCGACCGCCGCCTGTGCGTCGGACACGTGCACCGACTCCTCACCCCACGAACCCTCGTTATATGCGCCCAGTTGCAGCCAGGCGGCTTCCCTGCCACCGACCGCGACGAGCTTGCTGACGTTGAGCCGGACGGCGAGCCGTCCGACCGCGTCGTGCTCGGCGAGAGCCTCGTCCCCGAGCTCGGCCATCTTGCCGAGCACCGCCCACGTACGACGCCCCTTGCCGATGGCCGCGAGCGCGCGCAGCGCCGCCTTCATGGACTCGGGGTTCGCGTTGTAGGCGTCGTTGACGACCGTCACGCCGTCCGGGCGCTCGGTGACCTCCATCCGCCAGCGGGAGAGGGAGCCCGCCTCGGAGAGCGCGAGGGCGATCTCGTCTGCGGACATGCCCAACTCGTGGGCGACGGCGGCCGCGGCGAGCGCGTTCGACACGTGGTGCTCACCGTACAGGCGCATGGTCACATCGCTTGCACCGGAGGGTGTGTGAAGCCTGAACGCGGGCTGTCCGGTGTCCGTGAGTCGTACGTTCTCGGCGCGAACGTCCGCTTCGTCGGACTCTCCGAAAAAGATCACCTTCGCCTTCGTTCGGGAGGCCATGGCCCGTACGTAGGGGTCGTCCGCGTTGAGGACGGCCGTCCCGCCGTCGGCTTCGGACGGCAGGGACTCGACGAGCTCGCCCTTGGCCTGGGCGATCTGCTCGCGGCCGCCGAACTCGCCGATGTGGGCGCTGCCGACGTTCAGGACGAGGCCGATCTTCGGGGGCGTCAGACCCGTGAGGTAGGAGATGTGCCCGATACCGCGGGCGCCCATCTCCAGGACGAGGAACCGGGTCTCCTCGGTGGCGCTGAGCGCGGTCAGCGGCAGCCCGATCTCGTTGTTGAGCGAGCCGGGCGTGAACACCGTCGGCGCCTTGCGCTGGAGCACCTGTGCGATGAGGTCCTTGGTGCTGGTCTTGCCCGCCGAGCCGGTGAGGGCGACGAGCGTGGCGCCGAGGCGTCGTACGACGTACCGCGCGAGGGCGCCGAGGGCGGTCTGGACGTCGTCCACGACGATCGCGGGCACGCCGACGGGCCGGGTACCGAGCACGGCCACCGCCCCCGCCTCCACGACCGCCGCCGCGAAGTCGTGGCCGTCCACGCGCTCCCCGGCGAAGGCCACGAACAGGCTGCCCGGCCCCGCCTCGCGGGAGTCCCGGACGACCGGGCCGGTGACCTGGACGGTCGGATCCGGTATGTCGTACGTCTGCCCGCCGACGACTTCTGCGATCTCGGCGAGGGAGAGGGCGATCACAAGTTCATCCCCTGGATCATGCGGGAATTCATCCCTGGGTCTTCTGAATGGCTTCGCGAAGCACCTGGCGGTCGTCGAAGGGACGGACCACCCCGGCGATGTCCTGGCCCTGCTCGTGGCCCTTGCCCGCGACCAGGACGGTGTCGCCCGGCTCGGCGCGGGCGACGGCGGCGGCGATCGCGGCGGCCCGGTCCTCGAAGACCTGCACCTCGCCGCGCTCGTGCGCCGGCACGGAGGCCGCGCCCTGGAGCATCGTGGCGAGGATCGCGAGGGGGTCCTCGGAGCGGGGGTTGTCGGAGGTCAGTACGGCGGTGTCGGCGAGCCGGGCAGCGGCGGCGCCCATGGGGGCGCGCTTGGTGATGTCGCGGTCGCCGCCACAGCCGAGGACGATGTGCAGCCGGCCCTCGGTGACCTTGCGCAGGGCGCGCAGGACGGACTCGACGGCGTCGGTCTTGTGGGCGTAGTCGACGACCGCGAGGTACGGCTGTCCGGCGTCCACGCGCTCCAGGCGGCCCGGCACGCCCGGTACGGCGGCGACACCGTCGGCGGCGGCCTGCGGGTCGAGGCCGGCCACGGCGAGGGCGACGATCGCGGCGAGGGTGTTGGCCACGTTGAAGGGGCCCGGCAGCGGCGACTTGGCGCTGATCCGCTCGCCCTTGGGCCCGACGACGGTGAACGTCGAGTCCAGCCTGCCGACCTCGACGTCCTCGGCGCGCCAGTCGGCGTCGGGGTGGCCCTCGGCGGAGTAGGTGACGACCGGGACGGTGGCCTCGTTCGCCAGCCTGCGGCCGTACTCGTCGTCGACGTTGACCACGCCGAGTTTGCCGCGTTCCGGCGTGAACAGCCGCGCCTTGGCCCGGAAGTAGTCCTCCATGTCGGAGTGGAACTCCATGTGTTCCGGGCTGAGGTTGGTGAAGACGCCGATGTCGAAGACGCAGCCGTCGACGCGGCCGAGGACCAGGGCGTGGCTGGAGACCTCCATGGCGACCGCCTCGACGCCGCGCTCGCGCATGACGGCGAACAGGGCCTGGAGGTCGGTGGCTTCGGGCGTGGTGCGCTCGGACTTGATGCGCTCGTCGCCGATGCGCATCTCGACCGTGCCGATCAGGCCGGTCGACTTCACGGTCCTCAGGCCGCCCTCGACGAGGTAGGCGGTGGTGGTCTTGCCGGAGGTGCCGGTGATGCCGATCTGGAGCAGGTCCCGGCCGGGGTGGCCGTAGATCGTGGCGGCCAGCTCGCCCATCCGCCCGCGAGGGTCGTCGACGACGAGGACCGGCAGCCCGGAGGCGACGGCGCGCTCGGCGCCGGTGGGGTCGGTCAGCACGGCGGCCGCGCCCAGGCTCGCGGCCTGTTCGACGAAGTCGGCGCCGTGCAGACGGGCGCCCGGGAGGGCGGCGTACAGGTCGCCGGGGCGCACTGCGCGTGAGTCGTGGGTGATGCC
This sequence comes from Streptomyces sp. SID5464, assembly GCF_009862985.1. Taxonomy (NCBI): domain Bacteria; kingdom Bacillati; phylum Actinomycetota; class Actinomycetes; order Kitasatosporales; family Streptomycetaceae; genus Streptomyces; species Streptomyces sp. SID5464. The sequence goes on along the minus strand of NZ_WWIQ01000001.1, from coordinate 55,844 downwards.
CGTGACGTCGGCGGCGCCCTCCGGCGCGGGGGCACCCAGTTGACCGGCGAGTTCCGCGAGGGGTGTGGCGGAGACCTGCGCCGGCCTGGGCGGCCCGGGGTATGTCACGGGATGGCCCTTCTGGGTGGTTTGGGACTGATCAGCGTGTGGCACGGCGGTGAGCGTACCGGGCGTACCCGCCTCCGGGCGAAGTGAGGGGCGGGGGGAGCTCTGGTTCCCGGGATCGGGGGTGATCGTTGTCACGGGGGCGGTCCTGGTGGCTCGGTGGTGCTCGGTGCTGATCAGGGCTTGACGGTTCGGGGTCGGTTCGGTTCTCGGGGCGGGTCCAGTTCTCGGGGCCGGTTCAGTTCTTGAACGTGACGGGCAGCCTCGCGGGCTTGGCCCCGGTCGGCGGGACCTGGAGGGACTTCAGTGCGAACTCCATGACCTGCTTGTAGACGGGGCCGCAGATCTGGCCGCCGAAGTAGTTGCCCTTGGTGGCGTTCTGGATGGCGCAGTAGACGGTGATGCGGGGCTTGTCGGCGGGGGCGAACCCGGCGAAGGAGGAGGTGTAGCCGTGGTACTTGCCGGTGGCCGGATCCACGCGGTTGGCCGTGCCCGTCTTGCCCGCCACGCGGTAGCCGGGGATGCGCGCCTTGGTGCCCGTGCCCTCCTCGTCGTCCACGACCGACTCCAGCATCTGGGCGAGGGTCTTCGCCGTCTTGGCGCTGACGACCCGGGTCTTCTCGGGCTTGGGGGCCGGAGTGAAGCGGCCGTCGGGGCCCCTGGTGCCGCGCACGAGCGTGGGTTCGACGCGGACGCCGCCGTTGGCGATGGTCGAGTACACCGACGCCGCCTGCATGGCGTTGATGGAGACGCCCTGGCCGAAAGGGATCGTGTACTGCTGCGAGGTCGACCACTTGTCGGGCGGGGCGAGGATGCCCGGGGTCTCGCCGGGGAAGCCGAGGCCGGTGTAGCGGCCGAGGCCGAACTTGCGCAGGTAGTCGTAGAGGACCCTGTTGGCCTGGGCCTGGGTCTTGCCGAGCTGCCCGGTGGCGAGGATGGTGCCGATGTTGCTGGACTTGGCGAGGACGCCGTTGAGCGTCAAGTACCAGGTCGGGTGGTTCACGTCGTCCTTGAAGAGCCGGTCGCCGCGGTGCAGCCGGTTGGGCACGACGACGTGGGTCATGGGGGTCGCCGCGCCCTCCTGGAGGACGGCCGCCATCGACATGACCTTGGCGGTGGAGCCGGGCTCGAAGGCGTCCTGGAGTGCCGCGTTGCCGAGCGCGGCGGGGTCGGCGTCGGACAGGTCGTTGGGGTCGAAGCCGGGTGAGTTGGCCATGGCCAGGACCTGGCCGGTGCGGGTGTCCTGGACGATGACGTAGCCGCGGTCGGCCGCGGACTCCGTCACCTGGTCGCTGATGGCCTTCTGGGCGGCCCACTGGATGTCGCGGTCGATGGTGAGCTCGACGTCGCTGCCGGGCACGGCGGGTGTCTCGGTGGAACCCGCGGTGGGGACGAGCCGGCCGCCGGACTGGGCGTAGCGGATCTTGCCGTCCTTGCCGGCCAGCCGCTTGTTCAGCTGGAGCTCGATGCCACCGCCGGGCTTGCCCTCGCCGTTGACCCAGCCCAGTATCCCGGCGGCGAGGTCGCCGCCCGGGTACACGCGCTTGCTGGTGGCGACGGAGAAGACACCCGCGAGGACGTTGTGCGTGGACTTGTCGGTCTCCTCCTTCTTGGCGAGCGCGGACTTGAGGTCCTTGATCTGCTTCCAGACCTGCGGGGTCTGGCGGGAGGCCAGCTTGACGTACCGCAGCGCCTTGTTCTTCGGCCGCAGCTTCTCGACCAGGGTCTCCTGCTCCTGGCCCAGGATCGGCGCGAGCAGCGCGGCCGCCTGCTCGGGGCCGTCCCCGATCTTCAGCTTGTCGGGGGCGAACATCGTGGGGTCGGCGGTGATGTCGTAGGCGTCCTCGCTGGTCGCCAGGGCCACACCGGACCGGTCGGTGATCTCGCCCCGGTCGGCGGCCAGCACCTGCCCGACGTACCGGTTCTGTTCCGCCTTGGCGGCGTACGTGCTCGCGTCGACGGCCTGGACCTGGAACAGCCGCACGACGAAGGCGATCAGCACCAGCGTCAGCGCGAGCCCGACCAGACGCAGCCGCGGTCGGGGGCTGCCCAGCCGGAGGGGCTTGGGGGCCCCCGGACGGGCCGGGCCCGGGCGGCGGGCCGGTCGGGCTCCGGGGCCGGGACGGCGCCGGGCGTCGGGGCGAGCGGGCCTGGCGGGGCCGGGCACGCGGCGGCGCGGGGGTTCCCTGTCGGTCACTTCCGTCACCTGCCGGAGATCGAGGTGGAGCCGTCGGACATGGCCTCGGGGGCCAGGACCAGGGGGATGTGGGCGGAGGTCGGCCGGACGCCGGGGGCGGGGCTCGGGACGCCCTTGACGGTGCCGTCGGGGGCGAGGAAGGCGGGGTCGCCGCCGGGGACCATGCCGAGTTCGCGGGCGCGGCGCTGGAGAGCCTCGGGAGCGGAGTAGGCGTCGATGTCCCGCTGGAGGGCCTGTTCCTCGTCGGTGAGGCTCTTGGTCTCGCGCTGGAGGTCGTCGAGCTTGAACGCGCCTTCGCTGAGGGCCGAGTTCAGCACGAGGAGGCCGATGAGACCACCGCCGAGGAGGAGGACCACGAGGAGGACGAAGGGGGTGCGGGCCGCCTGCCCGGGGCCGGTCGGGAAGAGCTGCGCGAGACGTGCCGCCCTCCCCTTCAGTTCGGGTTTACTGCTCACTCACGCTCCCTCGGGTCCGGGACACCCGCCCGCCCTGCACGTGGCTCACTCGATGTCCTCCCTGATGCGCTGGGCGCCGCGCAGCCGCGCCGGTGCCGCCCGCCGGTTCTCGGCGATCTCCTCCTCCGTGGGGAGTTCGGCACCTCGCGTGAGCAGCTTGAGCCGCGGCTGGTAACGCTCGGGCACGACGGGCAGCCCGGGCGGCGCCGTGGTGGCGGCACCCGCCGCGAACACCTGCTTGACCAGCCGGTCCTCCAGCGAGTGGTACGACAGCACGGCGATGCGCCCGCCCACGTCCAGCGCCTTCACGGCGGCCGGGATCGCCCGCTCCAGGACGGCGAGTTCGCCGTTGACCTCGATGCGCAGGGCCTGGAAGGTGCGCTTGGCCGGGTTGCCGCCGGTGCGCTTGGCGGCCTGCGGCAGCGCGTCCCGGATCAGCTCGACCAGCCGCGCGCTGCTGCTGAACGGCTCCTTCTCGCGCTCGCGCACGATCGCGGACACGATCCGCTTGGCCTGCTTCTCCTCCCCGTACGCCCGGAGGATGCGCACCAGCTCGCCCGGTGCGTACGTGTTGAGGACCTCGGCGGCGCTGACCCCGGACGTCTGGTCCATGCGCATGTCGAGCGGGGCGTCCTGGGCGTAGGCGAAACCGCGGTCGGCCTCGTCGAGTTGCATGGAGGAGACGCCGAGGTCGAACAACACGCCCTGCACGCGCGCGATGCCGAGCTTGCGCAGCACCTCGGGGAGCTCGTCGTACACGGCGTGGACGAGGGTGGCGCGCTCCCCGTAGGGCGCGAGGCGCTCGCCGGACAGGCGCAGGGCCTCCTTGTCGCGGTCGAGGGCGACGAGGCGGACACCGGGGAACCTCTCCAGGAGCGCCTCGCTGTGGCCGCCGAGGCCGAGGGTGCAGTCGACGACCACGGCCTCCGGGCCCTCCAGGGCGGGTGCCAGCAGATCCAGGCACCGCTGGAGCATCACCGGGACGTGTCGACTCTGGCTCAAAGGGCCCTCTCAGATCCGGCGCGGCCCTACGCACCGCCGGGTCCCCGCCCGCTCGAAGGGGAGGCCTGCCGGCGCCGGAAGCGTCAGCCGACCGGGAGCGGGAGGAGGCCGAGCCGTACGTACGCGCCGCGCACGTGGGGAGACCTCCGGCCGTCGCCGGGGTCTCCGGGGAAAACAGTCCAGCGGGGAGGGTCTCGCCTCCCGCTTCGCGTCACTTTAGTCCACCCTGTCTCCCGGTCAATCAACCGGCCTGCGCGTCGCGACCGCCGGCACACCACCCTTGTGGGTTACCTCACATCACAGGCCCGCTGGCGTTCTTTGTCCACTCCCACAAGAGGCCCGGACGGGGTGTGACCAGTAACGTCATGGATATGACGACTTCTGCATCGGTTCCCACAGCCTCGGAGAACGCCCCGGCCGGCGGCGGCACGGTCACCGACCGCCTCGTCGACGCCAACGCCCGGTACGCCGCCGAATTCACCGACCCGGGGATGGACGCCCGGCCCGTGCTGCACGTCGCCGTCGTGGCCTGCATGGACGCCCGCCTCGACCTGCACGCGGCACTGGGCCTCGAACTCGGCGACTGCCACACGATCCGCAACGCGGGCGGCGTCGTCACCGACGACGTGATCCGCTCCCTCACCATCAGTCAGCGCAAGCTGGGGACGCGCAGCATCGTCCTCATCCACCACACGGGCTGCGGTCTGGAGAGCCTCACCGAGGACTTCCGCAACGAGCTGGAGGCCGAGGTCGGCCAGCGCCCGGCGTGGGCGGTGGAGTCCTTCCGGGACGTCGACCAGGACGTACGGCAGTCGATGCAGCGCGTGCGCACCTCGCCGTTCCTGCCGCACACGGACGACGTGCGGGGTTTCGTCTTCGACGTGAAGACCGGCCTGCTGCGGGAGGTCGACCCGGCCGCCTGACCTGCTCGCCCGCCCCGGACACAACCTGCTGTAGCTGTCGAAAGCCTGTCAGTCACGCGTTCGAATGGTCGCAAGGCCGACATATCGCGGCCAGTTATCCACAGTCGAGTGACACGAATCGGTAACGGCAGCAAGAATGCGGGAGTGGCGTCGCGCGGAACTTTTCACGCGTGGTGTCCGTGGTTCGGGGTGGGCCGGCCCGCGTCATGCGGCGTCGACCCGGGAAAATGGGGTATCCCGTGCTCCCTGGGAGCAAGGGAAAGGCCGAGGAGGGCCGGGTGACGACCTATGACGATCGAGCGAGCCTCACTGATCTGACCGCCGTGGTGGAACGCGTGCGGGAGTCGGTGGAAGGCGTGATCGAGGGCAAGCCCGAGGTCGTACGGCTCTCGCTGACCGTACTGCTCGCCGAGGGACATCTGCTGATCGAGGACGTCCCGGGCGTCGGCAAGACGATGCTCGCGAAGGCACTGGCGCGGTCCATCGACTGCTCGGTGCGGCGCATCCAGTTCACGCCCGACCTGCTGCCCTCGGACATCACCGGTGTGTCCATATGGGACCAGCAGCGCCGCGACTTCGAGTTCAAGCCGGGCGCGATCTTCGCGCAGGTGGTGATCGGCGACGAGATCAACCGCGCCTCGCCCAAGACGCAGTCCGCGCTCCTGGAATCCATGGAGGAGCGCCAGGTCACCATCGACGGCAAGACCTACGAGCTGCCCAGCCCCTTCATGGTGGTGGCGACGCAGAACCCGGTCGAGATGGAGGGCACCTACCCGCTCCCGGAGGCCCAGCGCGACCGTTTCATGGCCCGGGTCTCCGTCGGCTACCCGAGTGCCGAGGCCGAGCTTCATATGCTGGACGTGCACGGCGGCGTCTCGCCGCTGGAGGACCTCCAGCCGGTGGCCCACGCGCACGAGATCCTCAAGCTGATCGAGGCGGTGCGCGGCGTCCACGTCGCCGAGCCGGTCCGGCGCTACGCGGTGGACCTGGTCGGCGCCACGCGCACGCACCCCGACCTGAGACTCGGCGCCTCCCCGCGCGCGACGCTGCACCTGCTGCGCGCGGCGAAGGCGTCCGCGGCCCTGAGCGGCCGGGAGTACGCGCTGCCGGACGACGTGCAGGCACTCGCCGTCGCCGTCCTGGCCCACCGTCTGCTGCCCACCGCCCAGGCCCAGCTCAACCGCCGCACGGCCGAGCAGGTCGTCGAGGAGATCCTCCAGCGCACTCCGGTGCCGGCCGCGCCACCGCAGCAGAGCGGCTTCGGCGGCCTCGGCCGGGGCGTGCCGGCGTATCCCCAGCAGCCGCCGCGGAGGCTGTGATGACCACCGCGGGGGCGGGGCAGGCGGAGGCCGACCGGGGCGAGAAGGGCGGCATCCGCACCGCCCTGGCCGGTCTGACCACCCGCGGACGCTCCTTCCTGGCCGCCGGCGTCGCGGCCGCCGTCTGTTCGTACGTGCTCGGGCAGAGCGACCTGCTGCGCGTGGGCCTGCTGCTGGCGGTGCTGCCGCTGGTCTGCGCGACGGTGCTGTACCGCACGCGCTACCGGGTCGCGGGCAGCCGCCGCCTCTCCCCCGCGCGCGTGCCGGCCGGCAGCGAGGCCCGGGTCCACCTGCGGATGGACAACGTCTCGCGGCTGCCCACGGGCCTGCTGATGCTCCAGGACCGGGTGCCGTACGTGCTCGGTCCCCGGCCCCGTTTCGTGCTCGACCGGGTGGAGGCGGGCGGCCGGCGCGAGGTGTCCTACCGGGTGCGCTCCGACCTGCGCGGCCGCTACCCGCTGGGCCCGCTCCAACTGCGCCTGACCGACCCGTTCGGCATGTGCGAGCTGACCCGGTCCTTCTCGACGTACGACACCCTGACGGTGATCCCGCACGTGGAGGCGCTGGCGCCGGTGCGCCTCAGCGGCGAGGCGAAGGGGTACGGCGACGGGCGGCTGCGTTCGCTCGCGCTGGCCGGCGAGGACGACGTGATCCCGCGCGGGTACCGCTACGGCGACGACCTGCGCCGGGTGCACTGGCGCTCCACCGCCCGCTACGGCGAGCTGATGGTGCGCCGCGAGGAGCAGCCGCAGCGCGCCCGCTGCACGGTGCTGCTCGACACCCGGGGCATCGCCTACCAGGGCGCGGGCCCCGACTCGGCCTTCGAGTGGGCCGTGTCGGGCGCCGCGTCCGTGCTGGTGCACATGCTCGAACGGGGCTACTCGGTACGGCTGTTGACGGACACCGGCAACGCGGTGCCCGGCGAGGGCGGAGACGGCTTCGCGGGCGCGAGCCAGGAGTCGGCGGACGCGGCCGGGCTGATGATGGACACCCTCGCGGTGATCGACCACTCCGACGGCGCGGGGCTGTCCCGGGCCTACGACGTGCTGCGCGGCGGGAACGAGGGGCTGCTGGTGGCCTTCCTCGGCGACCTGGACGAGGAGCAGGCGGCCGTGCTGGGCCGGATGCGGCAGCGCAGCCCGGGCGCGGTCGCCTTCGTGCTGGACAGCGACACCTGGGTGCGGGAACCGAGCGATGTGCCCGGGCCGTTGGACCGGAGCGGGGAGCGGCTGCGCATGTTGCGCGAGGCGGGCTGGACGGCCCTCGGTGTGCCGCGGGGTGCCTCCGTGGACGAGCTGTGGCGGCAGGCCGACCGGGTGCGCAGGGGCGTGGTCGCCGCGAGCGGCGGGGAGGGACCGTGATGAGCGGGCGGGTACGGCTGACGCTGGGCGCGTGGGCGGCCACACTGATGGCCGCGTGCGCCCTGCTGCCCCTCGTCAAACCGGCGACGTGGATCGTCCAGGCGGCCTTCCTGCTCGCCGTGCAGGCCGGTGTGGGCGCCGCGGCCCGCCGGGTACCGCTGGCGCGCCCGCTGACGGTCGCGGCGCAGGCCGTGGTCACGGTCGCGCTGCTGACGTTCGTGTTCGCCCGTGAGCAGGCCCTGGCCGGGCTGATCCCCGGGCCGCAGGCCATCGACCGCTTCACGCTCCTGCTCCAGCAGGGCGGGGAAGACATCGCGCGGTACGCGATCCCGGCGCCCCTGGAGTCCGACGGCATCCGGCTGATGCTCATCGGCGGTGTCCTGATCATCGGACTGCTGGTGGACACCCTGGCGGTGACCTTCCGCAGCGCCGCCCCGGCCGGTCTGCCGCTGCTCGCGCTGTACTCGGTGGCCGCGGGGCTGTCCGACGGGGGCACGGACTGGCTGTGGTTCCTGGTGGCGGCGGCCGGTTATCTGATGCTGCTCCTGGCCGAGGGCCGGGACCGGCTCTCCCAGTGGGGCCGGGTCTTCGGCGGGGCACCGCGCACGGCCGGAGGGGAACCGAGCGGCGCGCTCGCCCCGGTCCGCACCGGCCGGCGCATCGGCGTGGTCGCGCTGGGCATCGCCCTGGTGGTGCCGCTCGGCCTGCCCGCCATGAACGGCGGCCTGCTGGACTCCGTGGGCACGGGCGCGGGCGGCGGCACGGGCAGCGGCGGCACGATCTCCGCCGTGAACCCGCTGGTGTCGCTGCGCGACAGTCTGAACGTGGACGAGGACCGGCAGGTCCTCTCCGTGAAGACGAAGATGGCCGACGTCTCGGACCTCTATCTGCGGATCGTGTCCCTGGACGACTTCGACGGCACCACCTGGAAGCCGTCCCGGCGCTCCATCACCGCCGTCCCCGACGGCACCTTCCCGACTCCGATCGGCCTCGGTCCCGACGTCAAGCGCACGGAGGTCGACACCACGATCACGGCGGCCGGCTGGTACGCCCAGGACTGGCTGCCCATGCCGTACCCGCCGAGCGGCGTCAGCATCCGGGGCAACTGGCGTTACGAGCCCCTGGGCATGACGCTGGTCGGAGACCACGGCCAGAACACACGAGGGCTGACGTACCGGGTCAAGAGCCTGGACGTGCAGCCGACGGCGGAGCAGCTGGCCTCGGCGCCGCCTCCGCCGGCGGCGATCGAGCGCGACTTCACCAAGCTGCCCGACTCGCTGCCGTCGGTGGTGGCCCGCACCGCCCGCCAGGTCACCGCCGGCGCCGCCAATCCCTACGACCAGGCGGTCAAGCTCCAGGACTGGTTCGCCGTGACCGGCGGCTTCGAGTACGACACCCAGGTGCAGGTCGGCAGCGGCTCGGAGGGCATCGCCCGCTTCCTGAAGGACAAGCAGGGCTTCTGCGTGCACTTCTCCTTCGCGATGGCGGCGATGGCCCGCTCCCTGGGCATACCGGCCCGGGTCGCGGTCGGCTTCGCGCCCGGTTCACCGCAGGCGGACGGCTCGGTGTCGGTGGGGCTGCGCGACGCGCACGCCTGGCCCGAGCTGTACTTCGAGGGCGTGGGCTGGACCCGCTTCGAGCCGACGCCGAACCGCGGCTCGATGCCGCCGTACACCCTGCCGGACAACCCCGGCAGCTCGGTGCCGGACGAGGCGCGCCCGTCCCGGACGTCGTCCGCCGCGCCGTCCCCGACGCCCTCGACGAGCGACAGCTGCACGCCGGAGCAGAAGAAGCTGGGCGGCGGGTGCGCGAGCGAGTCCCCGCAGGCGGTGCTGCCCACGGGGGACGACGGCCCGAAGTGGTACGCGCTCCTGGCCTGGACCCTGGGCGGCCTCGCCGTCCTGGTGCTCCCGCTGGCACCGATGCTGTGGCGCCTGCGGACCCGCGCGGTACGGCTGGGGGCGCACGGCCGCGGTGAGGCGGACGCGATGCCGCACACGCTGGCCGTCTGGCAGGAGCTGACCGACACGGCGTGGGACTTCGGCATCGCGCCGGACGAGTCACAGACACCGCGCAAGGCGGCCGCCCGTATCGTCCGGCTGGGCTCTCTCGACGCGACGGCCGCGGCCTCGGTGCACCGGGTGGCGAACGCGGTGGAGCAGGTCCTGTACGCACCGCACCCCCGCCCGACGGCGGGCCTCACGGACGACGTCCGCCGTGCGGCGGCGGGCCTGAGCGCCGGGGTCGGCCGCGGCGCCAGACTCCGTGCGGTTCTCGTCCCGCGCTCCACCGTGCGCCTGGTGTGGGCGGCGTCGGCCTGGTGGTCGGGCATGCGGGCACGTGCCCTGGCGCTGCGGCCGACGTGGCGGAAGGCATCGGGACAGCAGGGCTGACGGGCGCCGGGGGTCTGGGGCCGGTCGGGCTTGTTTCCGGCCGCCCGCGCCGCCTCCCCCGGGGCACGGAGGCGCCTGCCTCGGGAGCCAGTCGCGCCAGGTACGCGTACATCAGGGCCTGGTAGGCATACGTCAGGGGTGACCACCCAGTCGGTGGTCACCCCTGACTCATGTCTTCACATGTCCTGGAGAGCTGCGCTCCGGGCTAATGGCCGCCCTGTTCGTCGCGGCGCTTCTGCCAGCGCTGCTCGATGCGGTCCATCATGGAGCGCCGTTGCCGGCCCTGTCGGCGGGCGGCCTGCTGTCCGCCGGCCCCCGCCGCCTGTTCGCCCGGCTTGGGGGCCTTGCGCCAGCCGGTCACGGCCAGCACCGCACAGCCCAGCATGACGAGGAAGCCCACGACGCTGAGCCAGACCTGCTTGGCGACCATACCGGCCATGAGGAGCGCAATACCTACGAGGAAGCCCGCGACCGCCTGGTAGACCCGCCGCCGGGTGTACGTACGCAGCCCGCTTCCCTCAAGCGCCGACGCGAACTTGGGATCTTCGGCGTACAGCGCTCGCTCCATCTGCTCGAGCATGCGCTGCTCGTGCTCCGAGAGCGGCACGGAGTCCTCCTCATCGTGCAGTCGCCGGGGCGACCCGGGGGGTCTCTTCAGGATAGGCAGGGAATCGCCCCCGTGAAACCCGCCCCTCTGCGCCATTTGGCCAACCGGAACCCGCCATGGACGTCCCCGGCTCGCTGAGGCTTCCATTCCCCGGCGGCCGACCCGTCATGCCGGAACGGTCTCCCTCGATCATACGGCGCCAAGCCCCCATTCGGGGGGCCTGTGGCGTACTCCATGCACAGCCAAGGCGCTGATCAGCGGCGGTACCTCAGGAGGGACTCAGGCCTCGGGAGACCCAGCAGTCTCGATCGCCTCATCGGTCTCGATGGTCTCGGCGGTCTCACCCAGCACATGAAGCTGCGTGGCCACCGAGTGGAAGGCGGGAAGCTCGGCGGCGGCCTCCTCCAGCTTCAGCAGCGCCTCCAGAGCGCCGGGCTCGGTGTCGACGAGGACGCCGGGCACGAGGTCGGCGAAGACCCGCACGCCGTGCACGGCGCCGACACGCAGGCCCGCGCCCTCGACCAGCCCGGTGAGCTGTTCGGCGGTGAAGCGGCGCGGGACGGGGTCACCCGCGCCCCATCGACCGTTCGGGTCGTCGAGCGCCTGGCGGGCCTCCTTGAAGTGACCGGCCAGGGCGCGGGCCAGCACGGCACCGCCGAGACCGGCGGCGAGCAGGCTGAGGACACCCTCCGGGCGCAGGGCGGCCACCGCGTTGCGGACCCCCTCGGCCGGGTCGTCCACGTACTCCAGGACGCCGTGGCACAGCACCACGTCGTAGCCGCCGCGCTCGGCCACGTCGAAGAGGCCGTGGGCGTCACCCTGCACGCCCTTCACCCTCTCGGCGACCCCTGCCTCGGCGGCCCGGCGCTCCAGGGCGAACAGCGCGTTGGGGCTGGGGTCGACGACGGTGACCCGGTGGCCGAGACGGGCGACGGGCACCGCGAAGTTGCCGCTGCCGCCCCCGGTGTCGAGGACGTCCAGCGACTCCCGACCCGTGGCCTTGACCCGGCGGTCCAGGGCGTCCTGGAGGACCTCCCAGACCACGGCGGTACGGAGTGAGGCGCGGGGGCGCATCGGGTCCGACACGGCAGTTGACTCCTCGGCGCGGCACCGCCTCTTGCACGGCGGAGCGAACGGGGTGTCTCCCCGGCCCCGGTGACGGGGAGGGAAGACTTCAGGCGTCCCCCACCCTATTGCCTCCGCCAGGGCAGCCGGCATGGCCCGGTACTCACCCGGACACGCGTCGGCCCGACCGGGCGGACACGCGCCGCCGCCCGCTCAGCCCGCGTCCGGCATGTCCCGCCCCTCCCCCGGCCCCTCGGGCCGGTCCTGGTCCGGGCGGGGCTGTGGGAGGACCGGCTGGAGGACCAGCATGCGCTCGACGAGGCGGAGGAACATCGCCACGTCCCGTATCAGGTCGTCGGCGTCCCGGCTGCTGGCCGCGTCCTGGATGCCCGCCTCGGCGCGGGCGCGGCGCCGGGCGCCGGACGCGAACAGCGCGCTCCACTCGGACAGTTCGGGCGCGATCTCGGGGAGCACTTCCCAGGCGCTCCTGATCTTGGCCCGGGCCCGGGGCGAGGTCTCCGGCCGCCCCCGGGCGGCGAGCACGGCGGCGGCGGTGCGGAGGGCGGCGAGATGGGCCGTCGCGTAGCGCTCGTTCGGTGTTTCCAGGACGGTGGCCTCTTCGAGGCCGGCGCGGGCCTGGGCGAGCAGGTCGAGGGCGGCGGGCGGGGCCGTGGCCCGGCGCAGCACGGGGTGCACGTCGCTCGCCGGGCCGGTCAGTGAGGGGGCAGGGCCGGTGGCGCGGCGCCGACGGGCGGCTGCTGCGTGGTAGCTGGCCATGACGAACCTCCTGTCGTCTGTGTGACGGCACGTCCGGCCACGGAGTGCCGTATGTGACCCATCGTGAGGTATGGCACTGACAATCCGTTCTGACCTGCGGTTTTGCTTCGATCGTAGGTTCGGAGTAGTTTTTGCACTGACCAGTCAGTTCAAATTCTCCGACAGATCGAGGGAGACTCGTGGGGGAACGAGTGGGAGGGGCGCGGGTCGCCGCCGAGGGCCTCGGGGTCAAAGGGCCGCGCGGCTGGGCGTTCCGCGGTATCTCCGTCGATGCCGAGCCGGGTTCGCTCGTCGCGGTCGAGGGCCCGTCCGGGTCCGGCCGCACGTGCCTGCTGCTCGCGCTGACGGGGAGGATGAAGATCGCGGAGGGCACCGCCACCGTCGGCGGGGCCAGGCTCCCCAAGCAGTTGTCGGCGGTGCGTCGCGTCAGCGCCCTGGCCCATGTGCCCGGGGTCAGCGACCTCGACCCGGCCCTGACCGTCGGCGAGCACCTGCGGGAACGGGCGCTGCTCCAGCGGCGGTTCGGCGACTCCCTGCGCGGGCTGTTGCGGCCCCGTGGCGAGCGGGCGGCCGAGGCCGGGCAGCGCGTCGACGCGGCACTGGCCGCCGCCGGTCTCGACCTGGAGGCACTGCCCAAGGGGCCCCGTACCGCCGTACGCGATCTGGAGCGCGTGGAGGCGCTGCGGCTGTCCATCGCCCTCGCCCTCGTCGGCCGGCCCCGGCTGCTCGGGGTCGACGACACCGACCTCAAGCTCTCGGACGGCGAGCGGGACGAGGTCTGGTCCCTGCTCAGGTCCCTCGCCGGCGCCGGGACGACGGTCGTGGCGGTGTGCAGTGAGGCCCCCGAAGGCGCCGTCAGGGTGTCCACCCACGAGAACCAGGACGCCCGGGAGAACCAGGACGACCCGGCCGCCGAGGACGAGAAGGCCGGTCAGGGAGAGGAGAAGGCCGATGCGCTCGCCGAGACTGGCCGCGCTTGAGCTGCGCCGCTTCGGCAGGGGCAAGCTGCCGCGCGCAGCGCTGGTCGCGCTGCTGGTGCTGCCGTTGCTGTACGGCGCGCTGTACCTCTGGTCGTTCTGGGACCCGTACGGCCGTCTGGACCGTATCCCCGTGGCGCTCGTGAACGACGACAAGGGGGCGACCGCCGACGGGAAGAGGATCACGGCGGGCGACGACATCACGAAGGGCCTGCACGACAGCAAGACCTTCGACTGGCAGGAGGTCAGCGCCGCCGAGGCCCGCAGGGGAGTCGAGGACGGCACCTACTACCTGTCGCTCACCATGCCCGCCGACTTCAGCGAGCGGATCGCCTCCAGTTCCGGGAAGTCCCCGGAGACCGGCGCCCTCCAGGTGCACACGAACGACGCGAACAACTACATCGTCGGGCAGATCTCCCGGACGGTGTTCAGCGAGGTGCGGCAGGCCGCATCCACGAAGACGTCGCGGTCCTTCCTGGACAGGATCTTCGTCTCGTTCTCCGACATCCACGGCAAGACCGTGCAGGCGGCGAAGGGCGCCGACAAGCTCAAGGGCGGTATCGGCAAGGCCGAGAAGGGCTCCAAGGACCTCGCCGACGGCCTGAAGGACGCCAAGGACGGCAGCGGCAAGCTGTCCACGGGCCTGAAGAAACTCCACACGGGCGCGGGCGACCTGGAGGACGGCTCGAAGCAGGTCGCGGAGGGCACGCAGAAGCTCGCCGACCGGGTCAACACGACCGCCGGCAAGGTCGGCCCCTTCCTCAGGGGCAACGAGAAGACCATCGGTGACACGGCCCGGCTGGTCGCCGACTCCTCCGGTGCGATCCGCAAGCACCTGGACACCCTGGCGAGGACGGCACCGACCGCCGCCAAGGGCGCCCGCACGGCGTCGGACACGCTGAACGGGGTCTACGCCAGGCGCTGCGACGACCCCGTCCTGCCCGACGCCGCCTGTGCCGACCTGAAGAAGGCCAAGGACGCGGCGGCCGACGTGGCCGTCATCGCCGGCGACGTCAACACACTGATCGCGGACCAGAACGGCGACCTGACGAAGCTCGACAAGAACCTCGCCGCCCTCCAGAAGCAGTCCCAGGCTCTCGCAGACCGGGCGCCGCACCTGTCCGAGGACCTCGACGACGCCGTCAAGAAGATCAACAAGCTGAACGACGGGGCCGCGAAGGTCGCCGCGGGCGCGAAGAAGCTGCACAAGGGGCTCGGCACGGCCAGGACCGGTGCCGTCGACCTGGACAAGGGCGTCGGCCGGCTGAAGACGGGCGCGGACGACCTCAGCGGCGGCATGTTCAAGCTCGTCGACGGCTCCGGCAAGCTCGCCGGCGGGCTGCACGACGGGGCGGAGCGGATCCCCGACTACGACAAGCAGGACCGCGACCAGCGCACCGAGGTCATGGCCGACCCCGTGCGGCTCGCCTCCCAGGACCTGCACAAGGCGCCCAACTACGGCACCGGGTTCGCCCCGTACTTCATCCCGCTGTCGCTGTGGGTGGGCGCGATGGTGGCCTACATGCTGATCGCGCCGATGAACCGGCGCGCGCTCGCCGCGGGCGCCCCGGCATGGCGGATCGCGCTGGCCGGCTGGCTGCCGGTGGTGGCGATCGGGGTGCTCCAGACGGTGGCCCTGATGTCGGTGCTGCACTGGGCGGTCGGCCTGGAGATGGCGCGGGCGGCCGGGACGGTGGGCTTCCTGTTCCTGGTGACGGCGTGCTTCGCGGCGATCGTGCAGTGGCTGAACGCGCGCTTCGGGGCGGCGGGCCGGATCCTCGTCCTCGCCCTGCTGATGCTCCAGCTGACCTCGGCGGGCGGCACGTACCCCGTGCAGACCAGCCCCGGCTTCTTCAACGCGCTCCACCCGTTCCTGCCGATGAGCTACGTCGTCGACGCTCTGCGCAGGCTCATCACGGGCGGCGGTCTGGAACCGGTGTGGCACGCGTGCGTGGTGCTGACCGCGTTCACCGCCGGCGCCCTGGCGCTGACCGCCGTGGCGGCCCGCCGCCGCCAGGTGTGGACGCTGGACCGGCTGCACCCGGAGCTGAGTCTGTGAGCCCTTCGGCGACATCCCCGGTGAACCCTTCGGTGACATCCCCCGGAAAGGTTCCTGTGACAATCGGGGCCATGGAAAGCAGCAGTGCCGCGTCGGGCGGCAGCACGCGCCGCGAGGCCACCCGGCAGAAGCTCTACGAGGCGGCCGTCACGCTCATCGCCGAGCAGGGCTTCTCCGCCACGACCGTGGACGAGATCGCCGAGCGTGCCGGAGTCGCGAAGGGCACGGTCTACTACAACTTCGCGAGCAAGTCCGTCCTCTTCGAGGAACTGCTGCGGCACGGAGTGGGCCTCCTCACCGCCTCCCTGCGGGAAGCGGCCGAGCGGACCGCCCGGGATGGCGGCACCAAGGTCGACGCCCTGGACGCGATGATCCGCGCGGGACTGGTCTTCATCGACCGCTACCCGGCCTTCACGCAGCTGTACGTGGCCGAGCTGTGGCGCACGAACCGGGCCTGGCAGTCGACGCTGATGGTGGTCCGGCAGCAGGCCGTCGCGGTGGTGGAGGACGTGTTGCGCGACGGCGTGGCGGGCGGTGAGTTCAGCGACGAGATCGACATCCCGCTGACGGCGGCCGCGCTGGTCGGCATGGTCCTGGTGGCCGCGCTGGACTGGAAGTCCTTCCAGCCGGAGCGCTCCCTGGACGACGTCCACGCGGCGCTGTCCCGGCTGCTCCAGGGACGGGTGAGCGGCTGCCGCTGAGGGCACACCCCTGAACGCTGCCGCTGAGGGCATCCCTGGTGCAGATGTGAAAGCGCCGGTCCGCTGTGGCCGCGTCCCCCGCGGGCCACCTCGAACCGGCGCCTTCCCTGCTCCCCCGTTTTCCTGCTCCCCCGTACTTCCCCCGCAGGACCCCCGTTCGGTCATCCCCCGGTTCTCCCCCGTGCCTCGCTCCCGCCGACACCGTCGGCGGAAGGAGCGGATCGTGGGCCCGGTCCCGTTCCGGCGCCCCGTGTCGCCGGTACCGGAACCGTGCCCCTCTCCGTGCCTCCACTCTCTCGTTCTCGCAGGTCGCCTCCCATCCGCGCGCGTACTCAACTCCCTCACTAGGTACGGGTACTCAGCCCTGCGCACGCGGCCACAGAACGCCCCGTGGCCGGCTGGTCACGATCGCCTCCGCGTCCGTACTCGGAGGCGGCCGCGCAAAGGTTGTCAGTGGGGGCCGATAAAGTCCCTGGCATGGCACGGATTGCGGTGATCGGCGCCGGGATGGGCGCGCTGGCGGCGGCCGCCCGGCTGGCCGTCGCGGGCCACCGGGTGGTGGTGTACGAGCGGACGGACACGTACGGCGGAGCGCTGCGCCGCTTCGAGCGCGACGGGTTCTCCTTCGACACCGGCCCCGGCCTGCTCCCGCTGCCCGCCGTCTACCGCGATCTGTTCGTCAAGACCGGCAAGGAGCCGCTGGAGGCCTGCGTCGACCTGGTCCAGGTCGACCCGTCGTCCCGGCACGTGTTCGCGGACGGCACCCGGGTGTCGCTGCCGAACGCCTCGCGCGCGGGCGTCGTGGCGGCGCTGGACGAGGCGCTCGGCTCCGGGGCCGGGAAGCGCTGGGGCGACTTCCTGGTGCGGGCCCGCGAGGCCTGGGACCGCACCCGCCGGCCCCTCCTGGAGGAGCCGCTGTGGCCGAACTGGCAGGTGCTGGCCGAGCGCGAGCCGTACCCGGCGGTGCCTCACAAGCGGCTGCTGCGCACCCGCCGGGCCGGCACGCTCGCCGAGGTCGGCGCCTGGGAGCTGCGGGACGCCCGGCTCACCGCCCTCCTGGAGAGCCACGCCCTGGCGTACGGCCTGGACCCCCGGACGACCCCGGCGAGCGCTGCCGTACTGCCGTACCTGGAGCACGCCTTCGGCACCTGGTACGTGCGCGGCGGCCTGCGCGAGCTGGCCCGCGCGGTGTACGAGCGGTGCGTGGCCCGAAAGGTCGAGTTCCGTTTCGGCGCCGACGTGACCGGCGTGCTGGAGAAGGACGGCCGGGCGTCGGGGGTGGAACTCGCCGACGGCACGGTCGCGGAGGCGGACTTCGTGGTCGCGGGTGTCGCGCCCGGCACGCTGGACCGGCTGTCGGCACCGGCCAGGGTGCGAGGTGACGGCGAGGTGCCGCCGCAGCCGGCGTCGGCGAGCCGGGTCACGGTGCTGCTCGCCCTGCGCGGCGCCCGCCCCGAGGGCACGGCACACCGCACAGTGGTGCACGCGGCGGACCGCGAGGCCGAGTTGGACGCCCTCTTCGGCACGGCGGCGCGGCACCCACGCCCTACGGTCACGGTCCTGCGGCCCGACGACCCGCGGCTGGTCCCGGATCCGGACCACGAGGCGGTCACCCTCACGACGGTGGTGCCCGCGCGGCCCGACGAGCCCTGCGACGACCTCACCGAAAACATGATCACGGTCGCCGAACGCGCCGTACCGGACCTGCGCGACCGTCTCCTCTGGCACGACGTGCGCACCCCGGCCGACATCGCCGAGGCGACCGGCGCGGAGGGCGGGGCGGTGCCGGTGCCCGCTCTGGCGGCGGGCGGCGGGCGGCTGCTGCATCCGTCCAACAGCACCCGCGTGCCCGGTCTGTTCACCGTGGGCGGCTGGGCGCATCCCGGTGGCGGACTGCCGCACGCCGGCATGTCGGGCGCGCTGGTGGCGGGACTGATCGTGGAGGGGCCGGAGTTCCGGGGCTCCCAGTAGGCTCGCCGCCCCAGCGGCGTTCAGGCTTCAGAAACGGTACTGCTCGTCGAAGCCGTTCCCGGGTGTCTGCTGCTGCCCGGTGCCCTGGTACGGGTACGACTGCTCCGGCGGCAGCTCCTGGCCGTACTCGTCGGTGTTGCGCTGCTGCGGGACCCAGGCACCGCCGGGCGGGGTCTCGCCCCCGTAGGTACCGGCGTACTGGTCCTGGCCGTAGCCCTGCTGGGCGTAGTACTGCTGGTCGCCGTAGGAGGTGTCGTACGAGCCTCCGCCGTAGGTCGGCGAGCCGATGTACGGGTCGGAGTAGGCGGCGTACTGCTGCTGGTCCGTGGCGTCGTAGCCCTGCTGCCGACCGTAGCCCGAGTAGTCGTAGGCGTAGGGCTGGTCGGTGCCCTGGGCCGTGGCGGCGTACTGGTCGTGGGGCAAGCCCGGCTGGTATCCGGTGTCGCCGTACACGCCGTAGGAGCCGGTGTCGTCGGGCACGGGCTGCGGCTCGTAGACGGCGGTGGTCTCGGCGGCCGTCGGGTGGACGGGGCGCGACGGGGTGAAGACGTCGTCGTGGTCGTAGTCGTCGTCCTGGCCGTAGGCGGGGGCGGTGGCGTCGTGGCGGTAGTCGGCGCCCTCGTCGCCGAAGCCGCCGTCGGCCGCCTCCAGGCCCGAGACCTCAAGGCTCGGCTCCTGGCGGCCGCGCTCACCGCGGCGGCCCTTGCCGCCGCCCAGCATCGGCGCGTTCATCGCCCAGCCGGCCGAGAAGCCGCTGCGGAAGGACAGGGTGACGTACGTCTGCCCGACCGCGAAGGCGGCCGCACCCAGCCCGATCACGACGACCGACGGGATCAGCACACCGACCACGACACCGAGGAAACCGACGAAGGCGAGCAGCCGCCAGCGCAGCCGTGCCTTGTACTGCAACAGCACCTCGCCCAACAGCCACAGCGCGACGATGCCGAACGCGATGTAGAGGACCGCCCAGCCCATGTACGCCCCTCTCCCAGTCGCCGCTACGCAGTGTGTCGTATACCGGTGCGAACGGTCTAGGCCTGCGGTCGGTGGTGCAGGCCCAGGTTCTCGTAGATTTCCAGCGTCGCCGTGGAGTTGTTGAGCGTGATGAAGTGCAAGCCGGGCACGCCCTCGGCGAGCAGCCGCGCACAGAACTCCGTGGCGAATTCGATACCAATGGAGCGTACAGCGGCCGGATCGTCTTTTGCTGTGAGGATCCGCTCTTTCAGGGCGGCCGGGAACGCGGCGTTGGTGAGGGACCCGATCCGCTCCAGCGACCGCACGCTGGCGATCGGCATGACCTCGGGAATGATCGGGGTGTCGCAGCCGGCGGCCGAGACGCGGTCGCGCAGCCGGAGGTAGTCCTCCGGGTGGAAGAACATCTGCGTGATGGCGTAGTCGGCGCCCGCACGGCACTTGTCGACGAAGTGACGGACGTCGGAGTCCCAGTCGGTGGAGCGCGGGTGCATCGCCGGGAAGGCGGCGACGCCCACGCAGAAGTCGCCGGACGCCTTGATCAGCTCGACCAGTTCGGCGGCGTAGGCGAGACCCCGGGGGTGCGGCACCCACTCGCCCATCGGGTCGCCGGGCGGGTCACCGCGCAGGGCGAGCATGTTGCGGATCCCCGCGTCGGCGTACTGGCCGATGATGTTGCGCAGGTCGGCCACCGAATGGTCGACCGCCGTGAGGTGCGCGATGGGCGTGAGGGTGGTGTCGGAGGCGATCGCCTCGGTCGCCTTGACCGTGCCCGCCCGGGTGGAGCCGCCCGCGCCGTACGTCACGGAGACGAAGTCGGGCGCCACGGCCTCGACCCGGCGCAGCGCGTTCCACAGGTTCCGCTCGCCCTTCGGGGTCTTCGGGGCGTAGAACTCGAACGAGTACGTCGTTTTGCCGGTCGCGAGCATGTCGCGGACGGTGCGCGCGTGGTCCGACCTGATGGATGCGGTGCCGAGGGCCATACCGGCAGGTTAGCCAGGGGCGGTCGGTCCCCCAACCGGGCGCAGGGTTTTGCCCGTTTTGCGCACTTGTTGTCCATCCCTTGGACAAACCGGCCCACAAACCGGCTACCGCTTCTCCCGCAGCCTCTCGGCGAACTCGGCCGCCGCCGCGCCGGGGTCGTCGGCCTCCGTGATCGCCCGTACGACGACGGCGCGGCGGGCCCCCGCTTCCAGGACCTGGTCGAGATTGCCGAGGTCGATGCCGCCGATGGCGAACCAGGGCCGGTCGGTGCCGAGGGCGGCGGTGTACCGGACGAGGTCCAGGCCGGGGGCGTGCCGGCCGGGCTTGGTGGGGGTGGGCCAGCAGGGGCCGGTGCAGAAGTAGTCCACGCCGTCCTGGACGGCGGCCGCGGCGGCCTCGGACTCGGCGTGCGTGGAGCGGCCGATCAGGACGCCGTCGCCGAGGATCGCGCGGGCCGCGGGGACGGGGAGGTCGCCCTGGCCGAGGTGCAGTACGTCGGAGCCGGCGGCGTGGGCGACGTCCGCGCGGTCGTTGACCGCGAGCAGCTTGCCGTGCCGGGCGCAGGCGTCGGCGAAGACGGCCAGGTGCTCCAGCTCCTCGGCCGCCTCCATGCCCTTGTCCCGCAACTGCACGATGTCGACCCCGCCCGCCAGGACGGCGTCCAGGAACTCCACGAGATCGCCCTGCCGCTTGCGCGCGTCGGTGCAGAGGTAGACCCGGGCGTCGGCGAGCTGGGCGCGGGCGGTGCCGGCAGTTGTGGCGGCCATGCGTGTGTCCCCCTGGTTTGTCGGTGGCGTACGGGTGCGGGGTGCGCGCCCCGGCGCCGTCAGGTGCGGCTGCTCCCATGGTTCCGCACCGGCGCGGGTGCGGGCGCAGGTGGCCCATCGTTGCGCACGGGTGCGGATGCACCGGTGGCACCGTACAAGTGCGGGCGGGCCCAAGCGCCGGAACGCCCGCTCCGGTGACTCCGGTCGGCCTCCCCCCCCCGGCCGGGCACAAGCCACCCCCTGACCGGGACCTTGCGGGTCGACCGCACAGGCCCCGGCCCACACACACCGGGCGTTTGTTCAGGTCCGGCCCCGCTCGCACGGCACCGGACGGTTGTTCGGTCGTGGTCGGGTCAGACCGCGAGCGCCTGGGCGCGGCGCTTCACCTCCGTGCCGCGGTTCTCGCTCAGGGCCTGGGCCGGCGTGCCGGGCAGGCTCGGGTCGGGGGTGAAGAGCCACTCCAGCATCTCTTCGACCGTGAAGCCGTCGTCCCGCAGGAGCGTCAGGGTCCCGGACAGGCCCTTGACGACCTTGTCCCCGTCGATGAAGGCCGCGGGGACGTGCAGCGCGCGGTTCTCACCGCGGCGTACGGCGATGAGCTGGCCGTCCTTGACCAGCTGCCGCACGCGCGTCACCTCGACGCCGAGCTGTTCGGCGATGTCGGGGAGGGTGAGCCAGGCAGGGACGAGAGCATCGATCTTTGCGTCAATCTCGGTCACGGAAACCAGCCTGCCATCCCCCACTGACAGTCGGAAGTCGGGCCCGCCCACCTGGGCGGACACGCCCGCCTCGACAGCTACGCCGTCGCCGCCTTCAACGGCCTCGCCGGGTCCGCCAGCAACGCCGGATTCATCGGCGTGCCCGACTCGATCAGGCGGCGGCCCTGCGCCAGGTCCCGGGGGCGGCCCACCGCCAGCAGCGCGACCAGCCGGTCGCCGCGCAGCCAGCAGACCGTCCAGGCCGGTCCGGCCGGGTCGCCCCGCCAAAGGGTCGTGTCGGCGGCCGCGTGGTGCCCGGCGTACTGCACGAACCGTCCGAACTGCTCCGACCAGAAGTACGGCACGGGGTCGTACACCGCCGGGGTCTCCCCCGAGGCCCGGCCGACGATGTTCACGGCGACCGTGCGCGGCCCCTGGAGGGCGTTGTCCCAGTGGTGCACCAGCAGGCGCTCGCCGTACCGGCCCGAGGGGAAGGAGGCGCAGTCGCCGACCGCGTACACGTCGGGCACCGACGAACGAAGGTGCTGGTCGGCCACGATCTCGCCGTGCGTGCCCAGCTCGATCCCGGAGCCGGACAGCCAGGCCGTGGCCGGACGGGCGCCGATGCCGACGACGACCGCGCCCGCGGGCAGCCGCGAGCCGTCGTCGAGGACCACCGTTCCGGGTTCCACACGCTCCACGCGCGCGTGCGTCCGCAGCACGGCACCCGCGTCGGCGTACCAGCGGGCCATCGGCGCGGCGACCTCGGCGGGCAGCGCCCCGGCGAGGGGCCGGTCGGCGGCCTCCACGACGGTCACCGCGCAGCCCGCCTCGCGCGCGGCCGTGGCGAACTCCGCGCCGATCCAGCCCGCGCCGACGACCACGATGTCGTGCCGGCGGGCCAGCACCGGCCGCAGCCGCTCGGCGTCGTCCAGGGTGCGCAGCAGGTGCACGCCCGGCACGCCCTCCGCCCCGGGCAGCCGGATCGGTTCGGCACCGGTCGCGACGACCAGGACGTCGTACGGCACGGGCCCGTCCTCGGTGTCCAGCTCGTGGTCGCCTGGGCGCAGGCCCAGCACCTCGCAGCCGAGCCGCAGTTCGATGCCGAGGGCCTCGAAGTCGACGTCGAAGGCTGAGCCCTCGGCCTTGCCGAGCAGGACGGCCTTGGACAGGGGGGGCCGGTCGTAGGGCTGGTGCGGCTCGGCGCCGAGCACGCTCACCGTGCCGGTGAAGCCCTGCTCGCGCAGGGCGACCGCGGTCTGGACACCGGCCATGCCCGCGCCCGCCACGACCACGCGCCCCGGCGCGGACGAACCTGGTTCCTGCGTCTGCTCGCTCACCTGATCACCATAGACAACTGACATTTCGTCAGTCAGTGCTCATCCGCAGTGACCTGCTCCACAACGCTCGTCCCGCTGCCCGCCTGGGACTCCCACTCCCAGCTCTCCTCCAGCCGCACCCGCCCGTCGGGCAGTTCCACGACGGTCGACACGCAGTGCCCGGAGGAGGTGGTCCCGTCCCCCTTGAGTTGTACGTACCGGAAGTCCAGCCTGTCGCCCTCCCGGGTACCCACGAGATGTCCGCGTACGACGTCGCCGCCCGAGTACTCGGCCCAGACCTCTCCGTCCTGCTCGTGGTACGTGAACCGGGTGCGGGTCCCCACCTGGCCGGGTGCCTGGTCGGCGACCGGGGCCAGGACGAGACCGTCGAGGGATCGGGCCATGGCGGTGGCTCCCTTACTGCGGCGTACGGCATCGGGCTAGGGTGGGTGGCCAACGTAAGGCACTCGCGGGAGCCCGGACGCACCGGGCTGAGAGGGAGGCTGGCGGCCTCCGACCGTACGAACCTGATCCGGGTCATGCCGGCGAAGGGAGGGGCTGGACGCCCATGTCGCGTACGCGAACGTCAGACGTCCTCGTCGTCGGGGGCGGGATCATCGGCCTGGTCACCGCGTGGCGGGCCGCGCAGCGCGGACTCGCCACGGCCGTGGTGGACCCGGAGCCGGGCGGCGGAGCCGCACAGGTGGCGGCCGGGATGCTGGCCGCCGTCACGGAACTGCACTACGGCGAGCAGACCCTGCTCGGTCTGAACCTCGCCTCCGCCCGGCGCTATCCGGACTTCGCGGCCGAGCTCACCGAGCAGACCGGCCACGACCTCGGCTACCGCCGGTGCGGCACGCTCGCCGTGGCCCTGGACGCCGACGACCGGGCCCATCTGCGCGAACTGCACGCCTTGCAGCAGCAGTCGGGCCTGGAATCGCAGTGGCTGTCGGGGCGGGAGTGCCGTCGCCTGGAGCCGATGCTCGCGCCGGGCGTGCGCGGCGGGCTGCGGGTCGACGGGGACCACCAGATCGACCCGCGGCGGCTGGCCGGGGCGCTGGTCGCCGCGTGCGAGCGGACCGGTGTGGTCTTCCACCGGGCATGGGCGGAGCGGCTCACCGTCGTACGGGACCGGGCCACGGGTGCCGTCACGGACGACGGCACCCCGCTGGACGCCGGACAGGTCGTGCTGGCCGGGGGCAGTCTCAGCGGGCGGCTCGCGGGCGTCCCGGAGGATGTGCTGCCCCCCGTGCGGCCGGTGAAGGGGCAGGTCGTACGGCTGACCATGCCGCAGCGGCACGGGTCGTTCCTCAGCCGGACCGTGCGCGCGGTCGTGCGCGGCAGCCATGTCTACCTGGTGCCGCGCGAGAGCGGCGAGCTGGTCATCGGGGCGACCAGCGAGGAGCTGGGCTGGGACACCACCGTGACCGCGGGCGGTGTGTACGAGCTGCTGCGCGACGCGCACGAGCTGGTCCCGGGCATCACCGAGCTGCCCCTCACCGAGACCCGGGCCGGACTGCGCCCCGGCTCCCCCGACAACGCGCCGCTGCTCGGCCCGACCGGTCTCGAAGGGCTCTCGTTGGCCACCGGGCACTACCGCAACGGCGTCCTGCTCACGCCGGTCACCGGCGACGCCATGGCGCACGTCCTGACGACGGGTGAACTCCCCGAGGAAGCCCGCCCCTTCACTCCGAAGCGCTTCAGCACCGCCACCGCCCTCACGGAGCAGCCCGCATGAACATCTCCGTCAACGGGGAGCCCCGGGACGTCCGGCCCGGTACGGCTCTCGACTCCGTCGTGAAGTCCCTCACCGCCGCGCCGTCCGGCGTGGCCGCCGCCCTCAACGAAACCGTCGTCCCGCGCGCCCAGTGGCCGTCCACGCCCCTCGCCGAGGGGGACCGCGTGGAAGTCCTCACCGCCGTCCAAGGAGGCTGACCATGGCCGACGATCCGTTTGTCCTCGGTGGTACGTCCTTCACGTCCCGCCTGATCATGGGCACGGGCGGGGCGCCCAGCCTCGACGTGCTGGAGCGGTCGCTGGTCGCGTCCGGGACGGAGCTGACGACGGTCGCGATGCGCCGGGTGAACGCCTCGGTGCACGGCTCGGTGCTGTCCGTCCTGGACAAGCTGGGCATCCGCGTCCTGCCCAACACGGCGGGCTGCTTCACGGCCGGTGAGGCCGTCCTCACGGCCCGTCTCGCGCGCGAGGCCCTCGGCACCGACCTGGTCAAGCTGGAGGTCATCGCAGACGAGCGCACGCTGCTGCCGGATCCGATCGAGCTGCTGGAGGCGGCCGAGACGCTGGTCGACGACGGGTTCACGGTGCTGCCGTACACCAACGACGATCCCGTGCTGGCGCGGAAGCTGGAGGACGTCGGCTGCGCGGCGATCATGCCGCTCGGCTCGCCGATCGGCTCCGGACTGGGCATTCGCAATCCGCACAACTTCCAGCTGATCGTCGAGCACGCGCGCGTGCCGGTGATCCTGGACGCGGGGGCCGGTACGGCGTCGGACGCCGCGCTGGCGATGGAGCTGGGGTGTGCGGGTGTGATGCTCGCCTCGGCGGTGACGCGGGCGCAGGAGCCGGTGCTGATGGCCGACGCGATGCGGCATGCCGTGGAGGCGGGGCGGTTGGCCTACCGGGCGGGACGCATCCCTCGGCGGCATTTCGCGGAGGCGTCGTCTCCGATGGACGGCGTGGCCGTGCTGGATCCGGAGCGGCCCGCTTTCCAGTGAGCGGAGGCAGCGGGCGTGGGACGCACGTCACAGGTCCGCTTCAGTCACGCTCCGAAAGCAGGCGGGGCGACGGAGCTGTCAGTCATGGCTCGTACACTCGCCTGCGTGGACACGACCCTTCAGGACCCCTTGGTCGGGCAGGTGCTCGACGGCCGGTATCGCATTGACGCGCGGATCGCCGTCGGCGGGATGGCCACGGTCTACCGGGCCGTGGACACCCGGCTCGACCGGGTCCTCGCGCTCAAGGTGATGCACCCCTCGCTCGCGGTCGACGGCTCGTTCGTCGAGCGCTTCATCCGCGAGGCGAAGTCGGTGGCCCGGCTGGCCCACCCGAACGTGGTGCAGGTCTTCGACCAGGGCACCGACGGCAGTTACGTCTACCTCGCCATGGAGTACGTCGCGGGCTGCACCCTGCGGGACGTGCTGCGCGAGCGCGGGGCACTGCAGCCGCGTGCCGCCCTGGACATCCTGGAGCCGGTGCTGGCCGCGCTGGGCGCCGCGCACCGCGCCGGGTTCGTGCACCGGGACATGAAGCCCGAGAACGTCCTGATAGGGGACGACGGCCGGGTCAAGGTCGCCGACTTCGGGCTGGTGCGGGCCGTCGACACGGTGACGAACACCACCGGCACCGTGCTCGGCACGGTCTCGTACCTCGCCCCCGAGCAGATAGAGAACGGCACCGCCGACCCCCGCGTCGACGTGTACGCGTGCGGCGTGATGCTGTACGAGATGCTCACCGGCGACAAGCCGCACGACGGGGACTCCCCGGCCGTGATCCTCTACAAGCATCTGCACGAGGACGTCCCGCCGCCCTCGGCCGCCGTGCCCGGTCTGGCGTACGAGCTGGACGAGATGGTGGCCTCGGCGACCGCCCGCACCCCGGACATCCGCCCGCACGACGCGGTGGCGCTGCTCGCGCAGGTCCGTGACGGGCGCGGCCGGCTGACCGTGGAGCAGCTGGACGCCGTGCCGCCGCAGGCGCTCGCGGCGGACCACGACAACGCCGACGACCGTACGAGCGTGATCCCCCGGGCGCTCGCCACGCCGCGCCCGCTGCCCGTCAACGAGGACGAGGAGGGGTCCGCGGCCGCGCTGAACCGCACGAGCCGCTTCGCGTCCCCGCCGCCCCCGCCGTCCCGGCGCCGCTCGGGGCCCCGGCGCGGCCCGATGGCGATCGTCGCCGCCGTCCTGCTGGTGCTCGGACTCGGCGCCGGCATCTGGTACATCAACTCGGGCCAGTTCACCGAGGTCCCCCCGCTGCTGGCGAAGACCCAGGCGCAGGCCGAGGACCGGCTGCAGGACGCCGGGCTGGAACTCGGCAAGGTGGAGCACGCCTACAGCGACACCGTGGAGCGCGGCACGGTCATCAGCAGCGACCCGAAGGCCGGGACACGCATCCGCGGCAACGACTCGGTGTCCCTCACCATCTCCGACGGCCCGCAGAACGTACGGGTGCCCGCCCTGGAGGGTCAGCGGCTGGAGAAGGCGCGGTCCCTGCTGAAGGAGGACGGGCTGGAGCCGGGCATGGTCACCCGGGAGTTCAGCGAGGACGTGCCCAAGGGCTCGGTGATCTCCGCACGGCCGGCGGACGGCACCAAGGTGCGCGCGGGCACGGCGGTCGCGCTCGTCGTCAGCAAGGGCAGCCCCATCGACATCCCCGACGTCACCGGTGACGACCTGGCCGACGCCAGGGCCGAGCTGACGGGCGCCGGTCTCAAGGTGAAGGTCGCCGCCGAGCGGGTCACCTCCTCCGAGTTCGACAAGGGCCAGGTCGCCGAGCAGAGCCCGAACCCCGGCGGCCGGGCGGCCGAGGGCGACACGATCACGCTGACGGTGTCCAAGGGCCCCGAGATGATCGAGGTCCCGGACGTGGTCGGCGACAGCGTCGACGACGCCACCCGGGAGCTGAAGAGCGCCGGATTCCAGGTCGACGAGGACCGCGGACTGCTCGGCCTGTTCGGCGACACGGTGAAGGACCAGTCCGTGAAGGGCGGGGAGACCGCGCCCAAGGGCTCGACGATCACCATCAAGATCAGGTGACGGATGCGGGCAGGGAGCCCGTGGACGGGGCAGGGCCGGACGCATGACACCCTGAACGGGTGAACAATCAGCTGTCCGGCCGCCCCCGCAACCCCGTGGGCGGCCACGTCCCGGTGGCCGGTGGGCTCCACTCCGTCGGCCTGACCTACGCCCGTGACCTGAAGGCCGAGACCGTCCAGGTCTTCGTCGCCAACCCGCGCGGCTGGGCCACTCCGGCCGGCAATCCGAAGCAGGACGAGGCGTTCCGCGCCGCGTGCGAGGCCGAGTCCATCCCGGCGTACGTGCACGCCCCCTACCTGATCAACTTCGGCTCGCACACCGAGGCGACCGTGGAGCGGTCGGTGGAGTCGTTGCGGCACTCGCTGCGCCGCGGGCGGGAGATCGGGGCGCTGGGCGTGGTCGTGCACACCGGCAGTGCGACCGGCGGCCGGGAGCGGTCGGTGGCGCTGAAGCAGGTCCGGGAGCATCTGCTGCCGCTGCTCGACGAGCTGACCCACGACGACGACCCGTATCTGCTGCTGGAGTCGACCGCCGGCCAGGGCGCCTCCCTGTGCTCGCGGACGTGGGACTTCGGCCCGTACTTCGAGGCGCTGGACGCCCATCCGATGCTCGGCGTGTGCCTGGACACCTGCCACATCTTCGCCGCCGGGCACGACCTGACCGGCCCCAGCGGCATGCACCAGACGCTGGACCTGCTGGTGGACACGGTCGGCGAGGGCCGGCTGAAGCTGATCCACGCCAACGACTCCAAGGACGTGGTGGGGGCGCACAAGGACCGGCACGAGAACATCGGCGTGGGCCACATCGGCGAGGACCCGTTCCGGGCCCTGATGACGCACCCCGCGACCGCGGGCGTGCCGCTGATCATCGAGACGCCGGGCGGCAAGGAGGGGCACGCGGCGGACGTGGAGCGGCTGAAGAAGCTGCGCGACTGCTGAAGGCCCAGACAGACCCCGGAGGCGTCGGAGCCCCGGGCCTCAGAGGTCGGGGCCGTCCCCGGGCTCCTCCTGGTACGAGTAGCGCTGCTCCTGCCATGGATCGCCGATGTTGTGGTAGCCCCGCTCCTCCCAGAAGCCCCGCCGGTCGGCGGTCATGTACTCCACGCCGCGCACCCACTTGGGGCCCTTCCAGGCGTACAGGTGGGGCACGATCAGGCGCAGCGGGAAGCCGTGCTCGGCGGTGAGCAGTTCGCCGTCCTTGTGGGTGGCGAACAGGACGTGTTCGGAGGCGAAGTCGGACAGCCGGAGGTTGGAGCTGAATCCGTACTCGGCCCACACCATCACATGGGTGACGTCGTCCGCGGGCGGCGCGATGTCGAGGATCGTGCGCGCGGGGATACCGCCCCACTCGGCGCCGAGCATGCTGAACTTCGTGACGCAGTGCAGATCGGCCACGACGGTGGTGTACGGCAGGGCCGTGAACTCCTCGTGGGTCCAGCAGTGCTTGCCGCCGTCCGCCGTGGCGCCGAAGACCCTGAACTCCCAGCGCTCGGGCCGGAACTTGGGGACGGGCCCGTAGTGCGTGACCGGCCAGCCGCGCTGGACCCGCTGTCCCGGCGGAAGCCCGGGCTGCGTCGCTCCTGCCGGATCGCGCCCTTCTCCCGACTCGTGTCCCACCGGCTGACCCATGACTCCATCCTGACAGACCCCCGGTGATGCCCCTGACCGGGGCAATCCCAAAACGGGGCAATTAGAACTAAGCATGCCCTTACTTACTAAGTGAAGACTTACTGGACGATCTTCGTCGCCGGTGGAATCATGCGGCGCAACCTGCCAGTTCCCCCGCGTGGAAGGAGCCTCTGCGATGCAGGGCGACCCCGAGGTCCTCGAATTCCTGAACGAGCAGTTGACCGGCGAGCTGACCGCGATCAACCAGTACTGGCTGCACTACCGGATCCAGGACAACAAAGGCTGGACCAAGCTCGCCAAGTACACGCGTGAAGAATCCATCGACGAGATGAAGCACGCGGACAAGATCACCGAACGCATCCTGATGCTGGACGGCCTGCCCAACTACCAGCGGCTCTTCCACGTACGGGTCGGCCAGACGGTCACCGAGATGTTCCAGGCCGACCGGCAGGTCGAGGTCGAGGCCATCGACCGCCTCAAGCGCGGTATCGAGGTGATGCGCACCAAGGGCGACATCACGTCCGCGAACCTCTTCGAGTCGATCCTCGAGGACGAGGAGCACCACATCGACTACCTGGACACGCAGCTGGAGCTCATCGACAAGATCGGCGAGGCGCTGTACATCGCGCAGCAGATCGAGCAGCCGAGCTAGGCGGGCCTAGGCGGCGTCTTCCAGTTCCGCGAGCACCGGCTCGCCCCGGTCCGCCAGCTCGCGGCGAGGGCACGACCCCCTGCCGAGGAGCGCCTGGATGCGGCGTACGCACGACCCGCAGTCCGTGCCCGCCTTGCAGGCGGAGGCTATCTGCCGAGGGGTGCAGGCGCCGCCGTCCGCGTGCTGCTTGACCTGCTGCTCGGTGATCCCGAAGCAACTGCACACGTACACGCGGTCCACCTCCCGACAGGTCGTTCCAAGGCGCCGTCCCCGTTGATCGGTGAGGCTAACCTAACCTTACCCGCCGGGTGGGAGGCACAAAAGTGGAGAGGGGCGCGGATCGTATGTGATCCGCGCCCCAGTCGTGTCGGGTGACAGGCGATCCCGCTACTGGTCCCTGTACATCTCGGCCACGAGGAACGCCAAATCCAGCGACTGGCTGCGGTTGAGCCGCGGGTCGCAGGCCGTCTCGTAGCGCTGGTGCAGATCGTCGACGAAGATCTCGTCGCCGCCGCCCACGCACTCGGTGACGTCGTCGCCGGTCAGCTCCACGTGGATGCCGCCCGGGTGGGTGCCGAGCGCCTTGTGGACCTCGAAGAAGCCCTTGACCTCGTCGAGCACGTCGTCGAAGCGGCGGGTCTTGTGCCCGGAGGCCGCCTCGAAGGTGTTGCCGTGCATCGGGTCGGTCACCCAGGCGACGGTGGCGCCCGAGGCGGTGACCTTCTCGACCAGCTCGGGGAGCTTGTCGCGGACCTTGTCGGCACCCATGCGGACGATGAAGGTCAGCCGGCCCGGCTCCCGCTCCGGGTCGAGGCGCTCGATGTACTGCTGCGCGTCCTCGGCCGTGGTCGTCGGACCCAGCTTGATGCCGATCGGGTTGCGGATCCTGGAGGCGAACTCGATGTGCGCGTGGTCCAGCTGCCGGGTGCGCTCACCGATCCACACCATGTGCGCGGAGACGTCGTAGAGCTGTCCGGTGCGCGAGTCGACCCGGGTCAGGGCGGACTCGTAGTCGAGCAGCAGCGCCTCGTGCGAGGAGTAGAACTCGACCGTCTTGAACTCCTCCGGGTCGGCCCCGCAGGCGTGCATGAAGTTCAGCGCGTTGTCGATCTCGCGGGCGAGCTGCTCGTAGCGCTGCCCCGACGGGGACGACTTCACGAAGTCCTGGTTCCAGGCGTGCACCTGGCGCAGGTCGGCGTAGCCGCCGGTGGTGAAGGCGCGCACGAGGTTCAGCGTGGAGGCCGAGGCGTGGTACATCCGCTTCAGCCGCTCGGGGTCCGGGACGCGGGCCTCTTCGGTGAACTCGAAACCGTTGACGGAGTCGCCCCGGTACGTCGGCAGGGTCACGCCGTCGCGGGTCTCGGTCGGCTTGGAGCGCGGCTTGGAGTACTGGCCGGCGATGCGGCCGACCTTCACGACCGGCACGGACGCGGCGTACGTCAGCACCGCGCCCATCTGGAGCAGCGTCTTGAGCTTGTTGCGGATGTGGTCCGCGGACACCGCGTCGAAGGCCTCGGCGCAGTCGCCGCCCTGGAGGAGGAACGCCTCTCCCTTGGCGACGGCCGCCATCCGGGCGCGCAGCTGGTCGCACTCGCCCGCGAAGACGAGCGGCGGATACGACTCGAGGTCCGCAACGACTGCGCGCAGAGCCTCGGTGTCGGGGTACTCGGGCTGCTGCGCCGCGGGCAGGTCTCGCCAGGTGTTGCCAGCACTCGCGCTGGTCTTAGCGTTCACGGTCACGGCCTCAACATTACGGGGTCGTGTCGGGCGTCCTGACCCATGCCCAGCAATTGAGACACGGGGTACACGACTCGGACATGGGGTAGTGTGCCTGCCATGTTCGCGCACTCGATCCAGACCTGGTGGTGGACCGCTCATCCGGCGGCCCGCTGACTGCGCGTACGACTTCACTTCGCGAAGGCCGCCCGAGGGGCGGCCTTCGGCGTTTCCGGGGTCCGTTCCTCACCGACATCGATCGCCGTCGATCGACAGCCACGGAGGAACCATGGACCTGACACAGCTGCTGCACGAGCCCCGCCCCTTCGCGCTGCTCCGCCGCCGCGCCCCGGGCCACGACCACGACGTGATCGAGGTCCTCGTCGGCCCGGTCACCACGTACGACCGCCTCGCCGACCTGCCCGACGAGGGCCTGGCGCTCGTCCCCTTCCGGCAGATCCGCGAGCGCGGCTTCGACGTCCGCGACGACGGCACGCCGCTGTCGGTGCTGACACCCGCGGAGTCCTCCGTCGTCCCGCTCGCCGACGCCCTGGAGCAGCTCCCGGCGCACCACGTACGGGTCGAGGGCGGTGGCTTCGACGTCGGTGACGAGGAGTACGCGGAGATCGTCGGGCGCGTGCTGCGGGAGGAGATCGGGCGGGGCGAGGGCGCGAACTTCGTCATCCGGCGGACGTACGAGGGTGAGATCCCCGGGTTCGGCCGGGCCGACGCGCTGGCGCTGTTCCGGCGGCTGCTGGAGGGCGAGCGGGGCGCGTACTGGACGTTCGTCGTGCACACCGGGGACCGGACCCTGGTCGGGGCGAGCCCGGAGGTGCACGTGCGGATGTCCGGCGGCACGGTCGTCATGAACCCGATCAGCGGGACGTACCGCTATCCCGCCGAGGGGCCCACGCCCGAGCACCTGCTCGGCTTCCTCGCCGACGGCAAGGAGATCGAGGAACTGTCGATGGTCGTCGACGAGGAGCTCAAGATGATGTGCACCGTCGGCGACATGGGCGGGGTCGTCGTCGGGCCCCGTCTGAAGGAGATGGCGCACCTCGCGCACACCGAGTACGAACTGCGCGGGAAGTCCTCGCTGGACGTGCGGGAGGTCCTGAAGGAGACCATGTTCGCGGCGACCGTCACGGGCTCGCCGGTGCAGAACGCCTGCCGGGTCATCGAGCGGCACGAGGTCGGCGGGCGCGGGTACTACGCCGGCGCGCTGGCGCTGCTCGGCCGGGACGCGGGCGGGACGCAGACCCTCGACTCCCCCATCCTCATCCGCACCGCCGACATCGACGCCGACGGGCGGCTGCGGGTGCCGGTGGGCGCCACGCTCGTGCGGGGATCCGACCCGGCGGGCGAGGTCGCGGAGACGCACGCGAAGGCGGCGGGTGTGCTGGCGGCCTTGGGCGTACGGCCGGGACGGCCGCGCGCGGAGGCCGCACGGCCGCAGTTGGCCGACGACCCCCGGGTCCGGGCGGCGCTGGACGGCCGCCGGGCCTCGCTCGCGCCCTTCTGGCTGCGGATGCAGGAGCGGTCCGGGGAACTGGCGGGGCACGCCCTGGTCGTCGACGGCGAGGACACCTTCACGGCGATGCTCGCGCACGTGCTGCGCTCCAGCGGCCTGGAGGTGAGCGTGCGTCGCTACGACGAGCCCGGACTGCGGGAAGCGGTGCTGGGGCACGAGGGGCCGGTGGTGCTGGGGCCCGGGCCGGGTGATCCGTCCGACCTGGCGGATCCGAAGATGCGGTTCCTGCGCTCCCTGACCGCCGAAGTGATCCGGGGAGAACGGCAGGGCGTGCTCGGCGTCTGCCTCGGACACGAGCTGATCGCGGCCGAGCTGGGGCTGGAGATCGTACGGAAGGAAGTGCCCTACCAGGGGGCGCAGACGACGATCGACCTGTTCGGGCGGCCGGAGACGGTCGGTTTCTACAACAGCTTCGTGGCGTGCTGCGACGAGGGGGCCCGTCAGGAGCTGGCCGCGCACGGCGTGGAGGTCAGCCGTGCCGCGAACGGTGAGGTGCACGCGCTGCGCGGGCCCGGGTTCGCGGGCGTCCAGTTCCACCCCGAGTCGGTGCTGACGCTGAACGGCGCGACCGTCGTACGGGAGCTGGTGCGGCAGCTGCGGGGCACGAGCACGCCCTCGGCGTAGGACGGGTCCGGTCGGGGCCGCGCGGCCCCGACCGGCACCGGCACCGGGCGGTCAGCCGAAGAACACCCCGACCTCCTCGTACAGCGTCGGGTCCACCGTCTTCAGGCGGGCCGTCGCGTCCGCGATGGGGACGCGGACGATGTCCGTGCCGCGCAGGGCGACCATCGTGCCGAAGTCGCCGTCGCGGACGCAGTCGATGGCGTGCAGTCCGAAACGGGTGGCGAGCCAGCGGTCGAAGGCGCTGGGGGTACCGCCGCGCTGGACATGGCCCAGCACCGTCGTGCGGGCCTCCTTGCCCGTGCGCTTCTCGATCTCCTTGGCGAGCCACTCCCCGACACCGGACAGCCGGACGTGCCCGAAGGAGTCCAGCGACTGGTCCTTGAGGACCATGTCGCCGTCCTTGGGCATCGCCCCCTCGGCGACGACGACGATCGGCGCGTAGGACGCCCGGAAGCGGGACGTCACCCAGGCGCACACCTGCTCGACGTCGAAGCGCTGCTCGGGGATGAGGATGACGTTCGCGCCGCCGGCCAGGCCCGAGTGGAGGGCGATCCAGCCGGCGTGCCGGCCCATCACCTCGCAGACCAGGACCCGCATGTGGGACTCGGCGGTGGTGTGCAGCCGGTCGATGGCCTCGGTCGCGATGCCGACCGCGGTGTCGAAGCCGAAGGTGTAGTCCGTGGCGGACAGGTCGTTGTCTATGGTCTTCGGCACGCCCACGCAGGGCACGCCGTGCTCGTCGGACAGCCGGGCGGCCACGCCCAGGGTGTCCTCGCCGCCGATGGCGATGAGCGCCTGGACCTCCAGCTCGGCGAGGTTCTCCTTGATGCGGCGGATGCCGTTCTCCACCTTCAGCGGATTGGTCCGCGAGGAGCCGAGAATGGTGCCGCCGCGGGGCAGGATGCCGCGCACGGCGGGGATGTCGAGCCGGACGGTGTCGTTCTCCAGGGGGCCTCGCCAGCCGTCCCGGAAGCCGGTGAAGTCGTAGCCGTACTCCTGCACGCCCTTGCGGACGATGGCCCGGATGACGGCGTTGAGCCCGGGGCAGTCGCCGCCTCCGGTCAGTACTCCGACGCGCATGGAACAGTCCCTTCGCCGCAGGTGCCTGACGAAGGGTCAGTGTGACGTGCGCCTCACTCGTCGTCGAGGCCGCGCTCTATCGCGTACCTGACCAGCTCCACGCGGTTGTGCAACTGGAGCTTGCCGAGGGTGTTCTGGACGTGGTTCTGCACCGTGCGGTGGGAGATGACCAGGCGTTCGGCGATCTGCTTGTAGCTCAGGCCCTTGGCGACCAGGCGCAGCACCTCGGTCTCGCGCTCGGTGAGCCGGGGCGCCTTCGGTTCGTCGGTGTCCTGCGCGGGGGCGGGTTCGGAGGCCAGGCGGCGGTACTCGCCGAGGACCAGTCCGGCGAGGCCGGGGGTGAAGACGGGGTCACCGACGGCCGTACGGCGGACCGCGTCCCGGAGTTCCTCGGTGGAGGCCGACTTCAGCAGGTAGCCGGTCGCGCCGGACTTCACCGCCTCCAGGACGTCGGCGTGCTCGCCGCTCGCGGACAGCACCAGGACGCGCAGCGCGGGGTTCGCGGCGACGACCTCCTTGCAGACCTGGACGCCGGGCTTGCCGGGCAGGTTCAGGTCGAGCACGAGGACCTCGGGAGCGGCGGCCCTGGCGCGGCGCACGGCCTGCTCGCCGTCGCCCGCGGTGGCGACCACCTCGAAGCCCGACTCGGCCAGGTCACGGGCGACCGCGTCGCGCCACATGGGGTGGTCGTCGACCACCATGACCTTGATCGGCTCCCGCTGGTCCGCGGTGGTCTCCGTCATCGCTGCTCCGCCTTCCCCCGTACGGTCGTCACGTCCTTCGGTACCTTCAGCTCGACCTCCGTGCCCTGGCCCGGCACCGAGATCAGCTCCGCGCTGCCGCCCAGGTCGCGCAGCCGGCCGCGGATCGACAGGGCGACACCGAGCCGCCCCTCGCCCTCGGCCTGGGCGAGCCGCCCTTCCGGGATGCCGGGTCCGTCGTCCCGCACGGTGACGATCACCTCGTCCGGCTCGTCCTCGACGAGGATCCACGCGCGCGCCTGTTCCCCGGCGTGCTTGCGGACGTTGTCCAGGGCCGCCCCGACGGCGGCGGCCACCTCCCGTGCCGCGACCGGCACCAGCGGCACGGGCGCGCCGGGCTCGGCGAGGCTGACCCTGGCGCCGGCGTACGGCGCGAGCAGGGCGCGCAGGTCGACGGGGCCGCTCCCCTCCGGCTGTTCGTCGACGGCCCGGACGACGGCTCCATCGGCGGCGTCCTCCGAGACCCGGGAGACGGGCACGAGTCCGCCGGAGACCAGGGTGCGCAGCGCGACCTCCTGCTCACCGGCCATCCGGCCCAGCTCGGCCGCCTCGCCGCCGATCACTGCGCCGCGCCGCTGCACCATCGCCAGCACCTGGAGCACGCTGTCGTGGATGTCCCGGGCGAGACGCTCCCGCTCGCGTGTCGCGGCCTCGATCTCCAGGGCGCGGGCGAGGGTGCGCTCGGAGGCACGGGCGACCTCCACGACGTAGCCGATGGCGATGGAGGCGATGCAGACCAGGATGACATTGTGGACGGTGTCGCGGGCCGGGCTGCCGCGCTCCACCAGGTTGGCGGCGGCCACCAGGCTGGAGGCGAGGGCCGCCCAGCGCCAGCCGCCCTTGACCGCGAAGGCGAGGACGGCGCCGGCGGTCCATATCGACGGCAGGGTCGGGCCGCCCGCCTGGACCCGCTCGTGCGCGTCGGCGACGGGTGTGAGCAGGATGCCGGTGAGGGCGACGGTGAGGTCGGCGGCGAGGAACCGCTTGGTGCAGCGGGCGGCGTTCGCGACCCGGGGCAGGGTGGCCAGGGTCCACACGGCCAGCACGGCGTAGTAGGCGACGGCGACCCAGGGCCGGACGAACTCCTCGTAGGCGGTGGCGAAGAGGCCGACCGCGTACAGCATCGTGAGCACCCGGTAGGCGGTCAGCGCGCGCCACAGCGGCTGCTCGACCGACATCCTCATGACTCGCTCGCGCTCGGCCATCTCCCCCACCCCCGAAGCGGACCCCCGACTAGGGCTCCGTCCGCCTGTTCTCCGGCTCTTCCCGCTCCGACTTTTCCTTGTCCGCCTGTTCCTTCTCCGCCCGTGCGAGCGCGGCCCTCGCCGCCTTCCCGGCTTCCTTCTCCGCCTTCGCCGCCTCCGCGAGCTGCCGCTTCATGGCCGTCGCGTACATGTCGACGTACTCCTGGCCGGAGAGCTTCATGATCTCGTACATGACCTCGTCGGTCACCGCGCGCAGCACGAACCGGTCGTGCTCCATGCCCTGGTAGCGGCTGAAGTCCAGGGGCTTGCCGATCCGGATGCCGGGGCGCATCAGCTTCGGCATGACCTTTCCGGGCGGCTGGATCTTCTCCGTGTCGATCATGGCGACGGGGATGACCGGCGCGCCGGTGGCGAGCGCCACGCGCGCGAGGCCACCCGGCTTGCCGCGGTAGAGCCGCCCGTCGGGCGAGCGGGTCCCCTCCGGGTAGATGCCGAACAGCTCGCCGCGCTCCAGCACCTCTATGCCGCTCTTGATGGCGGCCTCACCCGCGCCGCGCGCACCGGAGCGGTCGACGGGCAGTTGGCCCACGCCCTTGAAGAAGGCGGCCGTCAGCCGGCCCTTCACCCCGGGCGTGGTGAAGTACTCGGCCTTCGCGATGAACGTGACCTTGCGGTCCAGGACCGCGGGCAGGAAGAACGAGTCCGAGAAGGACAGGTGGTTGCTCGCCAGGATCGCGGGGCCCTCTGCGGGAACGTTCTCCAGGCCTTCCACCCAGGGCCTGAAGGCGACCTTCAGCGGTCCCCCAACAGCGACCTTCATCGCGCCGTACAACAACCGAGTGCCTCCTGTATGTGTCGATCAGACCTTAACCCGGCGCGCTGTCAAAGGCGCCGACGGCCCTGGTCGGTGTCAGTGCCGTCGCGTACGGTGAAGGTCCCGCGAACGCCGTGCGATCCCCGTCATGACGTTCCGTGACAATCCGTGATCGTGCCAGTCCCTTCTCACGACCAGGAGGCCGAAGGTGCCGGTCCTTGCCGGAGCCGAGCCGTTTCGCCACGAGGGCGGGGAGATCGCCGTGCTCCTCTGCCACGGCTTCACCGGTTCACCGCAGTCGCTGCGCCCCTGGGCGGAGCATCTCGCCGCACGCGGCATGACCGTCTCGCTGCCGCTGCTGCCCGGGCACGGCACGCGCTGGGAGGACCTGCGGATCACCGGCTGGCAGGACTGGTACGCGGAGGTGGAGCGCGAGCTGCGCCTCCTGTGCGAGCGCCGCGAGCAGGTGTTCGTGGCCGGGCTGTCCATGGGCGGCGCCCTGGCCCTGCGGCTCGCCGCGCGGCACGGCGACGCCGTCAGCGGTGTGGTGGTCGTCAACCCGGCGAACAAGGTGCACGGCCTGGCCGCGCACGCCCTGCCGGTGATCCGCCACTTCGTCCCCGCGACGAAGGGCATCGCCAGTGACATCGCCAAGCCGGACAGCAGGGAGCTGGGCTACGACCGGGTGCCGCTGCACGCCGCGCACTCCCTGCGCCAGTTCTTCCAGGTCGCCGACCGCGAGCTGCCGCAGGTCACCCAGCCGGTGCTGCTGCTGCGCAGCCCGCAGGACCATGTGGTGCCGCCCGCCGACTCGGCCCGTATCCTCAGCCGCATCTCGTCGACGGACGTGAAAGAGGTCCTCCTGGAACAGAGCTACCACGTCGCCACGTTGGACCATGACGCGGACCGGATCTTCGAGGAGAGCACCGCTTTCATCGGTCGGCTCGCGTCCGGCCTCGGCAAGGAGCCCGGTCTCGGCAAGGAAGGGACGACCGCAGGTGGCTGAGCACGACTCCGACCGCGAGGGCCGCGAGCCGGACGAGAAGGGCGTCCCGTTCGACGAGGAGGCCGCCTGGGCGGCGATCGTCGCCGGGTACGGCGAGGAGCCGCCGGACCCGCCGGGCGCCAAGCCGTTCAAGTCGGTCGAGGACCTGGCGCTGCTGGAGTCTCCGACCAACGACGACAGGGTGGACACGGCAGCGGGGACCGGGCCGGCCCCCGCAGAGGCCGGTAAGCCCGGCGAGCCGGACGGGCCGGAGCCGAAGGCGTCAGCAGACAAGCCGGACAAGCCGGACAAGCCGCTGGGTGGCTCCGTCTCCTTCGCGCCCGGCGTCGGACCGCGCGACTACACCGCGCCCGAGCCCGCCGAGGACGACTTCGACGAGGACGACGAGGGGCATTTCGTGCCGCCGGAGCCGCCCCCGCTGCCGTCCGCCGACCCCACCGCGAAGTTCGCCTGGCTCGGCGTGCTGGGCGGGCCGGTGCTGCTCATGCTCGCCGTGCTGCTCGGCTGGGAGATGACCTGGTGGCTGGCCACGCTGGGGATCGGCGGGTTCCTCGGCGGCTTCGCGACGCTGGTGATGCGCATGCGGACGGACGACGAGGACGACGACGACCCCGGGCGGGGTGCGGTCGTCTAGACGGCTGGATTTCAGGCGACTGGAATCCTGAGGGCGGCCAGGACCGGGAGGTGGTCGGTGGCCGCCCTCAGGTCTGTGTCGGTCACCCCGGGGTGGC
Organism: Streptomyces sp. SID5464; assembly: GCF_009862985.1. Classification (NCBI taxonomy): domain Bacteria; kingdom Bacillati; phylum Actinomycetota; class Actinomycetes; order Kitasatosporales; family Streptomycetaceae; genus Streptomyces; species Streptomyces sp. SID5464. Next base: position 16,669 of record NZ_WWIQ01000001.1, on the reverse strand, counting down.
CGGCCGGCACGCCGCAGCCCAGCACCTCGATGCCCTCGGTCGCGAAGATCGCGTCGATGCGCTGGTAGGGGTCGGTGGGTGTCCAGGTGTGCTCGCCGCCCCACGGCGCGGTCGCGTGGCAGTCCCGCAGGGCATCCGCGAGACGGCGGAAGGCGGGTCCGTCAGGGCGTTCGTTCAGGTCGCCGCCCGCGATCGCGTGCTCCACGCCCATCCCGGCGAGCCGGTCCAGGAGCAGGCCGGCCTGGTCGTAGCGCTCGTCCTTCTGGAGCGACAGGTGACAGCTGAGGACGCCGAGGCGGGTGCCGGCGAACCGGACGACGGCGGTGGCGAAGCCACGGCGGTGCAGTCCGGGCGTGGGGGGCAGGAGGACGTCCTCCGTGCGTTCGACGCTCGCCCGGAGCGAGCTGAGGATCGCCGGCCCCGTGGTGGTGGCTCCCCCGGTGACGACGACCAGGTCGGAGGCGAGGGCGAGGCGGGCGAGTTTCTTGCGCCAGCGGAAGAAGCGGGGGGCTTCTTGGACGAGCACCAGGTCGGGCTCGCAGGCCTTGATGACACGGGCCAGGGCGGCGGTGTCGTCCCGCATGGAGCGGATGTTGTAGCTGAGGACCCTGATGACCGCGGAACCGTCGGGTTCCGTACGGGAGTTGGGGAGCAGCGGCATGTGATCAATTTACGCCCCAGAGCTCGGGGCGCGGGGACTGCGCGCGCGTACCGGTTGTTCGTGGCTTGTCGCGCAGTTCCCCCGCGCCCCTCGGGGCACGGCCCCGAAGGCGTCTACATGATCGGGTCGGGTTCCCTCGCCAGGTCGGCCGCGCCCACCAGGCCGGCCTTGTTGCCCAGTTCCGCGGCGCGGACCTCGGCGACCGGGCGCCAGTTGCCGCCGACCAGCCAGCGCTTGTAGGACTTGCGGATCGGGCCCAGGACCAGTTCACCCTCGTCGGAGAGGCCGCCGCCGACGATGAAGGCGGACGGGTCGAAGAGGGAGGCGAGGTCGGCGAGGCCCGCGCCGACCCAGCGGGCCAGCTCACGGTAGGAGTCGACCGCCACACGGTCGCCCTGGCGGGCGGCCATGGAGATGTGCTTGCCCTCGATGCCGTCGGGCGTGCCGTTGCCGAGGCCGAGGAGGACCTCCGCGTTCTCGGGGGTGGCGTTGGCGCGCTGCTTGGCGTACCTCACCAGCGCCCGGCCCGACGCGTACTGCTCCCAGCAGCCCTGCGAGCCGCAGCCGCACAGCAGGCCGTCCGGCACCATGCGGATGTGTCCGAACTCGGCGGCCACGCCGAAGTGCCCGCGGCGCAGCTTGTTGCCGATGATGATGCCGCCGCCGAGGCCGGTGCCGAGCGTGATGCAGATGACGTTGCGGTGGCCCTTGCCCGCGCCGAACTTGTACTCGCCCCACGCCGCGGCGTTCGCGTCGTTCTCGACGACCACCGGGAGGCCCACACGGGCCTCGACCTTCTCCTTGAGCGGCTCGTTGCGCCAGTGGATGTTGGGCGCGAAGTACACCTCGGAGCGCTGCCGGTTGACGTAGCCGGCGGCGCCGATGCCCACGCCGACGATGTCGTGTCCGACGCGTGCGCCTTCCACCGCCGAGGCGATGGCGTCCACGATGCCCTCGGGCGTGCCCGGGGTCGGCACCTTGTGGGTCGAGAGGATGTTGCCTTCCTCATCGACCACGCCGGCCGCGATCTTCGTGCCGCCGATGTCGACGCCGATGGTGAGTCCCATGAATCCCTCAGTTTCGGTCGAGCCCCGCTACGGCCAACGGTACCCGAGGCACTGCCGTCGGTTCGCTGTCGTCCGCACGCTGGGCAGGACCGGCGGCGGCACACCGGTCGCGGCTCGTCCCGAGCTGGGGGGCTCAGTCCAGGTCGATGCGCTCCCCGGGACCGGCGTCGTCGCCCCGGTCATGACGATCGTCCACGTCACGCGGGTCGATCCGGTCGTCCCGGCCGCTCCAGCGCCGCTCCTGGGCCTCGACGGCGGAGCGGTAGGCGGCGAGCAGTTCGTTCCCGGCGGCGGCCAGGTGGTCGAAGACGTCCGGGTTGCGTTCGATGACGGGTTCCACGGCTGCCTTGGCCTGCTGGACGACCTGGCGGACGACCTGCTCGGCGGCGGGCCCCGCGACCGCGCCGAACAACGGGGACTGGATCCCCGACAGCTTGTCCGCGACGGCGTCGACGAGCTTCTTCAGTTCCTCGGCCGCGGAGCCCGGGGGCGGGCCGTACCGGGCACGGCGGCGGGCCTTCTCCGCCTCGAGGTCCTCGGCGCACGCGGTCGCCCAGGCGTCGGCGTCGGTGTCCCGCACCTCGTCCGCGGCCTCTTCGCGGGCGGCGTCGGACGGGGGGAGCTCTTCGCTCATGACGGACTCCTGACTACGGTTCGTCCCTACGACGTTACCCCCCTCTCAACGGGTCTGCGGCCACAGCTTCGGGTCGGGGGCGAAGCGGATGCGCAGTTCGCCCTCGCGCAGGGCGGCCCCGTCGACGGTGCAGCGGCGCAGCGCGGAGGGCAGCGGAACGATACGGCGGAACCGCCCCGCCGTGACGACGAGTTCGTCGCCGCGCCGGACGAGGTCCAGCTCCTCGCGTATGGCACCGGGCAGCGGGATGTGCCAGACGAGCACACCCTCCTCGCCGAGCCGGTCGGCCACCCGCCACTCGACCGGGGGGAGGGGGGCGCCCGGGTCGGTGCCGGGCACGGCGAGGGCGGCCAGGTCGTCGGCGCCGACCGGGTCGCGTCCGAGGTGGGCGACGGTCCGGACGTCGTACGCCTCCCGCCACTCGTCCAGTGTCTTGCGCTGCTGGGCGACCGGACCGGCCAGCCAGGTGTCCGGGGACGCCTCGGGCAGTACGCGGTTGGCGACCACGACGTCGGTGCGCAGGCCGCGCAGGGCGAGGCCGAGGCCGGCGGTGCGGAGGGCGTCGGCACCGGCCGGGCCGGGCTCGGCGACCAGTCGTACGACGGTGTCGCGGTCGGCGACGACCGCCTCGACGGCGGCCAGCTCCAGGTCCCAGCGGGCGGCCGTCTCGTACAGCCACTCGGCGGGCATGGGGACGCCGGCGAGCCGGCCCAGCACGGGGCGCAGGGCGCGGGCGGCCTGGCGTTCGGGCGGGAGCAGGCGGCGCAGGTAGCGGCGGAGCTCCTCGGGCAGGGCGAGGAGGGCGAGGGCCTGCGGCACCGGGGGCAGGTCGACGACGAGCAGGTCGTGCGACTCCGACAGTGCGGCGTCGCGCAGGGCGCGCAGGAGGGCGAGTTCACCGGCGCCGGGGAGGGGCGTGAGTTCCTCAGGGTCGAGGCGGGAGGCGCCGAGGAGGTCCAGGGCGGAGGAGGCGCGGTCCTGGAGGGCGGTGAGGTCCTTGCGGAAGTCCTGGGCGGGGTCGGGACGCCAGGCGGTGAGCCGGGGGGCGGCTTCGACCGGGGTCGGGCCGGTGGCCACGCCCAGGGCGGCACCGAGGGTGTCCACGGGGTCGGCGGACAGCACGAGGGTGTCCGTGCCGTCGGCCGCCGCGGCCAGGGCGGTGGCGGCCGCGAGGGTGGTACGGCCGCTGCCGCCGGGGCCGGTGATCAGGATGGTGCGCATGGGGGTGAACGGTAACCGACACGCCCTCCGGGGCGCGGGGAACTGCGCGACCAGCCACGACGGGCCGCGCCCGGCACGGCGCGGGCGCCGCTACGGCGCGACCCCTACTTGCCCGCTTCCACTCGCTTCTTCAGACCCGCCAGCGCCCGGTCGATGATGACCTTCTCCGCCTTGCGCTTGATCATGCCGAGCATGGGGATCTTGACGTCGACGGTCAGCGCGTACGTGACCTCGGTGCCCCCCGCCCCCGCCGGCTTCAACAGGTATGTGCCGTCCAGGGACCGGAGCATCTGGGACTTGACCAGGGTCCAGGAGACCTCGTTCTCGCCGGTCCACGTGTACGCGAGGACCTGGTCGTCCTTGATCGCACCGGCGTCCATGACGAGCCGGACCTGTTCGGCGCGGCCCTGCTCGTCGCTCTTGAGCACCTCGGCCTCCTTCACCTCGCCCGTCCAGTCCGGGTAGCGGGCGAAATCGGAGATGACCGCCATGACGTCGGCCGGGGCCGCCTCGATGGTGATGCTCGAGCTGGTGTGTTCCGCCATCGCCGTGGCTCCTCCAGATACGGGCCGGTATGAGGTCGTCGTGCGCAAACGCGTGCAGCGTGAAGGCTACCGCGCACGGGACCCGCCGATCTCACCCGACCTGGGACGTCCTCACCATTCCAGCGCCCACGGCGTACCGGTCCCCGCGAAGTGCCCCACGTTCACACACTCGGTCGCCCCGATCCGCATCCGCCGCACCAGCGGCTGGTGGACGTGCCCGAAGAGGGAGTAGCGGGGGCGGGTGCGGCGGATGGCGTCCAGCAGGGCCCGGCTGCCGCGCTCGAAGCGGCGCGCGACGGTGTCGTAGACCAGTTCGGGCACTTCGGGCGGGATGTGCGTGCACAGCACGTCGACCTCGCCGACCGCCTCGATCTTCGCCGCGTACTCCTCGTCGCTGATCTCGTACGGTGTCCGCATCGGCGTCCGCAGGCCGCCGCCGACGAAGCCGAAGACCCAGCCGCCGATCTCGACGCGCTCGCCGTCGAGGACGGTCGTGCCGGGGCCGGCGTACTCCGGCCACAGGGGCGGCATGTCGACATTGCCGTAGGTCGCGTACGTAGGAGTGGGGAACGCCGCGAACATCTCGGCGTACTGCTTGCGCACCGCCTTCTCGATCACCGAGGCGCGGTCCTCGCCGACGCCGGCCCACAGCCGGGCCCCGAACTCCCGCGCCTCCTGGAAGCGGCGGGCGGTGCGCAGCGCGACGATGCGGTCGGCGTTCTCGGCGCCGAACAGGTCGGGGAAGATGCCGCGCGAGTGGTCGGCGTAGTCGAGGAAGAGGACGAGGTCGCCCAGGCAGATCAGGGCGTCGGCGCCCTCGCCGGCCCTGGCCAGGTCACGGGCGTTGCCGTGCACGTCGCTCACCACATGCACGCGCGTCCTGTGTTTTCCGGCTGGTGTGGGTGCCATGGCGATCAAGGGTAGGTCGAGCGGTGCGGTTGTGAACAGTGGCGGCCCTACCTGCGGTTACTGGCCAGTCAGTTAGTGGGTGGACTACTGTGCGCGAAGGAATACCCAACTGTGTGACGCAGCGAACATCTCGACGGGACCCCCTGTCGGAGACGCATACCGGCGGGTAACGTCCGGGCAGTCCAGTCGTGCTCTGCATTTCAACAAGTGAATGTCCGAGCACCTGCCCGAGCCTTGGACCGGACCGTCGCATCACACAACGTCGTGGCGCCGGCGCCCTATGAGGAGCAGCAGTCTTGCGCGAGTTCAGCCTTCCGGCTTTGTACGAGGTCCCTGCGGACGGCAATCTGACCGACATCGTCCGCAGAAACGCCGCGCAGCACCCGGACGTCGCCGTCATCGCCCGCAAGGTCGGCGGCGCCTGGCAGGACGTCACGGCCACCGCCTTCCTCGCCGAGGTGCACACGGCCGCGAAGGGGCTGATCGCCGCCGGGGTCCAGCCGGGCGACCGGGTGGGCCTGATGTCCCGCACCCGTTACGAGTGGACGCTGCTGGACTTCGCGATCTGGAGCGCGGGCGCGGTGACCGTGCCGGTGTACGAGACCAGTTCGCCGGAGCAGGTGCAGTGGATCCTCGGCGACTCCGGCGCGACCGCCTGTGTCGTGGAGTCGGACGCCCACTCGGCCGCGATCGAGTCGGTGCGCGACGGGCTTCCGGCGCTCAAGCACGTGTGGCAGATCGACGGCGGCGGCATCGACGAGCTGGGCCGGCTCGGCCAGGACGTCACCGACGAGACGGTCGAGGAGCGCGGCTCGTTCGCCAAGGCCGACGACCCGGCGACCATCGTCTACACCTCGGGCACCACCGGCCGCCCCAAGGGCTGCGTGCTCACCCACCGCAGCTTCTTCGCGGAGTGCGGCAACATCGTGGAGCGGCTGCGTCCGCTGTTCCGCACCGGTGAGTGCTCGGTGCTGCTGTTCCTCCCGCTCGCGCACGTCTTCGGGCGGCTGGTGCAGATCGCGCCGATGATGGCGCCGATCAAGCTGGGCTGTGTCCCGGACATCAAGAACCTCACCGACGAGCTGGCCGCGTTCCGCCCGACGCTGATCCTGGGCGTGCCGCGGGTCTTCGAGAAGGTCTACAACTCGGCGCGCGCCAAGGCGCAGGCCGACGGCAAGGGCAAGATCTTCGACAAGGCCGCCGACACGGCGATCGCGTACAGCAAGGCGCTGGACACCCCCTCGGGCCCCTCCCTCGGCCTGAGGATCAAGCACAGGACGTTCGACAAGCTCGTCTACAGCAAGCTCCGCGCGGTCCTCGGCGGCCGGGGCGAGTACGCCATCTCCGGCGGTGCCCCGCTGGGCGAGCGCCTCGGCCACTTCTTCCGCGGCATCGGCTTCACGGTCCTGGAGGGCTACGGCCTGACCGAGTCCTGCGCGGCCACCGCGTTCAACCCCTGGGACCGGCAGAAGATCGGCACGGTCGGCCAGCCGCTGCCCGGTTCGGTGGTCCGGATCGCCGACGACGGCGAGGTGCTGCTGCACGGCGAGCACCTGTTCAAGGAGTACTGGAACAACCCCGGCGCGACCGCGGAGGCGCTGGCCGACGGGTGGTTCCACACCGGTGACATCGGCACCCTCGACGAGGACGGCTACCTGCGGATCACCGGCCGCAAGAAGGAGATCATCGTCACCGCGGGCGGCAAGAACGTCGCCCCGGCCGTGATCGAGGACCGCATCCGGGCGCACGCGCTGGTCGCGGAGTGCATGGTGGTGGGCGACGGGCGGCCGTTCGTCGGCGCGCTGATCACCATCGACGAGGAGTTCCTGGGCCGTTGGTGCGCGGACCACGGCAAGCCGGCGGGTTCCACCGCGGCGTCGCTGTGCGAGGACCCGGATCTGCTGGCCGCGATCCAGGCGGCGGTCGACGACGGCAACGCCGCGGTGTCGAAGGCGGAATCGGTGCGGAAGTTCCGCATTCTGTCCTCCCAGTTCACGGAGGAGTCGGGCCACCTGACCCCCTCGCTGAAGCTGAAGCGGAACGTGGTGGCGAAGGACTACGCGCACGAGGTCGAGGCGATCTACGCGAAGTGACCCCAGGGGTCGGCTATGGCGCGGTGTCCTCGGCGAGGACCCGCGCCATCGTGCGTTCGGCGAGCGCGGTGATGGTCACGAAGGGGTTCACCCCGAGCGACCCGGGCACGAGCGAGCCGTCCGTGACGTACAGCCGGGGGTACCCCTTCACGCGCCCGTAGTCGTCCGTCGCCCGGCCCAGCACGCAGCCGCCCAGCGGGTGGTAGGTGAAGTCGTCGGCGAAGACCTTGCTGCTCGATCCGAAGAGGTCGTAGCGGTAGATCGTCGAGTTGGCCGCGTTGATCCGGTCGAACAGCTTCCTGGCCATGGCCACGGAGACCGCGCTGTGGGCGGCCGTCCACCCGAGGCGCAGCTCGCCCGAGCCGGTGTCGTACGAGAAGGACGCCCGCTCCGGGTTCCCCGTGATCGCCAGATAGAGGCTCACCCAGTGCTCCAGCCCGGTCGGCAGCGGGGCGATCTCGGCGAACACGCGGTTGGCGGCGTTGGCCCAGTCGTCGATGCCCATGACCGGCATGGTCGACTGGTTCGCTCCGACCGTGTCCCACAGGTGGTTGGCCCGGCCGAGCATCACGTTGCCGTTGGTGCCCCAGCCGGTGCCGACGCCGGGGTCGAGATCGGGCAGGGTGCCCGTCTCCCGGGCGCGCAGCAGCAGTTCGGTGGTGCCGAGGCTGCCGCCGCCGAGGAAGAGGTACGTGCAGCCGTACTCCTTGGTCTCGACGACCCGGCCGGTGGCGTCGATGCGGTCGGCGGTCAGGACGTAGGTGCCGTCCGGCGCCCTGCTGATCGCGCGCACCTTCTCCAGGGTGTGGATGGTGACCTTGCCGGTGCCGAGGGCGGCGGCGAGGTAGGTCTTGTCGAGGCTGCGCTTGCCGTGGTTGTTGCCGTAGATGACCTCGCCGGCGAGCGCGGACTTCGGGGCGGTGCCGGCCGCCTCGCGCGCCATGTGGCCGAAGTCGTAGACGCTCGGCACGAAGGTGGTCCGCAGGCCGGCGTTGTCGGCGTGCTTGCGGGAGACGCGGGTGAAGCGGTACCAGTCCGTCGACTCGAACCAGGCGGGGTCGACGGTGTTCACGCCGAGGGCGGCGCGGGCGCGCGGGAAGTACGTGCCGTACATCTCGTCGGCGTCGACGGTGGGGAACTGCTCGGCGAAGTACGCCCTCGGCGGGGTGACCGCCATGCTCCCGTTGACCAGCGAGCCGCCGCCGACGCCCCGGCCGACGTACACGGACATCTGCGCGAAGTGGACGCGGTCCAGGACGCCCGGGTAGCGGCTGATGTCCCTGTTGACGACGTCCAGCCACAGGAAGGTGCCCAGGGGGGCCTCGGTGCGGGTGCGGAACCACATGGAGCGCTGGTCCGGGGTGCGGGTGGAGCAGAAGACGTTGCCGTCCGGGCCCGCGGTGTTCCAGAGGCGGCCCATTTCCAGGACGAGGGTGCGGATGCCGGCCTGGGCGAGGCGGAGGGCGGCTACGGCGCCGCCGTAGCCGGAGCCGACGACGATGGCGGGGGCGGTGTCGACTGCGTGTGGCTGCGCCGCTCGGGCGGAGTCGAGTCCGATGCGGGTGAATCCCAGGGTGGCTGCGGTTTGCAGGGCTGCCATGCCGAGGATCTGACGTCTTGTCAGCTGACGGGGCATCAGGTTAGATGTCATGTGCGCAGCATCGGCGGATTTTCGGGTTCCGCCTAGTGACCTGAGTC
>NZ_WWIQ01000001.1:6626-7731 GCF_009862985.1 Streptomyces sp. SID5464 | reverse complement strand
CTAGTGACCTGAGTCAGAGATTCGTCGGCAGTAGGCGGCGACTTTGTCGAGGATCTCGTCGGCTGTCTTCGTCCAGACGAACGGTCTGGGGTGCTCGTTCCAGTCGGCGAGCCAGGCCCGGATGTCGCGTTCGAGGGCTTGGACGGAGCGGTGGACGCCGCGCTTGAGCTTCTTCTGGGTCAGTTCGGCGAACCACCGCTCGACCAGGTTCAGCCAGGACGCGCTGGTCGGCGTGAAGTGCAGGTGGAACCGAGGGTGCGCCAGCAGCCACCGCTTGATGTCCGGGGTCTTGTGGGTCGCGTAGTTGTCCAGGATCAAATGAACCTGCAGATCAGCCGGGACTTCCTTGTCCAGCTTCGCGAGGAACTTCTTGAACTCCGGTGGCGGCGGTGGAGGGAGCCGATGACCTTGCCGGTGGCGACCTCGAGGGCGGCGAAGAGGGTCGTGGTGCCGGCCCGGACGTAGTCGTGGCTGCGGCGTTCGGGAACGCCGGGCACCATCGGCAGAACAGGCTGGGACCGGTCCAGTGCCTGGATCTGCGACTTCTCGTCCACGCAGAGCACCAGGGCCTTCTCGGGCGGATCGAGATACAGACCGACGACGTCGCGGACCTTGTCGATGAACAGCGGGTCGGTGGACAGCTTGAACGTCTGCGACCGGTGCGGGGCCAGGGCGAACGCCCGCCAGATCCGCGAGATGGTCGACTGGGACATCCCCGTGGCCGTGGCCATCGACCTGGTCGACCAGTGGGTCGCGTTCTTCGGCGTCTCCTCGAGCGTCTTGACGATGACCCGCTCGACGTCGGCATCGGTGATCTTCCGGGGCACGCCGGGCCGCAGGTCGTCGCACAAGCCGTCCAGTCCCCGCTCGATGAAGCGGCGCCGCCAGGTGCGGACCGTGTCCGGAGCGATCCGCAGCCGGCGGGACACCTCCATGATCGAGTGGCCTTCGGCGCACTCCAGCACGATCCGCGACCGCTGAGCCAGAGCCTGAGCCGTCGTACGGCGGCGTAACCAGCCTTCCAGCACCGCCCGCTGGGCATCGGTGACCGACAACGGCGGAATCTTCGGACCCGGACGACTCATGCCCGACTAACGACGAATCT
>NZ_WWIQ01000001.1:1733-6529 GCF_009862985.1 Streptomyces sp. SID5464 | reverse complement strand
CTCATGCCCGACTAACGACGAATCTCTGACTCAGGTCACTAGGTTCTGACAACACCCGGGGGCTTGCGGTGGGAGCATTGACGTGCCCTGCGGGATGAGGCTGCGATGACGCCACCGAAATCCAAGGTCGACTTGTACGCGGCGATCCGCCGTGATGCCCGGGTAGGGATGTCGTACCGGGCCTTGATGCGTGAGTACGGAGTCGGATTCCGCACGGTGAAGGCCGCGTTGGAGTCGGTCTGGCCGGAGCCGCAGAAGAAGCCGCGGCCGCGCGGCACCCGCCTGGATGCCTACAAGCCGTTGATCGACCAGATGCTCCGGGCGGATCTGGATGCGCCGTGCAAGCAGCGTCACACGGTCAAGCGGATCTTCGACCGGCTCCTGGACGAGCACGGGGCGGAGGCGGTGACCTATCCGATGGTGCGGGCCTATGTCGCCGACCGTCGCCCCCAGGTCGCTGTTGAGGCTGGCCGCGGGGTGGTACACGCGTTCATTCCGCAGTCCCACAGGCCGGGGGCCGAGGCGGAGGTGGACTTCGGCGACGTGAAGGTACGTCTGGCCGGTGAGCTGGTCACCTGCTTCGTGTTCGCGATGCGCCTGTCGTATTCGGGCAAGGCCGTGCACCGCGTCTTCGCCTCCTGCGGCCAGGAGGCGTTCCTCGAAGGCCACGTCCACGCTCTCAGCGTGCTGGGCGGAGTGCCCACCGGCAAGGTCCGTTACGACAACCTCCGCTCCGCGGTCTCCCGGGTACTCAGCTCACGCTCCCGCGCGGAGAACGAGCGGTGGACCGCGTTCCGGTCGCACTACGGCATCGACGCGGCCTACTGCCTGCCCGGCATCGAGGGCGCCCACGAGAAGGGTGGGGTCGAGGGGCAGATCGGCTGGTTCCGCCGGAACCATATGGTCCCCGTCCCAGAAGTCGTCTCCCTTGCCCAGCTGAACGCGATGATCGAGCAGCGGGATGAGGAGGACGAACAGCGCCGGATCGGCTCCCGGCCCCGGCCGGTGAGCGAGTACTTCGCCGTCGAACGGCCACTGCTGCAGCCGTTACCGGACGAACCCTTTGAGACCGGGCGGTTGTTCAGCCTGCGGGTCGACCGCTTCAGCCAGATCAGCGTCCGCACCAACCGCTACTCGGTGCCGGTATGCCGGTACGGCTGATCGGCCGGACGCTCCGGGCAACGCTGCACGCGTCCGAGCTGGTGGTCTACGACGGCCAGCAGGAGGTCGCCCGCCACGAACGGCTGATCGCCAAGGGACAGACCCGGCTGGATCTGGACCACTACCTGGAAGCCCTGGTCCGCAAGCCCGGAGCGTTTCCCGGGGCCACCGCCCTCGAACAGGCCCGTTCCGCAGGCAACTTCACGCCCGTCCCATGACGCCTGGTGGGAGGCGGCGAAGGCCGCCCACGGCGAGCGGGACGGCACCCGGGCCCTGATCGAAGTCCTGCTGATGGGCCGCCACGTCCCCCACGAACACCTGGTCGCCGGGCTCGCCTCCGCGCTCAGGGCCGGCGCACTGACCGCGGACGCCGTCGCCCTGGAGGCACGGAAGGCGGCCGAAGCCGACGAGGTCGCGGCTCCTGTCCCGGCGGAGCCGGACCGGACGAACGTGACCTCGCTGACCGAACCGCGGCTTGCCCAGCTGCCGCCCGACACCCGGCCGCTGCCCTCGGCCGCGGCCTACGACCAGCTGCTGCGAGCACGGCAGCCGGCCGACCGCCCCGCAATCCAGGGAGAGATGCCGTGACACTCAAACGACACCGAGGGCTGACCGAACAGGCCGCCACCGCCGCCGTCGACCAGGCATGCCGCATGCTGAGGCTGCCTACCATCCGGGCCCAGTTCCCCGAACTGGCCGAAGCCGCCGCCCGCGACCAGATGTCCTATCGCGGCTTCCTCGCCGAACTGCTGATGGCCGAGTGCGACGACCGGGCCCGCCGCCGCTCCGAACGACGCATCAAGGCGGCGCAGTTCCCGCGAGAGAAGTCGATCAGGGCCTTCGACTTCGACGCCAACCCGAACATCGACCCAGCCGTCATCCACACCCTGGCCACCTGCGAATGGGTCAAGAAAGGACTGCCGCTCTGCCTGATCGGCGACTCCGGAACCGGCAAGTCCCACCTCCTGATCGCGCTCGGCACGGAGGCCGCCATGGCTGGCCTCCGGGTCCGCTACACACAGGCCACCAAACTGGTCAACGAGCTGGTCGAAGCCGCGGACGAGAAGATCCTGACCAAGACCATCGCCCGCTACGGGCGCGTCGATCTCCTCTGCATAGACGAACTCGGCTACATGGAGCTGGACCGCAGGGGCGCTGAGCTGCTGTTCCAGGTGCTGACCGAACGCGAGGAGAAGAACAGCGTCGCCATCGCCTCCAACGAATCGTTCGGCGGCTGGACGAAGACGTTCACCGATCCACGGCTCTGCGCGGCCATCGTCGACCGCCTCACCTTCGGCGGAAACATCATCGAGACCGGCACCGACTCCTACCGGCTCGCCAGCACCCGGGCCGCCCAGACGCAGAGGGCAGCCTCAGGCTGACCCGTCCGAGCCTCAAAAACCGGCCAGAGACAGCGTTCACCGCTATCCGTGCCACGACCGAGTGCGCGTGCGCTGAACACGCTAAGCCGGGCGGGGGAGCGAGTTGAGGCCGTCGATCGCGATGTCGGTGGCCCTTTGAACGGCTTTGTAGGTCTGCTCCGGCCGGTTGCCCCGCTTTTGGCATGCGGCGACGACGACCTTGATCGCCCCGACCAGCGATCCCACCGCCGCGGCGGCCTCGACGAGGTCCAGCTCGGGGCAAGCGAGGTGGAGCGCTTCGGTCAGCTGTAGCTGGATGTCGAACAGCAGGTGCAGTTCGCGCGCCTGAAGTGCCGGGACCGACGCGATCAGCCGGGTCCGAGCTGGGCCGACCTTCCGCGCCAACTCCGAGTCCGTGTCCGCGAAAACACTCTGGTCGATGACGCGCCGCAGCAGGTCGGCCACCGGTTCGCCGGGCTGCCGTTCTCCGATGATCTCGACCGCGCGCTCCAGCCGCGACCTGTCGTCGAAGAAGACGATGTCGTCCTTGCTGTCGAAGTAGCTGAAGAAGGTCCGTGTCGCGATGTCCGCGGTGGCCGCGATCTCCGCCACGGTTGTCTGGTCGTAACCCTTCTCGGCGAACAATCGCAGGGCGCCTTCGATGAGCGCTTGCCTCGTGCGCATCTTCTTCCGCTGGCGCAGCCCTGGGTCGCTGGTCACGACAGCACCTTACCGCATGCGATGTAATTTTGCATTCATTGACGTTTTGCATTGAGTGATGTTTTATCGGGAGGTCCGTACCGACCGAGGAGCGGCCGATGGAGAGCACGTCCCCGGCAATGGTCATGCCCACGGCCCGCCAGAACCCGTTCGATCCGCCCGAGGAACTGCGCCGCCGGCAGGGGCTCGGCCCCATCCATCGGATGACCTACGTCGACGGTGGTCAGGGGTGGTTGGTGACCGGCTTCGCCGCAGCGCGGGCGGTCTTGGCAGATCCCCGATTCAGCGTCCGCCCGGACCACATGCGCTCACCGATTGGCCAGCCGGCAACGGCGCCCGTGCCGCCGGGATTCTTCCTCCGCATGGACCCGCCCGAGCACGACCGCTATCGGCGGTTGCTCACCGGTGACTTCACGGTGCGCCGGATGAAGCTCCTCGAACCGGAGATCGAAGCGATCGTCAATGACCAGTTGAACGCGATGGAGCTCGCCGGGGGCCCGGCCGACCTGTTCAAGGCATTCGCGCTGCCGATCCCGTCACAAGTGATCGGCGAACTGCTCGGGGTGCCCTACTCCGACAGGCAGGGGTTCCAGCGGAACGCCGCCACGCTCTTGAACATCGACCTCACACCGGAACGCCGGCAAGAGGCGGTCAGGGAGCTCATGGCATATCTACGGGACCTGCTGCGCCACAAGTGTTCCTGGCCAGAGGAAGACGTGCTCAGCGGGCTCGCTGCGCACGAGGGACTTACTGCGGACGAGAGGGCCGGACTGGCGCTCCTGCTCCTGATGGCCGGGCACGAGACGACGGCGAACATGCTTGCGCTGGGCACTTTCGCTCTGCTGGCCAACCCCGCACAGTTAGCCGAGGTCCGCGGCAAGGAGGAAGACGCCCCAGCAGTGGTCGAGGAGCTGCTGCGCTACCTCACTGTCATCCATCACGTGGTCCGCGTCGCGCTCGAGGACATCGAGCTGCACGGCTGCCTGATCAAGGCCGGTGAATCCGTCACCGTCGCACTTTCCGCGGCGAACCGGGACGCTGATCATTTCGCCGACCCGGACGCGCTTGACCTCACCCGCTCCACGGCCGGACACCTCGCGTTCGGTCACGGCCTCCACCGGTGCCTCGGGCAGCGACTGGCCCGCGCCGAAATGCGCATCGCCCTCCCCGCACTGCTTCGCCGCTTCCCGGCACTACGTCTCACTGTCGCGCCCGAGCAAGTGCCACTGCGGTCGGCCATGACGGTCTACGGCGTGCATGAACTTCCGGTCACCTGGTAGGCAGATCAAGGTCGAGAAGAACGACGTGTGCTCGGCGACTTGCAGCGCGACGTCTGTGAGTTTGAGCAACGCCCCTTCACTGCCGGCTCCCCACCGCCATCCGGCCCTTCACGCACCGCCCGCATCGGACCACTGTCGTCTGGATCAAACTCACCCAGGCGCCCGGCATGGATCAGTTGGGGCCTCCGGTGTTGTCACTTCTCATCGACATTTCCGACCCGAGTGATCGCTTACAGCGGCTAACTGGCCGTTCTCTATCCGGTCGTGTGCTCGG
>NZ_WWIQ01000001.1:0-1621 GCF_009862985.1 Streptomyces sp. SID5464 | reverse complement strand
GTGTGCTCGGTCTGGTTCGAACGGGGTCCTGGATCGGGTGACTTGTTTGCTGGTGGGGCATAGAGGAAGGGCCTCTTGGTAGCTCGCGGTTGTCGAGTCCAGCGAGGAGCAAGAGGCCCTGTTGTCGAAGTGTCGCGTGGTCGTGGTCGCCGGGTCCAGTCCGTCCACTCCTGGGTGTGACTGTCTCGCCCATCGGTTCGGGAACGCGGCCGACCGGCCAGAGCGCCAGCCCCGGTACGGCTCGGACATGAGCGATGCGGAGTGGGCCCTGGTGAGGGATCTGCTGCCGGTGCCGGGATGGCTAGCGGGCCGGGGCGGCAGGCCGGAGGGCTACTGTCACCGGCAGATGATCGACGCGGTGCGCTACCTCGTCGACAACGGCATCAAGTGGCGGGCGATGCCCGCCGACTTCCCGCCCTGGCCGCGGGTCTACGCCTTCTTCGCCCGCTGGCGGGACACGGAGCTGGTGGGCGAGCTGCACGACCGGCTGCGTGAGGTCGTCCGCCTGGCTGAGGGCCGCAAGGAGGAGCCGAGTGCGGCGGTCGTGGACTCGCAGTCGGTGAAGGCAGACGCCACCGTCCCCCACGCCTCGCGGGGATACGACGCCGGGAAGAAGATCAACGGGCGCAAGCGCCACCTGCTCACCGACACCCTCGGACTGCTTCTGGCCGTGGCTGTCACGCCGGCCTCCACGACCGACCGGGACGCTGCCCGCACCCTGCTGCCCGCAGCAAAGCATCGCCTCCGCCGACTGGCCCGGGTCTGGGCCGACGGCGGTTACACCGGCCACCTCACCGACTGGACCACCCAGCACCTCGGAGTCGTCCTCGACATCGTCCGCCGCAGCGACGACGTTCAGGGTTTTCAGGTCCTGCCCCGCCGCTGGGTCGTCGAGAGATCCTTCGCCTGGCTCCTGCGAAGCCGGCGCCTGGTCCGTGACTACGAACGACGCACCGACACCAGCGAGAGCGTCATCCTGTGGTCGATGACCATGCTCATGAGCCGCCGACTGGCCGCCCAGCGCCAGCAGCGTCCTGCCCCGGCGCGGGCAGCATGAACCTGCCCGGCTTCTCCTCGACCAGCCGGCCCCGTTCCACCAGCCGTTTCAGCCGGGCCATGGCCCCTTCGACGCGCGAGGCGGACGCGCTGTCCCAGCCCAGCACCACCGCTGCCCGCCGGGCACCGAGCCCATCGGATCCGGCATCCGAAGCGGCGGCCATCAATGCCTGGTAGTCCACCGACAACACCTCGACTCCGGGTGCCTCCTGCCGGTGGGGAACCGCCCGGCGCGGTCCCACCGGCTTCTTCTGCGACACGACGGCCACGATGGGCGCATCCTCCTCGGCCAGCGCCTCCAAATACTGTTCCAGGCCGATCACCCGGCGCCTGAGCACCTCTTCCGCGTCCGCCAGAGCCGCCCGCAATTGCTCCAGCTCGCCTTCGAGTTCCTCCACCCGCCTCGCCGAGGCCTTCTGCCGCGCTTCCAAGACCGCCCGCATCGACGGCATCCGCCACCTCCATGAAGTCTCGGTCAGCAACGGAACGACACTTCCGCGCCAGCCGCCACTTCATGTCTGACCAGCAGAAACCGCACATGGGGTTCGGAAAGAGAACGACCTCT